>DATJUU010000185.1:0-15124 GCA_035502155.1 Opitutaceae bacterium
CGCAGCGCGGGCCTCCGCGTGACCTCATCCATCGCCGCCGCGCCCGCGAGCATCTGGTCGATCCTGAAGCCCTGCAGCGCGGCGGGCAGCAGGCCGACCGCCGACAGCTCCGAGGTGCGTCCGCCGACCCAATCCCACATCGGAAAGCGCGCGAGCCAGCCCTCGGCCTGCGCCGTCTGGTCGAGCTTCGAGCCCTCGCCGGTGACGGCGACGAAATGCTTCGGGTATTCGAGGCCGGCCGCCTGGAACGCGGCGGCGGCCTCCAGCATCCCGTTGCGCGTCTCCGGCGTGCTGCCGGATTTCGAGATCACGACGACCAGGGTGCGCTTCAGCTGGCTGCCGATCGTCTTGCGCACGTAGTCGATGCCATCCGGGTCGGTGTTGTCGAAGAAGTGGACCCGCATCCGGTCCGGCCCGGCCTTCAGGCGGCCGAGGGCGTGGCCGACGAACTGCGGCCCGAGGGCGGAGCCGCCGATGCCGATGACGAGCAGCTCGCGGAACCGGCCGGCCGGGCCGGCGACCTCGCCGCGGTGGACTTTGCGGGCGAAGTCCTTGATCGCGGCCAGCGTCGCGGTGACGGCGCCGGCGATTTCCGGGGTGGGGGCCAGCTTCGGCGCGCGCAGCCAGTAGTGGCCGACCATCCGCTTCTCATCCGGATTGGCGATCGCGCCCTTTTCCAGGGCGCCCATGTCCACAAACGCGTGCTCCATCCGCCCCGCCATCTGCTCGAGGTAGCCGGGTGGGAGCGGCAGGCGGCTGAGGTCGATCGATACCCCCACGCGGGGGAATTGGAACGTGAACTCCTTGAATCGGGACCAGGACATGGAAGGCAGAGAATGGGTGAATGAGAGGATGAGAGAAATAGGGCGGGAAACGAGGGCGCGGCGGCGGAGCCGCGAACGAAACCGGTAACAGACCGGCGCGCCCGGACAAAGTCAAAAGATTCAAGGTAACCATCTTCGGAATCGTTTGACGATTGGGACGGGGTGCCGCGCGCATGCCGGTCCTGCCCGGCCAGGGTGCGTGGCCGCGCCGACGCGACGAAGGCGCGACGATCAGCTGGCAGGAAACGCCAGCCGCAGGTCGCGCTGGATCTGATCCCGCCAGGGAACCGGCACCGCCGCCCGGTCGGCGAATTCGGGCCAGCGGCGGGCGGCGCCCTGCACGTCGTCAACGATGGCCTCGGCCCGCCCGCGCGGCAGGAAGGCGGATTTCGCGCACCGCCGGAAATCGGCCAGCGTGAAGCCGTCGCGCTTGCCATTGATCGTCATCTGGTGGGACGACGTCCAGGTGCCGGCCGGATTGAAGCTGTAGATGACGTCGAACGCCGGCGCGAGGGACCAGCGGCCCGCCTTGTCCATCAGGAAGGCGATATTCTTGACGTGGTCGTCCTGGTTGCGCGCGACGACGTTGAACACCATCCGGCGGAACTGCTGCTCGATTTCGCCCGGCGTGAGCCCGAGCTGATGCATCGTGAGGAACGCCTGCTCGTACGCATGGGCGCCGGGCGTGTTGAAGTCGAAGTGGGCCAGCGCGCCCAGCGACTGCATGTGCAGCTTTTCGCCGCCCGCCAGCCGGTCGAAGCGGCGGGTCATGAAATGGCGCCGGCCGTGTTCCTCCAGCAACCGGCATTCGCTCATGGACACGCCCGCGGCGAGGGCCATGAGGTGGTAGGCATACTCGATGGCGCCGTAGCCCTTGGGATCGTCGAGTTCCTTGTCCCGGTTGCCGGCCACGCCGTCAAACTTGAGCAGCCAGTACTCGAAGCCCGTGCCGGCCTGCACCTGGCCGGAACGCACCTCGTCCGTCTGCCGGTTCCAGGCGATGACGGCCTTGGCCCGGGCGCCGGCCGCCGACGTTCCGACCCGCAGGATGTCCTGCAGCGCCTGCTTCCGGGCGGCGCTGGCGAAACTGACCCGCAGCTGGTCCCGGTGGCTGAGGATTTCGGACGCGAGCTGGACCAGGGCGTCGATCTCGATCTTGGTCGCCCGCCGCGGCCTCGGGCCCAAGGTCGGCGCGTACTCCAGCGCGCCCATGCCGCGGGCGCCGGTGTAGCAGAGGCGCTCCACCGCGTTGAAGCTCTCGGGCGTGCGCCCCTGGGTGGCCAGCCAGGCGTCGATCAGGGCGTTGCCGAACCGGTCGGGCAGCGAATCGGCGAGCAGCCCCGGCAGGCCGTGGAAGGTCGGCAACGGCAGGGCGGGGAAGACATAAACCTGCTCGCTGAGCGGCATGACGAGCGGGGAGACCTGGATGCCGCTCCGGGCAAAAGCGGGGTCATACTGGAACGCGGCGTGGCGGGCGCCGTCCTCCAGCGACACGGCGCCGATCGTGCGGCCCCATAATCGTACTTCGGCGAGGGTGCTCATGACGGCTCACCCCAGGTCCAGCGTCCGGCGGCGCGTTCGGCGGGCGGCGAGCCGGAGGCACGGCGGCGCGGCCGGCCGCGCGACTGGATTTGCGCGATCGGGCTGGGGATGGGCTCAGGGAGGAACGATTCCAGGCGGTCGAGTAGATTCAGGGCACGGCAGACACGAATGAATCCCGACAGATGGGTCGCCACCGCGCCCGACTCCAGACGCTGGACGGTGCGAAGGGATACCCCCGCCTTCGCGGCGAGCTCGGCCTGCTTCAGATTCCTGTCCAGACGCAGGCGGCTCAGGCGCTCGCCGAGCTCCACCAAGATGCGCTCTCCGGTGGTTTTGTCGGTAATCTTCATAAGCGTCATATGTGACGGTTATCGAGCATATGTCAACTTAAAGTGACTTATGTGGCGGTTAATTGATATCTAATTACACGCCACATCTGGCACTTACGATTTACCGGCAGGCAACAATGCGCCCAAGGAGGCGCCCATCGGGACGGAGAAGCAAAGGTCGCCGGCGACGGCCGGACCTACAGATTTTTGTCCGTCACGGCGCCCTCGGAGGCGCTGGTCACGAGCTTGGCGTACTTGGCCAGGACGCCGCGGGATTCGCGCGGCGCCTTCGCCTTCCAAGCCTTGAGGCGCGCCTTCAGTTCCTTGGACGGCAGGTCGAGCGAGATCATGTTCTGCTCGGCGTCGATCGTGATCGGGTCGCCGTTCTTGATGACCGCGATCGGGCCGCCGACCGCTGCCTCGGGCGTGATGTGGCCGACGACGAAGCCGTGGCTGCCGCCGGAGAAGCGCCCGTCCGTGATGAGCGCGACCACCTTGCCGAGTCCCTTGCCCATGACGGCGCTGGTCGGCGCCAGCATCTCGCGCATGCCGGGCCCGCCGACCGGGCCCTCGTTGCGGACGACGATGACGTGGCCGGCCTTGACGCGTCCGTCGAGGATGGCCTTCAGGGCGTTCTCCTCCGACTCGAACACGATGGCCTTGCCGGAGAACCGCGTGCCTTCCTGGCCGCTGATCTTCGCCACCGCGCCCGTCGGTGCGAGGTTGCCGTAAAGGATGCGGATGTGGCTGTCCTTCTTGAGCGGCTTCGCCAGCGGGCGGACGATGTCCTGGTTGGCGGGGTAGGGCGGCACGCTCTTCAGATTCTCCGCCACCGTCAGGCCGGTGACGGTGAGGCAGTCGCCGTGCAGCAGGCGGGCATCGAGCAACATTTTCATCAGCGGCTGGAGGCCGCCGATGCGGGACAGATGCGCCATGCCGTAGCGGCCCGAGGGCTTCAGGTCGGCCAGCACGGGCACCTTCTTGCCGATGCGAGTGAAGTCATCGATGGAGAGCTTCACGCCCGCGGTGTGGGCGATGGCGAGCAGGTGGAGCACGGCGTTGGTCGAGCCGCCGAGGGCGATGACCACCGTGATGGCGTTCTCGAACGCCTGCTTGGTCAGGATGTCGCTCGGGCGGATGCCGGCCCGGGCGAGGGCGACGGCGGCCTCGCCGGCGCGGCGGCAGTCCTGCTTCTTCTCTTCGCTGATGGCGAGCTGGGACGAGCTGTTGGGCAGACTGAGGCCGAGCGCCTCGATCGCCGACGCCATGGTGTTGGCGGTGTACATGCCGCCGCAGGCGCCGGCCCCGGGAATGGAGCAGGCCTCGACTGTCTTGAGGCCGGCATCGTCCAGCTTGCCCGCCGCGTGCTGGCCGACCGCCTCGAACACCGACACGATGTCGCACTCCTTGCCGGTGGCGGGGTGGATGCCAGGCAGGATCGTGCCGCCGTAGACGAAGACTGAGGGCCGGTTGAGGCGGGCCATGGCCATGACCGAGCCGGGCATGTTCTTGTCACAACCGCCGATCGTCACGAGAGCATCGAAGCCTTCGGCGCCGCACACGGTCTCGATCGAATCAGCGATGACTTCCCGCGACACGAGCGAATAGCGCATGCCGAGCGTGCCCATGCTGATGCCGTCGGCCACCGTGATCGTGCCGAAGATGATCGACTTGCCGCCGGCCGCGTCGGCGCCGGCGCCGGCCTCGCGGGCGAGGGCGTCGATGTGCATGTTGCAGGGCGTGAGCATGCTCCAGGTGGAGGAGATGCCGACGACGGTTTTTTGGAAATCGGCGTCCTGAAAGCCGACGGCGCGCAGCATGGACCGGTTCGGGGCGCGGTCGGCGCCGTCATGCACGATGGAGGAGAATTTGCGGGTGAGATCGGGCTTGGGCATTTTTTTCAGAAGTCAGAGGCCAGCGGTCAGAAGTCAGCGGGCGGAAAGCCGGCGGGCTGAGCAAGGAAACGAGCGCGTTCTCTCAACCAGAGGACCGCCCAAGGGGCAAGAACGGATGCCGGCGCAGACGGCAATGGCGGCTAATGCCCGCGGGCCGGCGAAGCGCCGCTCAGCGACTCGGCCTGGCTGAGCTTCGGCCAGCACCAGCCGTAGAGCGCCACGAGCGCGAAGCAGGCGAGCGGAACGATGAAACTGCGCGACATGCCGTAGACGTCGGCCACGTGTCCCATCAGCTTCGGCAGCATCGCGCCGCCCATGATGGCCATGACGATGTAGCCGGACGCCCGCTTCGCCCCCACGCCGAGGCCGAAGATGCCGAGGGCGAAGATCGTGGGAAACATGATCGACATGAAGAAATAGCTCAGGAACACGCCTGCCACCGAGGCCCAGCCGAGCTTCAGGAAGACGAGGCCGCAGACGGCGACGTTGATCGTGGCGTAGAGCCCGAGGACCTTGTGCGCGGAGATCCGGCTCAGGATGGCCGCGCCGGAGAAGCGGCCGACCAGGAAACAGAAGAAGCCCAGCGAGGCTAGGTTGGACGCGCCCCGGTCGCTGAAATGCACGAGGCCGTTCCTGACCTCGAACCAGCTTTGCAGCCAGCCCGTCGTCCAGGAAGCCGGCATCGCCGGGACCTCGGAGGTCATGTAGTTGATCAGGAAGCTGAAGATCCCGGCCTGTGCCGCGACGTAGAAGAACTGCGCGAGCGTCGCTGACGTGAAGTGCGGGTGCGACCAGATGCTGTGGTGCGAGAGTTTGCGCGCCACGGGCCCGATGAGCAGGGAGGCCGCCACCAGCGCCACGGCGCCGCTGGTCCAGAGCGTCGCGGCGATCGCGCCGGGGGCAACGCCGGCGGTGCTCAGGATCACCCACAGGATCATCTCAAACACGCCGATCAGCACGGCGGTGTTGAGCAGCAGGAGGAAGTAGTTCAGTCCGGGCCGCACCTGACGGAGGGGCGCGGCGGGCGCGCCACTATCGGCCTCGTCCAGATGGTAGTCGTCCTCCGTCTTGAGGTCGGGCACGGGCGCGAACGAGAAGACGACCGCGAGGAGGATGACCACGACGGCGACGCCGGCATAGGGAATCCAGAGGGTCCGGCTGCCGGTGCTCACGCCGGCCGCATCCTTCGAGTAGAAGAACAGGGCGCCGGCGACGGGCCCGAAGATCCAGCCGATGCCGTTGCAGGACTGGGCGAGGTTGATGCGGGTGGCGGCGTAGCGCGGCGGCCCGAGGACGGTGGTGTAGGGATTGGCGATTGTCTCGAGGAAGGTCAGGCCGGAGGCGATCACGCAGACGCCGACGAGGAAGGCCCAGAACTGCGCGATGTGCGTGGCGGGAATGAACCACAGGCCGCCGACCGCGACCAGCAGCAGCCCGGCGACGAGGCCGCCGCGATAGCCGAGGCGGATCGCCAGCCACCCCGCGGGCAGCGACATCAGGAAATAGCCGAGGTAATGGGCGAACTGCACCCAGGCCGACTGCGCCAGCGTCAGGTGCAGCTCCTCCTGGAAATGCTTGTCCATGACGTCGATCATCCCGTTGCAGAAGCCCCAGAGGAGGAACAGCGAGCTGACGAGCACGAACGTGAAGATCACGTTGCGGCCGTCCGGCAGCACGAACAGGCGCGATTCTCCGGCGTTGGGGGTGGGGCGCGCCGCATCCGCGGCGCCGCCCGGGGGAGGGGCGGGGGTCATCGGTGCGTCCATCGGTGCCTCAGAAGCGCCGGACGGTCAAGCGCGCCGGGCGGCGGTTCCGACTTGATCGGCGGCGCGCGGGCGTCACGGTGCTCGGCGCCACCCGCACGCCCCGTCCACCCATGAATCCCGAGACCTGGACCGCCGTTGATCGATACTACGCCGACCTGCTCATGGCGCCCGATCCCGCGCTTGACGCCGCGCTGGCGGCGAGCGCCGCCGCGGGCCTGCCGTCCATCCACGTCACGCCGGCGCAGGGCAAGCTGCTCCACCTGCTGGCGCGCAGCGTGCAGGCCCGCCGGATCCTCGAGATCGGTACCCTCGGCGGGTACAGCACGATCTGGCTGGCGCGGGCGCTGCCCGCCGGCGGGCGGTTGGTGACGCTGGAGGCCGAGGCGAAGCACGCCGAGGTGGCGCGGGCCAACCTCGCGCGGGCGGGGGTGTCCGGCGTGGTCGACCTGCGCCTGGGTCGGGCCCAGGAGACCCTGCCGCAGCTCGTCGCCGGGGGCGCGGGGCCGTTCGACCTGATCTTCATCGACGCGGACAAGTCCGGGTACGCCGAATATTTTTCGTGGGCGCTCCAGCTGGCCCACTCCGGCACCCTCATCATCGCCGACAACGTCGTGCGCAAGGGCGCGGTGGTCGACGCCGCCAGCACCGACGCGGCGGTGCAGGGCGTACGGCGGTTCAACGTCGCGCTGGCCGCGGAGGCCCGCGTGGTCGCCACGGTCGTGCAGACGGTCGGTGAAAAGGGCTACGACGGGTTCGCGCTGGCGGTGGTGCTGACGGACCGTTAGCCGCGCGGCCTCACCACCGCAGGCTGAAAACCGGCACGTGCAGGCTCGCGCGGCCGAGGACGCTCTGGTCCCACCGGGGCCGGCTCATCATCGCGAGTCGGACACGCGGGCTCAAATCGAAGTGGTCCAGGCTTTGGCGCGGTGCGGCCGGCTCCGCCAGCGTCGCCCTGAGGTCCTGCACGGACCGGTTCATCAGCTGACCGGTGTCGGGGTAGCTGGCGAAAGGCACGGCGGCGGGAGACGCCGGCGCCGCCGTCGCGGCGACGGGCCAGACGTGCTTCGGATCGGGCTGCTTTTTCTCCCCCGCACCCCTGAGCGCCAGGGGGATCAGCAGCACCAGGATGGCTGCTGCGATTCTCATACCCCGGTTAGACGGCCGGCGGGGTCAGGGGTTTCACCAATATCTTCGAGTTCCGTCCGCTTTCCTCGTAGGCCTTGAGCCGCGATTCAGGGAGGGCCGACTTGTCCGTCTCGGCGAAGTTGCACGAGGAGATGAAGAAGGAAAAGCTCTGGGTCGAGAGGGCCATCGCCGTCTTGGCGCCGTGCTCCTGGGCCATCAGGCACGCGTAATCGACCATCTTCCGGCCGATGCCGCGGTTCTGGTAGAACGGCAGCACGTAGAGCGACCCGATCTCGGCCAGCTCCGGATTTTCCGGATAGTAGGTGACGGAGACGCACGCGATGAGGTTCTCGTCGATCTCGAAGACGAAGAACTGGTCGATGTTCTTCTCGATCGCCTGCTGGGTGCGGTAGATCAGCTCGTCGCGCTTCACGGCGTGGCGCGTCAGGTTGTAGATCAGGCGCACGTCGCGGCGGGTCGCCTTGCGGATCTGCTGGTAGTCGTTGCCGTAGATGAGCGTGCCGACGCCCTCGTTGGAGAAGATCTCGTTGAGCAGGCCGTCGAACACGCGGCCGTCGAGCAGGTGCACCCGGGTCGTGCCGGTCTCGATCGCCTTCACCGCGTGCACCGCCTTGCTGTGCCCCTCGGCATCGATGGTCTCGGGGTGGTCCTTGAGGACATTGCGCAGCATCTCGATCGCGATCTCGCGCCGCAGCTCGCCGCCGATCACCAGGCCGGGGAGCGGGGCCAGAAAGATGATTTTGCTCGCGTGCAGCACCTCGCCGACCTCCGCGGCCAGCAGGTCGGAATTGACCCGCAGCACGTGGCCGTCGGGCCCGAAGCCGATGGGCGAGAGGATCGGCACGATGTCGGCGCTGATCAGATGGGAGATGAAATCCTTGTCGATCCGGTCCACCCGGCCGGTGAACTGCTGGTCGACGCCCTTGATGATGCCGACCGGCACCGAGCGCACCGAGTTGGTGATCGCGCACTTCAGGCCGTTCTGGGTCAGGCCCTCGAGGATGAGGTGGGAGACGCGGGCCGAGGCGCGGATGGCAAGGTCGAGCGTGGCGGCGTCGGTCACGCCCGTGCCGTGGACGTCGCTGATCGGGATGTTCCGCGCATTCGACAGCTCCTGGATCTGCTGGCCGATGCCGTGGAGGAGCACCAGCTTGATGCCCAGGCTGCGCAGGGCGGCGATGTCGATCAGCAGATTGCTGAAGTTGTCGTCCGCGACGATTGCGCCGTCGAGGGCGATGACGAAGGTCTGCCCCTGGAAACGCGGCACGTATTTCAGGATCCCGCGGAGGTCCGCGGGCTTGATCGTCACGATGGGCGCGGTGGTGGTGCTCATCTCAGGCCGATGCGGTTCTCATCGAATCATCCCGCGCCGTCAATGTCAGAGGTCGGAGGCCAGAGATCAGAAGTCAGCGGTCAGAGATCAGAGATCGGCTGACTTCTGACCGCTGAACTCTGACTTCCTCCCCTCGGGCTAGCGCACGGTGAATTGCCAGCTTTTGGAGGAAATTCGCCCGCAGAGGATGACCGAGTAGCGGCCGGGCGGCAGGCTCTGGACGGGAAAATCGACGAGCACGACGCTTTCCTTCGAGCGGGCGAGGAGCTGCCCGGGGATGCGCTCGAAGTTGGGCAGGAGGAAGAGCTGGTGCTCCTTGCGGTAGAGATAGGCGTCGCGGATCTGCGTCGAGAAGTCCGGCTGCGCGCAGGTGAACTGCAGGGTGTAGGTGGCCGCGGGGGCGGTGGCGCCCGGTGCGGTGACGCCCTCGACCTCGGCCGGCAGCGCGGGTTTCGCCACCAGCGCGCCGTCCAGCTCGGCGGGGAGGCCGCCGAGGGCGTCGGTGATCTCCGCCGGCGCCGGCGCGATCCGGGCCGCCGGCAGCGCCTCGGCCGGGCGTTCGAGACGGACCGGGATCCGCTTGTAGCCGAGGCCGAGCAGGCGCTGGACCGAGGCCTCCTCGCGCAGGTCGTGGTAGGGCTCGAAGGCGCGCCCGCGTTTGCCGTAATGCAGCCGCAGGAAGGTGTAGCCGGCGATGAAGACCACGATCGCGATCACCACCCAGCGGAGCGGCAGCGTCTTCGGCGGCGGGGCGGGCGCGGTCATGGATCGGGGCCACCTTCCGCCCGCCGGGCCGGCGCGGCAAATCAATTTGCTTCCCCCCGCCGCGCCGTTGTCTTACCTAGCGGAACCTCATGACGCGCTGGACCCAGTTCTTCATCCCGACCCTGAAGGAAAGCCCGGCGGACGCGGAGATCGCGTCCCACCAGCTCCTCCTCCGGGCCGGCCTCGTGCGCAAGCTCGCCGGCGGCCTCTACACCTACCTGCCGCTCGGCCTGCGCTCGCTGCGCAAGATCACCCAGATCTGCCGCGAGGAGATGGACGCCGCCGGGGCGATCGAGCTCTGGCTGCCGCATCTGCATCCGGCCGACCTGTGGCGCGAGGGGCCGCGCTGGCCGGCCGTCCGCGAGGTCATGTACCGCGCGGACGCCGCGGGCGAGGCCGGCGCGAAGGCGCGCGGGGCGCAGGAGCCCGAGTTCGTCCTCGGCCCGACCCACGAGGAGATCATCACCCCGCTCGCCCGCGCCGAGATCACCAGCTACCGCGACCTGCCGAAGAATTTCTACCAGATCGCGACCAAGTTCCGGAACGAGATCCGGCCGCGCTACGGCCTGATGCGCGCCCGCGAGTTCGTGATGAAGGACGCCTATTCCTTCGACGCCGACGACGAGGGCGCCACGCGCAGCTACCTCGCGATGAAGCAGGCCTACACCCGGTTCTTCGCCCGCTGCGGCCTCAAGACCATCTCGGTGGAGGCCGACACCGGCGTCATGGGCGGCAGCTTCTCCGACGAGTTCATGGTGCCCGCCGAGGTGGGCGACGACGACGTTTTCTACAGCGAAACCGGCGGCTACGCGGCCAACCGCCAGAAGGCGACCAGCGCCCTGGTGCCGGCCGACCTGCGCGACGCGCCGCCCGAGGGCGCGCTGGAGGAGTTTCCCACGCCGGGGGTGGTCACGATCGCCGCGCTGGCGGCGGCGCCCTACGGCGTGCCTGCCACGCAGCAGTTCAAGACGCTGATCTACGTCGGCGACGGCAAGCCCTTCGCCATCGTGCTCCGCGGCGGGGACGAACTCGAGGAGGCGAAGCTCGGCGCGCTCGGCTTCGGCCTGTGGCGCCCGGCCACCGCCGAGGAAATCCGGCCGGTCATGGGCGCGGGCCCCGGCAGCCTCGGCGTCGTGCGCGGGACGATCGCGCACCCGGAGCAGCTCGCCGGCGTGTACGCCGACCACGCGATCCGCCTCATCGGCAACGGCGTCACCGGCGCCAACCGCGACGGCTTCCACCTCCGCCACGTCAACGTCGTCCGCGACCTGGCGGTCACCCAGTTCGGCGATTTCCGCAGCGTGCGGGTGGGCGAGCCCGACCCGAAGTCGGGCCAGCCGCTCCAGCTCTGCCGCGCGATCGAGGTCGGCCACATCTTCAAGCTCGGCACCAAATACAGCGAAAAGTTCGGCGCGACCTACACCGACGCGCAGAAGCAGACGCGGATGATGGTGATGGGCTGCTACGGCATCGGCATCAGCCGCACGCTCCAGGCGGTGGTCGAGCAGGGCCACGATGCCGACGGCGTGATCTGGCCGTGGACCACGGCCCCGTTCCAGGTGCTGGTGACGCTGCTCGACCCGGCGGTGCCGGCGGCGCTGGAGCGGGCGCTCGAGCTGGCCGCGGCCGCCGAGACGGCCGGCGCCGACGTGCTCGTCGACGACCGCGATGAGCGCCCCGGGGTGAAATTCAAGGACGCCGACTTGATCGGCGTGCCCCTCCGGATCACCGTGGGGGGTCGCGGATTGAAGGAGGGCATCATCGAGATGAAATGGCGCGCGGAAAAGACTGTGGCCCGGGTGCCGCTGGCCGAGGCTGCAGACCGCGTGCGCGCGGCGGTGGCCGGCGCCCGGGCGGCTGCCCCCCGATGATCCCGCCGACCGCCAGGTCCGAAACCGCCCCCGCCGCCCGTCCGGAGACCGAACTCGCCCTCGCCGGCCTGTGGCGGGTCGTCGTGCTCAACGATCCGGTGAACCTCATGTCCTACGTGGTCCTCGTCTTCCGGCGCGTGTTCGGGTTCGACGAGCCGACCGCCCGCCGCCACATGCTCGAGGTGCACGAGCAGGGCCGCTCGGTGGTCTGGACCGGCGTGCGCGAAAAGGCCGAGGCCTACGTCTTCACCCTCCAGCAATGGCATCTCACCGCCATCCTCGTTCCCGATGAGGCGCATTGAGGTCAAGCTCAACCTGCAGGTCGTGGCGCCGCTGCTCGACCTGATGAAGGAGACGGTCGGCGATCTCACCGGGCGCCTCGCGGCGCCGCAGCAGCTGCAGGACGTCGACCCGGAGCTGCGCGCCGGCTGGCGCGACGAGCTGCTGCAGGGGCAGAACGACGACTGCCGGAAGTTTCTCGCCATGTTCGACCGCGACTTTTTCGCCGGCGGGGTGGTGGGTTTCGACGAGGCCAACGCCGAGGGGGTGCTGCGGGCGTGCGCCGCGATCCGGCTGCGGCTGCGGGACCGCGAGCTGGCCGGGGTGGCGGACGACGCGCTGGAAAGCGGCAGCCTCGACATCACGCAGCTCACGCCGCGCCTGCAGAAGGCGTTCATGTGTTACGTCTTCCTCGCCACGCTGCAGGAGCTGATCATCCAGCATCTGGACGCGGCGCTGCTGGAGGGCTGAGGAGGACGGGAGGGTCCGGGGTGGCGGCTTCTCCCGGCGACAAGCGCCGCTGTTATCGGTGATCCGGGGATTGTGGGCGCCGCGGAATTCCGCTAGTCTCGCCGCATGCCCCAGGTGCCCTGCCACTACTGCGGCCTGCCGTTCCGCGTGCGGCGGGTTGAGCCGGGGCGGACCTACTATTGCTGTTCCGGCTGCGCACTGGCCAGCCGCCTGCCGCCGGGCGGCGTCGAAGGCCGGTATCCCGTCGTCCCGGAGCTGATCGCGGCGTTGGCGGTGGGCTTCTTCTACTTCAACACCGTGCTCTTCTGGACGCTGGCGCTGGAAATCGCGCGGGAGGGGCGGCCCGAGACGGCCGCGATCTTCGCCCGGATGTCGGCTGTCGTCGGGACGCTGGTCTGGGCCACGCTGGTGGTCGGGCTCGCGCGCGCGGCCGCGCAGCGCTGGAGCGACGTGCTGCTGATGGCGGCAACCGGCGCGCTGCTGGTCGTTGGCCTGCGGGCGCCGCTGTCGCCGGGCGAGGTCGTGGCGGCGGACGCGGCGCTCGGGCTTTGGGTCGCCCGCGGCTGGAGCAAGCAAAAATTGTCGGAAAAACCACCGCTTCCGGTTTGACCGGCCCGGCCGGCGACCTAGGGTGCAGCCGACACCCTGCGGTGTTCGTGGTGCCTCAGAAAACTGCTCTTTGCCTTTGCGATCTTTAGGGAGCCATAACCGCGGCGGCCGCTGCTGGGCCGTAAATCGGAGAGCAAAATCCGCCCGGAGGCGCCCACCTTACCACAAAAGGATTGGAGCCTTTGGGGAGCACGGCACAGGCGGGGTGTCGCTATTTTCCCGATCCTTCGCCGGCGCACTTCCGGTCCCATGAGTCCCACCGAATTCAGCCTCCTCCACTTCCTGCACGTGTCCGCCGCCCTCATCCTGGTGGGCTACACGTTCTACGCCTTCGCCGCGCCGCCGGAGACGCGCAAGCGAACGATGATCTGGTCCGGGTCGGCGGCGCTGGTGATGCTGCTGACCGGCCTGCGGATGTGGCAGAGCTTGTACAACTTCGCCCCGGCCGGATGGCTGGTGGTGAAGTTCGTCTGCTGGCTGGGCCTGTCCGCGCTGAGCGGCATCGCGTACCGCCGGCGGGCGCAGGCGGGCCTGTTCGCCTGGCTCGCCATCATCCTGGTGTTGGTGGCCGTGGCGATGGTCTACCTGAAGCCGTTTTGAACGGGCGCCCGGGGAAGCGGCGGCCGGGTGGAATTGGAGTGCGCTCCCGGCCGGTTTTGTGGCTGAATCCCCCCTGTGGCCCCGGCGCACTGCGGCGGCCGCAACCTGCCCATGACTGAACCGGCCTCCAAAGTCCCCGCGGGCGAACTCTGCGGCGTGTGGATCGACGACGACGGGCGCGCCCAGCTGTCCGTCTCCACGGCGGACGGCGGCCGCGCGGTGCGCACGGACGAGTTCCGTCCCTTCGCCTGGCTCGGGGACCCCGCCGTCGCGGGCGGAGTAGCGGGCCTCGAGGTAGAGGAGTTGAAGGGGGATGGCGTGTTCCGCTGGCTGGGGCACGCCGCCGGCCGCGCGGTTTTTGAGGAATTCATCCGCGAGGTGCCTGAAGGCGCGGCGGTCGACTGGATCCGGCCCCTCGAAAACCAGTATCTGCTGCAGCGCCGCCTGCGGCTGTTCGGGGACCTGGGTTTCCCGCAGCTGCGGCGCTGCCAGCTCGACATCGAGACCGGCCACACGGACCCCGACGGGTTCAGCGACGCGCGCAACGTGGGCGACCGCATCCTCGCGATCGGACTGCAGTTCGGCGCCCGGCAGCGGCTGCTGGTGCTGGCCGAGGAGACCGACGCCGCCGAGAAACGCCTGCTGCTCGACCTGATCGACGTGCTGGAGGAGGAGGATCCGGACGTTATCGAGGGCCACAACATCTTCAAGTTCGACCTCGATTACCTGCGCCTGCGCTGCCGGCGCCACCGCGTGCCCTGCACCTGGGGCCGCTTCGGCCAGCGGGCGTCGTTCCGCAACGCCCGGCTCAAGGTGGCCGAGCGCTGGATCGACTTTCCCCGCTGCGACCTGCCCGGCCGGGCGGTGATCGACACCCTGCTGCTCGTGCAGCTCCACGACATCGCCACCCGCGAAATGCTCTCGTACGGGTTGAAGGACGTGGCCATCCATCTCGGCGTGACCGACGAGGGCGGGGACGGGCGCACCTACCTCGAGGGCGGGCGCATCCACGAGGCCTTCCGCCGGGACCGCGCCCGCTTCGAAGCCTACCTCGGCGACGACCTGCGCGAGACGCGAGGCGTCGCCGACCTGCTGCTGCCGACCTATTTCGAACAGCTGAAGTCGATCCCCATGCTCCTGCAGGAGGCGACCCTGCGGGGCTCGACCAGCAAAATCGACCTGATGTTCCTGGAGGAGTACTACCACGCGCGCCAGAGCTGCCCGCCGCTCTCCACCGAGGTGGCACCCTTCGAGGGCGGCTACACCCGCAGCTTCCGGGAAGGGGTCTACCGCCAGGTGCTGCACTTCGACGTGGCGTCGCTCTATCCGAGCCTGCTGCTGGCGATGGGCCGGCACCCCGGGCGCGACACCTTGGAAGTATTCATCCCGCTGCTCACGCGCCTGCGGGACTACCGCCTGAACTGCAAGCAGCTCGCCCGCAGCGCGCCGACCGAGGAGCTGCGCACGGAGTACCAGGCCCGGCAGGCGAGCTTCAAGATCCTCATCAACTCGTTCTACGGCTACCTCGGGTTCTCCGCGGCGCGCTTCGGCGACGGCGACCTCGCGGCCGAGGTCACGCGGCAGGGGCGCGAGCTGCTGCAGCGGCTGATCGACGAGTTCGCCAAGAACGGCTGCACGATCCTGGAGGCGGACACCGACGGCATCTACCTCTCCTCGGAGCGGCACTTCGCCGA
>DATJUU010000186.1:0-11153 GCA_035502155.1 Opitutaceae bacterium
GCGCCGGCGAGGCCCGCCGCGAACAGTGCGCTGGAGAAAAGCAGGCAAAGGGTCAGGGTGCTCACGGTGGAACCTCCCCGAGGCGGCCGGCGTCGCCCGCCGCGAGCACCACCGCCCCGATCAGCGCCACGGTCAGCAGCGCGCCCGCCGCGAGCAGCGCGGCCGCGTGCCCGTCCGCCAGTTCGCCGCCCAGCTGGCGGACGCCCAGGGTCGGCGGTGCAACCGGTGCCGACGCGGGCGGCACGGCGAGCACGGCCCGGCCGAGCACGCCGGCGACGAGCGCCGCGACCGCCAGACCGGCCGCGACCCGCCGCACGGCGCCCGCCACGCGCGAATCGCCTTCGCCGGACTGGCGGCGGGTCAGCAGCACGGCGAAAAGCACGACCATCGAGATCGCGCCCACGTAGACCAGCACCTGGGCGAAGGCCAGGAACTCGGCGCCGGCCCACAGGTAGAACGCCGCCACGCCCGCCCAGGCGAGCACGAGGCAGAGGGCGCTGTGCACCAGCGGGCGCAGGGCGAACGCCACCGCCGCGGCGGCGAGCGTGCAGACGGCGACGATGACGAGCACGGCGGTCATGCGGGCGCGTACCGGTAGCGGCGCGGCCCCACGCCGGCGCCGAGCCGCTGACCGAGGGCCACGAAGGGCCCGAGCACCAGGAGCAGCGCCACGGCCCAGCGGGCCGCGCGCGCCGGCAGCGGCTCCCACCCCGCGCTCAGCTGCCAGAAGGCCACCGTGCCGAGGTTGATCAGCGCCAGCGGCACGAGGAACTTCCACGACAGCCGCATCAGCTGGTCGAGCCGCAGGCGCGGCAGCGTGCCCCGGATCCAGATGAGCAGCGCGAGCAGGGCGGCGAGCTTGAGGAAGAACCAGACGTAGGAAGGGACGAACTGCAGGAAAACGCACGGCGCCTGCCAGCCGCCGAGAAAGAGCGTGACCGCCATCGCGCACAGCGCCGTCATGCCCAGGTACTCCGCCAGGAAGAAGAGCGCGTACTTGAAGCCCGAGTATTCCGTGAGGTGGCCGGCGATGAGCTCGCTTTCCGCCTCCGGCAGGTCGAACGGCGAGCGGTTCGACTCCGCCAGCGCCGCCGTCATGAAAATCAGGAAGGCCGCCGCGCCCCCCGGCGTCGCCACCGACCAGTGGGGGAGGATGCCGAGCGTCCAGCGCCCCTGCGCGGCGACGATCGCCGCCGTCGAGAGCGAGCCGGCCCGCATCACCACCGGCACCACCGCGAGCAGCAGCGGCAGCTCGTAGCTGATCAGCTGGGCCAGGGCGCGCATGGCGGCGAGGAGCGAGTACTTGTTGTGGCTGGACCACCCGGCCATGAACACCGCCAGCTCGGTCGCGGCGCCGGCGGCGAAAAAGAACAGCACCGCCGCATCGAGGTCCACCGGCAGCAGGTGCCGGCCGTAGGGAATGACCGCGAAGGTCAGCAGCGTGAAGGCGACCAGCACCACCGGCGCGAGGAAATGCAGCGGGCGGTCGGCGGCGAACGGCACGATGTCCTCCTTCACCAGCAGCTTGATGCCGTCGGCGATCGGCTGGAGCAGGCCGAACGGGCCCGTGCGGTTCGGCCCCGGGCGGTTCTGCATCCGTCCGAGCGCCTTGCGCTCGACCAGGGTCAGGAGCGTGAACAGCAGCCCGAAGCCGAGGACCACGGCCAGGATGGCCAGCACACTGCCCGCCAGCCAGCGCCAGGGCGCCGGGAACAGGCCGGTCACCAGATCGCGCACCGTCAACGGGACGCGCTCGAGCCAGGATTCGGCGGGCAGGGCGGGCGTCATGCGGTGGGCGGCGGCGGGGCGGCCTTGGCGGCGGCCGCGGCGCGCGCCTTCTCCTCGGCCTGACGCTTCTCCGCGGCGAGCCGCGCATCGACCTCGGCCGCCTCGGCCGGATGGATCTGCCGGTAGTAGTCGTTGGATTTGGCGAGCTGGTGCTTGTCCAGCAGCAGGCCGCGGAACCGGTCCGTCGCGGCGAGCTCGAAGTCCTGGTCCATCTTGATCGCGTCGAAGGGGCAGACCTCGACGCAGATCTGGCAGCTCATGCAGACCGAGATGTCGAGGTCGAAGACCCGCGGGTGCTTGCGCGGTTTCCCGCGCTCGTCGACGTCGGGCACGATGTAGATGCACTGGGGCGGGCACTCCTTCTCGCAGATGCGGCACGCGACGCAGCGCAGCGTGCCCATGGGATCCTGGGCGTCGTCGCTGACCAGAAACGGGAAGTTGCGGTAGTTCTCGGTGACCGGCGCCTTCTCCTCCGGGTACTGCACGGTCACGAACCGCCGCGGGTCACGGAAGCTGCCCGCAAAATTTTTGGCGGTCGTGGCGAGGCCCTGGATGATGCCGGTGCCGAGCATGAAATGGTGTAACGTCTAAAGGGTAAGGGGTAAGGCCGCTCAGCGGTCGACCTCGCCGAGGACGATGTCGATGCTGCCGAGGATGATCACCGCGTCGGCCACGGTGTGCCCGAGGCAGAGGTCCTCGAGCACGGTGAGGTTGACGAACGACGGGGCGCGGACGCGGTAGCGGTAGGGATTGGGGCTGCCGTCGCTGATCAGGTAGAAGCCGATCTCGCCCTTCGGGCCCTCGATGCGGCCGTAGGCCTCGCCGGGTTTCGGCCGGAAGCCGCGCAGCTTCGCCTTCGGGTCCATGACCGGACCGGCGGGCAGGTCGCGCAGCGCCTGACGCAGCAGGTCCACCGATTCGCGCATTTCGAGGATGCGGATCATGTACCGGTCGTAAGTGTCGCCGTGGGCGCCGAGCGGCACGCGGAACGAGAGACGCGGATAGACACCGTAGCCGTCGACCTTGCGCAGATCGTAGGCGACGCCGGCGGCGCGCAGGCCCGGGCCGGTGACGCCGGCGCTCACCGCCAGCGCGGCCGGCAGGCGCCCGACGCCCTGCAGGCGCGCCATCACAATCTCGTTGCCGGTGATCAGCGCCTCGTACTCGTCGAGGAAGGCGGGAAAATCCGCCGCCACGCGCCCGGCGGCCTCAAGCCAGGAGGCGGGCGGGTCGACCCGGCAGCCGCCGAACCGCTGGAAGTTGCACATCATGCGCGAGCCGCTCAGCGCCTCGAAAAGGTCGAGGATCTTCTCCCGCTCGCGAAAGGCGTACATCAGCGGCGTGCCGCTGGCGCCGCAGTCCTGCAGCAGGAAACCGGCGAGACAGGTGTGGTTGAGCAGCCGGGTCAGCTCGGCAAGGATGACGCGGAGGTACTCGGCGCGCGCGGGCACGGCGAGGCCCGCGAGCTTCTCGACTGCCAGGGCGTAGGCCCAGTTGTTCGTCATCGAGCAGAAGTAATCGAGCCGGTCGGTGTACGGCATCGACGAGAGGTAGGTCACGGACTCGCCGAGCTTCTCGTGGTTGCGGTGGAGGTAGCCGAAGACCGGCTTCAGGCGCACGATCGTCTCGCCGTCGAGTGTGACTTGCATCCGGAACACGCCGTGGGTCGAGGGATGGTGCGGTCCCATAGAGACCTCGAGGAGGTCGCCGTGGAATTCGTCGTGCACGGGGCGCACCTGGGCGCCCGCCGGGCCGCCCCAGGGCGACGGCGGAAGGCCGGGGGCCGGATCGGCGCCCAGGACCGGCGGTGGATTGGAATCGGCACTCATCCCCGGGCCCCCGGCGTTGCCGGCGTCGATTGATGGTGCTTGGCCTTTTCCAGCACGTCGTCGTGCGCGGTCGGCTCCCACTCGTAGTCGTCGGGCTCGACGTAGTCCCGGCGCATCGGATGGTCGGTGAAGGTGTCCCACATCAGAATCCGGCGCAGGTCGGGATGGCCGGCGAACACGATCCCGAACAGGTCGTAGATCTCCCGCTCCTGGAACTCGCAGGAGCGCCAGACCGGCGTGAGCGACGGCAGCGTGACACGGTCGGTGCGGTTCCCGGTCCGCAGGCGGATGACCAGGGGCCCGTGGCGCAGCGCCATCGAGTAAAGGTGGTAGACCGCCTCGAGGCAGCCCGGCTGCACGCGCTTGATCTTTTCCTCGACGATTCTCGGGGCCGATCCGTCCGCCGCCGGCACGGTCGTGCGGACCGTTTCCACGATCTCCTTCTCCGGCCAGTCGACGCCGGTGGCGTTCGAGCAGTAGTCGAGCCGCAGCGCGGGGTCGTCGCGCAGGAACTCGGCGATCGGGCGGGCCGCGGCCGCCGGCAGCAGCAGCCCGGGCGCGGCGCCCGGCGCGGGATTGGGCAGCAGCGCGACGTCCGTCCCCGGGAACCGGGCCAGCAGGCGTTCGCGAATCTGTTCGGGGGTCTCCATGCGGGGCGCGCTCAGGTCGGGCCTGTCCGGGCCTCCGCCGGCGGCTGCCAGACGGCGGGATTTTGCGGGGGCTCCAAGTCGTGGGCGCCGAAGGCGGGCACGGGAAACTCGCCCGGCGCGTCCGGGCGGAGGTGGCGCGGCGGTTCGGCGCCCGCGGCGTGCTCCCGGCGGATCTTCTCCTGCAGTTCGATCAGGCCGTGGAGGAGCGCCTCCGGCCGGGGCGGACAGCCCGGGATGTAGAGGTCGACGGGGATGTAGCGGTCGATGCCCTTGAGGACGTTGTAGCCCTGCTTGAACGGTCCGCCGGAAATGGCGCAGGCGCCCATGGCGATGCAATATTTGGGCTCGGGCATCTGGTTCCACAACCGCACGACCTGGGGGGCCATCTTCTTGGTCACGGTGCCGGAGACGATCAGCAGGTCGGCCTGGCGCGGCGAGGGGCGGAAGATCTCGGAGCCGAAGCGCGCGATGTCGAAGCGGGCCATGGAGGACGCGATCATCTCAATGGCGCAGCAGGCCAGGCCGAACTGGAGCGGCCAGACGGAGCGGCTGCGGCCCCAGCCGGCCAGCTCCTCCAGGCTGGTCAGGAGAATGCCGTGGCGGCGGAGTTCGGCGCGTTCCTCGGGCGTGGCGGTCATGGATTCAATGCCAGTCGAGATGGCCGCGCTGCCACACCCACACCAGACCCTCGGCCAGCAACAGCAGGAAGACCAGCATGGTCAGGAGCGCGCCGGTGCTCAGGCCGGTGAACGCGACGGCGAACGGCAGGAGGAAGAGGATCTCGACATCGAAGATCAGGAACACGATCGCGTAGAGGTAATAATGCGCCTTGAACTGGATCCACGAGTCGCCGGTCGGCTCGAGACCGCATTCATACACCGCATTCTTGAGCGCGCCGGGCTTGGGCGGCTGGAAGACGCGGGCCCACCACCGGGCGACCCCGAGCAGGACGAGCGGGAACGCCAGCGCAATCGCCAAAAAGAGGGACAGAAAGGCGTAGGGATGGGCGGACATGAAGGGCGGACTCCGTCCGGCCGAAACGATCGGACCGCTGCAACCGTGACCTGAACAAGAACTTGGCCCCGGTTCAACGCCCAACGCCACGGCCTGGCGGGCAGGCATACCAATGATGCATAAGCGCCTTCTGGCAAAAGGCGTGCGCCGATTTTTCACCGGCCGGTTTCGGCCGATGGCGCCCTCCCGCCGGCCGTTTCCTGACAATTTGCCGGCGCCGCCCTAAGGCTTCGCGGGCTGGGCGCTCGCCAGCACCTGGTTCAGCCCGTGCAGCAGGGTGCCCATCGAATACGGCTTGCTCAGCCGCAGATCCGTGACCTCGTCCTCCGGCCGGGCCGCCCCGCTCGAACCGCTGACGGTGATGATGCGCACGGCGGAATTGATGGCCTTGAGCGCCCGGATCGTGGTCTGGCCGTCCATGACCGGCATGTTCAAGTCGACCAGGGCCACCGCGATCCGGGAGGCATGCCGCTCGAAAATCTTCACGGCCTCGGCGCCGTCCGCCGCCACGTACACGTTGTAGCCAAAGTCCTCGAGCAGGCGGCGGGTGACGTCGCGGAAGAATTCCTCGTCGTCAACCACCAGCACGTGCTGGCCGGTGCCCCGGGCGTTCTCCTCGCTCGGTGCCTCGGCCTCCGCCTCCGGCGCCGCCTCCAGCACCGGGAAATAGACGTGGAAGGTCGTCCCCTGCCCCAACCGGGTCGAGAGGGCGATGGTGCCGCCGCAGCTCTTGAGGATGGAGCGCACGGTCGACAGGCCCAGGCCCGTGCCCTCGCCGACGGGCTTGGTGGTGAAGAAGGGATCGAAGATGCGGTCGACGATCTCCGGCGCAATGCCCGTGCCGGTGTCGGACACGCCCAGCACCACGTAGTCGCCGGCGGCGGTCCCCGGGACGGCGCGCGCCGCGGCCTCGTCGAGCGCGACGTTGCCGGCGGTGATGGTCAGCTTCCCGCCCTGGGGCATGGCGTCGCGGGCGTTCACGCACAGGTTGAGCAGCACCTGGTAGATCTGGGTGGGATTGGCGGTGAGGCGGCGCAGATCCGGCGCGATCTCGGTGCGGACCTCGATGTTTTTGGCAAAGGTGCGGCCGATGAACCGGCCGAGCTCCTTGATCAGGCTCGCGAGGTCGACCGTCTCGCGGCTGTCGTCCAGCCCGCGGGTGAAGGACAGCATCTGGCTGACCAGGCTGGCGCCGCGTCCCGCGCTCGTGGCCACGACGTCGAGCAGCGCGCGGTTGTCCTCGGAGCCGATGCGCAGCCGCAGCAGGTCGATCGACATGACGATCGGGGCGAGCACGTTGTTGAGGTCATGGGCGATGCCGCTCGCCAGCATGCCGATGCTGCCGACCCGCTGGGCGTGGAGAAACTGGTGCTCGAGGCGCTTCTGCTCCGTGATGTCGTGGCCGGTGGCGAGGACGCAGGCCGTGGCCAGCCACGGTTCGCGGCGGGCCGGCATCTGGTGGAACGTCCACTGCCGCCACGAGCCGCCGGTCGCGGCCAGCGTCTCGTGCTGGCAGCTCTGGGGGGTGGAGGTGGTCGCGGCCCGGTGCAGGGCCAGCCGGACCGCATCGCGGGCCGAGGGCGGGACGAGCTCGAGGAAGGGCCGGCCGTTGAGGCCGTCGGCCGCACATCCGCAGTCCTTGGTCAGGGTCGCGTTGGCGTAGGTGATGCGGCCCATCGCATCGAGGCCGCAAATCCAGTCGCCGAGCGCATCAAACGCCGAGCCTTCGGGGACGGCGGGCGCCCCGGCGCCGGCCGGCGCGACCGCCGGCCGGTGGAAGAGACCGGAAAGCCGGCGCCATGGCAGCGCCCGGGTCCAGGCATGCAGCCGCCGGTCCCCGGCACCATTGGGATCGGCCCGTTCGGCGACGCGGAACTGATCCGCCAAAGCAGATGATGGATGGTCCTCCACGGAAAACTGGTTGCATTAAGGCAGATTCACTCCGCTTTTACGGGCGCGCTGAACACTCAATTTTTGGTAGGGTGGGCCAGCGGCTTCGGGGGCGGGAATGCGCCCCAGCTTCGGCGGTGGGGCCCTTTGCGAGTGCGGAAATCCCCCGCCGCATCGCCCGCGGAAAGGAAAGAAGCCGGGTGCGCGGAGTTCTGAGCGCGCCGATCCGGGGCGGCGCGCCGCCTACCAGAAGAAAAACTCGAGCTTCGGCTCGAGGTAGCCCTCGGTGGGCAGCTCGAGCGCCACCCGCCACACGGTGGCGTAGCGCGACCACGGACCGACGATCGGACCATCGAACATCACCTTCGGCGCGGCGATCGGGCGCCGCGGCTGCGCCCGCAGGCGCTCCTGGAACAGCGCGTGCCCCTCGGGCAGGGAGAAGTACAGCAGGCGGCGCTCGAAGATGTCCTTGACCTGCGGCAGGTCGTCGACCGTGAAGCTCGGGTGCGTGGCGCGGAACGTGCGCAGGACGAATTCGTTCCGGGCCAGCTCGATCGAGGCGCGTTCGCAGGCGCTGCCGAAATCGTGGCCGGCGGCGTGGCCGTAGCTGAAGAAATCGCCCGGCAGGCAGCGCTTGAACAGGATCACCATGACCCCGCGGTCGAGCGGATGGACGATCTGCACGGCGGTGACGTCGGTCCACTCGGTCGGCTGCGTGTGCGCGGTGAGGCGTCCGTCCCACCAGGCGATCACGCAAAACCGCTCGAGCGCCTCAAAGTAGGCCTTCTTGCGGCACTGGCCCGGGAAGAGGCCCGGGAAGGCGGCCATGCCGTTGGAGGACGCGTCGCGGTCGAAGCCGTAGAGGTCGCGGTCGAAGTCGTTGACCTTGACGTGGAACGCCCAGCGCTCGAGGGACTCGGAGATGGCCATGTAGCGGGCCACCATCGCGCTCGGGTGGGTGCCGGTCCCGTCGGCGTTGCTGTAGAGGTTGAGCTGGGGACGCGCCTTCCCGGTCAGGTGCGGGGCGAGGTAGGCGTTGGCCTGGTAGCAGCGGTGGCCCAGCACCGGAAACTCGGTGAACTCAATGCGGGTGATGGGACCGCCTTGCTCGGTGAAGATCCGCCGGTAGCGCCAGGGTGCCAGATTGAGCATGGTTTTGTGCATATCTGACCGTTACCCACGTGCAAGGCCGCGCCGCCATCCGTGGCGGCACGGTGTCGCGCCCGGCGAGGTTCCGCGGGTCAGGTCAGCCGCGTCGCGGCCGGACCGACGAGGTCGTCGTCAGCCACGCCGCCCGGCTGGCCCCCGAGGAACACGGGGTCGAATGATTCGGCCGCCTTCACGAACCCCATCACCAGCAGCAGGCTGGCCACGACGCCGAAAAGAATGCGTTGGGTGGGAGTCATGGAAGGAGATTACGGCTGGATGACGCAGGGAGGCGTCGGAAGAGTATCGTTGACCTGCTGGACATGCGAATTCGTCGCGACCACATCGAACGATTCGGCAGCCCGGGCGAGACCAGCGGCCAGCAGCAGGCTGGCGGTTACGGCGAAGAGGAAACGCTTCATGGTATTCATCGCCGGCCAATATCGCCGATCTTGCCGTTTCGACAAAGCCCGCCGTGCACCCGCTTTTGTTCAGTCACACCCTGAAAAAACTGAATATGGCTCTCTCCCGGGAATTCCGCTATGGTTCAATCCGTTTCATGGGAATCCGGGCGAGCAAAAGTTGTGGCGGAGTCGGGTTAATCTCGATTGGCGGGCTTCTTGTCTGGCTGCTTTCCGCCAGCGTTGTTGTCGCCAATGGGTGGTCCGATTTCGCCGCAGGTCAACCGGTACTGCAGGTGTTCAAGTCGGCGGATTATCAATCTGACGGTAGGGTCATGCCGCTCGCACAGGACCACTTCGGCATGATGTACATCGGGAGCGACGCCCTGTTGCAGTATGATGGGATGACTTGGCACCGATTTTCGGCGGGATCCAATGCAGACATAAAGGGTATCGCCATTGACGAGCACGACCGCATTTGGGTGGGAGGGGTTGGCACGATCGGGTACTTTGATCGAACACCTTCGGGCCAGCTAAAATATACATCGCTATTGTCCCAGATTCCGCCCGACCAACGCGACCAACTACAGATATGGGGCACCGAAGTGACTTCACGAGGGATTGTTTTCCCCGCCACCAACAAGGTCATCCGCTGGAACGGATCGTCATTCGAATTCTGGCCATTACCTTCCACCTCACGTCGAATAGTTAGTCAGACTATCGGCGACACGGTCTATATCTGTCATCCGGAAACCGGACTCTGGCGACTCGCAAACGATAAGCCGGAACTCGTTGTCCCGCGAGATCCAGATAACAAAGTTGTCCCGTGTTTTCTGACGCCCGCCGGCCGCGACTCCTTTCTCGCGGTTACGTCATCAGGCTTGGCGCGACTGGATGGAACAAAACTCACCGTTTTGCCTGGTGACTCCGCCAAATTCATCAGGGAAAACGCCTTCACCTGCGCCGCGTCGATCGATCACAGCACATTGGCTGTCGGGACTTTTTACGGCGGGATCGTTTTGGTTAATCCTCAAGGCAACATTCTGCGCGTCATAGATCGTGCCTCGGGTCTGCCCAGCCAGGCCGTAAACGGCCTGTTCCTCGACCGAGAGAGAAACCTCTGGGCAGCGACTGATGGTGGAATTGTGCGCCTCGATAGCAGCGGACTGGTCACAAAATTCGGTGAAACAAACGGCCTTAACGGAAAACCCATCGCATCGATTGCCTCCGAGGGTAACGGGATTTGTGTGAACACGAGCGAGGGCGTATTTGCGCTCACACAGCGCATCAATCCGGGTTCGTCAGCCACCTTCAAGCCTCTCCTGGACTTGAAGCTCAGCACCCAATCATTGCTGACCGTACCTCAAGGCCTGCTGAGCGCCGGATACCGGGGAATTCGCCTATTGAAACCTGACGGAACGCTGCAGGAAGTCTACCAAAGCCCCTTGGATGTATTATCCCTTCGAAAATCACATTCTTCGCCAGAACGGATCTATTTCGTGGACTCTAGAGGATTAAGTTGGCTCGATATCGCCGCCAACTGGGAGGCGCCACCCCAACAAATCCCGATTCCGGAATTGGCAAGTTCGCTCGCCGAGGACAATCTCGGCAACGTCTGGGTCGGCACCTATGGCGGGGGCGCCTTCCGTTTTGCCCTCGGCAGTGACGGAAAGCCGTCAAAAGTCACTCGATTCGAGATCGGTGCAGCATTGCCGGCCGGCAGTGGCACCGTCCGAGTAGGTACCTTCCACCATTACGTGCTGGTGCTGACCGAGGCGGGGATCCTCGCCCACAACCCGATCGACGATACGTTTTACGTTGTTCCAGCGCTTAAGCGTCTAAAAAAAGGTCTCGCCGTTTCGAACCCCGATGCCAACGGCGACGTTTGGCTTGCCGCCGAGGACGCGCTGACGGACGGCACAACCCGGCCGGTCGTGGGCAAGCTCACGCTTGACGACCACCAGCGTCCGGTTTGGCAGCAACTTCCCATTGATGAGCTTCCGGCCGCCGGTGCGCCCAATGTGCTCTATTATCAGCAGGAGGCGTCAGGAGAGCATGTCCTCTGGATCGGCGGCTCGGAGTCCCTGCTCCGCGTCGACCTCGACGATCTCCATGAGGTCGAGGCACCGCTCTCCACGTTCCTGCGCGGGGCTGCCACGGTCGCTTCCGGCGGACGGACCGAGCTGCCGCTGTTCGGAGGCGAGCCGCCGCGCCTGCCGTTTGCGCGGAACCACCTCGAGTTCGACTTTGCCGCACCCACCTACCGCGACACGCAGTACGTGCGGTACCAAACCCAACTCGCGGGATTCGACCGCGATTGGACGCCGGCCAACGCGAAGACCTTCCGGGAATTCACCTACCTAAGCGAGGGCACCTACACCTTCAAGGTCCGCGCGGCCGACGCCGACGGCCGCTGGAGCGCGCCGGCCGCGTAC
>DATJUU010000187.1:0-19972 GCA_035502155.1 Opitutaceae bacterium
GTGGAAGGGGGCGGAGTTTCAATTCGCCGACCGGGAGCTGGAGGAGCGCCGGGTCCGTTTCCACAACGCGTTGCTGGATTTCATCGGGATGATGATCGAGAAGACCTACGGCGAAGGTGCGGTCTACACCATGGGCCTCAAGGAGGCGGACCCGGACCGTTCCGACTTGTTCGTCCGCGATCAGCTGAATGCGCTGCGGCGGAAGGCCGCCGAAGCCTATGAGGCGCTGGTCCGCGCCGGGCGGCGCCGATTGGCGGGGGAGGCGGCGTCGCAAACGGCCCAACCTTGGCCGCCATCCCGTTAGGATGAACTGATCGCGGCGGCCCGGCTTCGGCCCGCCCGCGCCCGGCCCCGCTCGCCGCCGGCCTTGGCCAAGCCTTCCGCCGTCGCTGAAGCTATGGCGGACAAGACGGCTGGCAGGCCGGCCACAGCCAGGCCGAATCGCTGCCCGTTCTCAGCTCTCGTCGTCGCCGTGGCGGCCCAGCTCGTCGCGGCACTCCGCGATCACGCGCAGCCAGATCTCGCGCAGGTCAAAGAGCCGGGGCATGGCGTCGTCGCGCCAGGCGGCGTAGGCCCGGCCGGCGGCGGCCGCCTCGTCGTTGGCGAGGGCCAGCGTGCGGTTCAGCTCGTCGAGGGCGCGCTTGAAAAGGCTGACGCACATCGCGTAGTCGCCGAGGTCGAGCGCCTGGGCGCCGAGCACGGCCTGCTCCTCGCCGCGATGGAGGCTTTCCAGCAGCGTCAGCGCCAGCGGCTGCGCGACCTTGGCCGGATCCCGCGCGATCCGCTCCCAGCCGCGGCGCAGGCTCAGGTAGAGCGCCCGGGTGGCGACGTAGACGGGATTCTTGTGGAGCGAGTACGGCTCGAGCGGCGCTCCGGCCCCGGCCTCGGCCGGCGGCTCGGTGGCTTCCCGCTCGCCCGCGTCGCCGTCCCCGGCCTCACGGCCCGGGCCGACATCCCAGCCGAGCAGATGGGCGATCTCGTCAATCCGGTCGGGGTTTTCGCGAAGGCTCTCGTAGTGGGCGAGATAGCGGTGCACCACATCGTCCTGCTCCCGCAGGTAGCGCTCCCAGTCGAATTCGTTCCAAATCAGGTCCCCGCACTCGTCCCACTCGTTGTCGTAGAACCCCTCGGCATCAAATTCGCTCATGGTGCAGTGCGGCCTCTCCGGCCGGTCGCGGAGTGTGGGCGGCGAGGAGGCAAACGCAATGAAAAATCCCCCGCGGAGGCCCTGCCGGCGCGCGCCGAGATTTTGCGGATTGCGGAAAAGCGCGGGATTGGCAAAACTGCGGGCATGTCGGCGCCGAACGACGTCCATCACGAGACGGTGCACTTTTCCGGCCGGGTGCAAGGCGTCGGCTTTCGCTACACGGCGCTGTGGCTGGCGAAGGAATTCGAGGTCGCCGGCTACGT
The DNA here is from genome assembly GCA_035502155.1 of Opitutaceae bacterium. Classification (GTDB taxonomy): domain Bacteria; phylum Verrucomicrobiota; class Verrucomicrobiia; order Opitutales; family Opitutaceae; genus Fen-1467. Next base: position 1,411 of record DATJUU010000187.1, read on the forward strand.
GCAGAACCTGCCCGACGGGCGGGTGCGCCTCGAGGTCGAGGGCGAGGCGGACGAGGTGGGGCGGTTCGTGGGCGCGATCGAGGAGCGGATGCAGGGCTACGTCCGCGAGGTCGTGCGCGCCGGCGGACGCCGGCCGCGCCAGTTCGAGGGCTTCGGCATCCGCTGACCGGCGTCGTGAACGCCATCGAGGTCACCGGACTGGTCAAGGAATTCGCCGGCGGTTCGCCGGGCGGGCGGCGGCGCGCGCTCGACGGCGTCACGCTGCGGGTGGGTGAGGGCGAAATCGTGGGGCTGCTGGGCCCCAACGGCTCGGGCAAGAGCACGCTCCTGAAGCTCCTTCTCGGCCTGCTGCATCCGACCGCCGGCCGCTGCCGACTCTGGGGCGCGGACCCGGATGACGCCGCCACGCGCGCCACGGTGGGCTTCCTGCCGGAGGCCCCGGGTTTTCCGCCCGACCTGACCGGGGATGAAATCGTCCGCCTCCACGCGCGGCTGAGCGGGCTCCCCCGCGCCGGCTTGGCGGCGCGCGTGGCGCGGGCGCTGGCCCGCGCCGGCCTGGCCGCCGCCGCGCACCAGCCCGCGGGCGGGTTTTCGCTGGGCATGCGCCGGCGTCTCGGCTTGGCGCAGGCGCTCGTGCACGATCCGCGGTTGCTCATTCTGGACGAGCCGGTTTCCGGACTCGACCCGGAGGGCGCGGCGGCGCTGACCGCGCTGCTGGCGGAGTGCCGGGCACGGGGCCGGACGGTCCTGCTCAGCTCGCACGTGCTGGAACCCGTGATGGAGTCCTGCGACCGCGTGGTGGTGCTGCAGCGCGGCCGTGTCGTGCTCGACGCCCCGGTGGACGATCTGGCGCGGCGCGCCGGTTGCTCGGCCCTGCTCGTCGATGCGCTGCCGGCGGCGCTGCTGGACGAACTGCGCCGGTGGCTGGCGGCGCGCGGGGCGCGGCTGCACGGCGTCGAGGTACCCGCCGCCGCGCTGGCGCAGATCATCCGGGAGGCGGTCCCCGCCGGCGCGGCCGCGGAGACGGCAGAGCCATGAGCCCGCCGGCGATCGCCCTGCGGCGCACCGCCCTGATCGCCGCCAGCACGTTGCGCGAGACCCTGCGGCAACGCACGCCGGCGCTGCTGGCGGCCCTGGCGGCGGCGCTCGCCGGCGGGGCGTGGCTGCTCCGTGACTTCAATTTCGGAGCGTCGGATCTGAGATTCCTCCTCGATGCCGGCCTCGGCGCCGAGGCACTGTTCGGCGCGCTGGTGGCGGTGGTGGTCACGGCCCACCAGTTCTTCGCCGCGCTGGACCGCGGGTCGGCGCAGCTGGTGCTGGCGCGGCCGGTGCGGCGGGCCGAGTACATCGCCGGCCACCTCGGCGGCGTGGTGCTGCTGTTGCTCGGCTTCTGCCTGATGCTGACCCTGTGGATGGCCGCGTTGCTCTGGTGGCGGGAGACCGGACTGATGCGGGCCGACCCGGGGGCGTTTGCGCAGGGGCGCCGCGTGCCCTACGCCGGTCTGGCGTGGGCCGGCCTGGCGCAATGGCTGCGGCTCTCGGTGCTGGCCGCGGTGACCCTGTTCCTCGCCAGCTACGCCCGCAGCGGGCTGTTCGCGACCCTGGCTGGTTTCGGTGCCTTCGTCGCGTGCCAGTCGCAGCATCTGGCGTGCGATCATTTCGGAGCCGCGGCCTCGCCCTGGGCCCTTGGCGGCGCCTGGCTTCTCGGCGCCCTCGTGCCCGATCTGCACCGGTTCGATCTGGCGGACCAGGTCGCGGCCGGCGAATCCATCGCGCCTGGGCAGATCGCCGGCCTGGCCGCCGGCGCCGCGATTTATGTGGCCGCGTTCGGCATCCTCGCCGCGTGCTGTTTCCAGCGCCGTGACCTCTGAGGTGAAGTTTGCCGCGTTGGCGCTGGCGGGACTGCTGCTGGCCGCCGGCGTGCAGCCGCCGGCTGCACGGATTCCCGCCGGCGGCGCCGAACCGGCCAGCGCGGCGGAGATCGGCGCGGCGCTGCTCGGCGGTTGCCGGGCGCTGGCGGCCGACGGCCTGTGGCTGGAAACCTACCGGGCGTGGGCGCGGCGGGACCTGGCGGCGACGCCGGCGCTGATCCGGTTGACCACGCACGTGGACGACCGCCCGCTCTATTTCTGGCTCAACGGCGCCCGGATGCTCGCCTACGACCTGACGCAATGGCGCCTCGACGCCGCCGGCGAGTCCGGGTCCGTGCCGGCGGCGGTGCGGCAGCGCATCGCGTCCGAGCAGGCGGGCGTCGCGCTGGATTACCTGCGGGAGGCGCGGCGCCGGCATCCGCGGAGCGCCGAGATCTGGATCGAGATGGCGGCCATCCATCTGAATCTCCGGGCGGATCCCGCGGCGGCGGCGGACTGCTGCCGCGCGGCGGCGTCCCTGCCCGGGGCGCCGCACTTCGCCGCGCGCCTCCAGGCCGAGCTCCTGCGCCGGCTCGGACGGCCCGCCGAAGCCTATGCCTGCCTCTGCGCCCTGCACCCGACGCTGCCGCCCGGGGACGCCGCGGCGATGCCCGGCGTGGTGCTGGCGCGCATCCGGGCGCTGGAGGCCACGCTGGGCGTGCCCGCGGAAAGGCGCTATCGCGCGCAGGGACCTCAGGACTGAATGTTGGTCTGACTGGCGGAACGCAGTTGCAGGCATCAACCGCTCCTGCCATCACCTCATTCTCCATGGCCGAAGCCCGCTCCCGTTCCGTCCCGCGCCCCCGCACCGGCGCCGCTGCGCGCGGGTCCCGGCAGGCGCGGCCGGCCCCGCGGGCGCACGTGATCTGGCTCTACGGCCTCTCGGGTTCAGGCAAGAGCACGCTGGCGGCGGGCCTGGAACGCCGCCTTCGCGCCGGGGGCGTCGCCACTGTGCTGCTGGATGGCGACGTCGTGCGGGCCGGGCTCAATCGCGACCTCGGCTTCAGCGCGGCGGATCGCGCCGAGAACATCCGCCGCGTGGCGGAGGTGGCCCGGCTGTTCGTGCAGGCGGGCGTGGTCGTGGTGGCCGCCTTCATCACCCCGACCCGCGCCCTGCGCGCGCTGGCCCGGGGCATCATCGGGGCGTCTGATTTCACCGCGGTCTACGTCGAGGCGTCGTGGGCCACCTGCCGGCGCCGCGATCCCAAGGGACTCTACGCCCGGGCCGGGCGTGGAGAGGTGCGCCAGTTCACGGGCAAGGACGCGCCGTTCGAGCCGCCGGAGCGCGCGGACCTGGCGGTGAACACCGAGGCCGACCCGGTGGCGCGATCGCTCGCGCGGCTGCACGCGCTGGTGGGGCCGCGGCTGCGCCGGCGGATCCGCCGCGCCCCCCGCTGAACCCGCCGTCCGGCCATGCTTTCCTACCACCTTTCCGAGGCCGAGCAGCTCGAGCAGGAGGCCGTCTTCGTGCTGCGCGAGGCGGTGGCGCAGTTCGAACGGCCGGTGCTGCTGTTCTCCGGCGGCAAGGATTCCCTCACGCTGGTGCAGCTGGCCGCCAAGGCCTTCTGGCCGGGGCGGATCCCGTTCCCGCTGCTCCACATCGACACCGGACAGAATTTTCCCGAGACGCTCGAGTTCCGCGACGCCCTCGTGCGCCGGACGAAGTTGCGGCTGATTGTGCGGGCGGTGGCCGACACGATCAAGGCCGGCCGCGCCGCGGAGGAGCGGGGCCCCAACCCCAGCCGCAACGCGCAGCAGACGGTGACGCTGCTCGACGCGCTGGCGGAGTTCAAATTCGACGTCGCGATCGGCGGCGCGCGGCGCGACGAGGAGAAGGCGCGGGCCAAGGAGCGGTTCTTCTCCCACCGGGACGAGTTCGGACAGTGGGACCCGAAGAACCAGCGCCCGGAGCTCTGGGATCTGTTCAACGGCCGCCGCCACCGCGGCGAACATTTCCGGGTGTTCCCGCTGAGCAACTGGACGGAGCTGGACATCTGGCGGTACATCGCCGCGGAGCAGCTGGACCTGCCCTCCCTCTATTTCGCCCATGAGCGCGAGGTGGTGCGCCGCGACGGCATGCTGCTGGCGCGCACGCCCGACGTCGCGCTGCTGCCGGGCGAGCGCTGGGAAACCAAACGGGTGCGGTTCCGGACGGTGGGGGACGCCACCTGCACCGGCGCCGTGGAGTCGAACGCCGGCAGCGTGGCGGAGATCATCCGCGAGGTGGCCGTGGCGCGGGTGACCGAGCGCGGCGGGCGCGCCGACGACCGGCGGTCCGACACGGCCATGGAAGATCGAAAACGAGCGGGCTATTTCTGAAATGACGCCGGAATCCAGTCATCCGCCGTTGGGACTTCTACGATTTACCACCGCCGGGAGCGTCGACGACGGCAAGAGCACGCTGATCGGCCGGATGCTCTACGAGAGCAAGGCGATCTTCGACGACCAGCTGGCGGCGATCGAGCAGGCGACCGCGCAGCGCGGCGAGGACCACCTCAACCTCGCGCTGCTGACCGACGGCCTGCGCGCCGAGCGGGAACAGGGGATCACGATCGACGTCGCCTACCGCTATTTCGCCACCCCGCGGCGCAAGTTCATCATCGCCGACACTCCGGGGCACGTGCAGTACACGCGCAACATGGTGACCGGGGCGTCCTCCGCCAGCCTCGCGCTCCTGCTGGTCGACGCGCGCAAGGGCATCACCGAGCAGACCAACCGCCACGCGTTCATCGCCTCGCTGCTGCGCCTCCCGCACCTCATCCTGTGCGTGAACAAGATGGACCTGGTCGACTTCCGCGAGGAGGTGTTCGACGCGATCGTCGGCCAGTTCACCAACTTCGCCTCCCGGCTGGAGATCCCCGACGTGAAGTTCATCCCGGTGAGCGCGCTGCACGGCGACAACGTCGTCGAGCGCTCGCCGCGGATGCCCTGGTACGAGGGCAGCCCGCTCCTGTTCACCCTCGAGCACACCTACGTGGGCAGCGACGCGAACCACGTCGATCCGCGTTTCCCCGTCCAGTGGGTCCTCCGGCCGAATTCCACCACCCACCACGACTTCCGGGGCCTGGCGGGGCGCGTGGCCGGCGGTGTCTTCAAGCCCGGCGACGAGGTGGTGGTGCTGCCGTCCCGGCACCGCACGCGGATCAAGGAGATCTTCTGCCTGACCGAGCCGGTGGCCGAGGCGTTCTCACCCATGACGGCGGTGTTCACGCTGGCGGACGAGTTCGATGTCGGCCGGGGGGACATGCTGGCCAAGCCCAACAACGCGCCGCAGATCGCGCGCGAACTGGAGGTGATGCTCTGCTGGTTTGCGGAGCAGCCGCTGCAGCCGGGCGGCCGCTATGTCGTGCGGCACACGACCCGCGAGGCCCGGTGCGTGGTCGAGGAGGTCCGCTACAAGATCAACATCAACACGCTGCACAAGCTCGAGACCGACCGCACCATCGGCCTCAACGACATCGGGCGCGTCCGCCTCCGCACGGCGGAACCGCTGATGTTTGACAGCTACAAGCGCAATCGCGCCACGGGCAGCCTGATTCTGGTCGACGAGCTGACGAACGCCACGGTGGCCGCCGGCATGATCATGGAGGCGACCGGCGCCGCGGCGCCGGAGGACGCCTGCGTGGACATGGGCGGCCTGTAGCGCGGGGCGGCGCGGCGCGCAATGCGCTTGTGCCTCCGGCGGCGGCCGGTACGGTGGCTGGCCGTGGCCGCGGAATCGTCCTGGAAAGTCTGGCTGGCCGCCGCGCGTCCGCGCACGCTGCCGGCGGCGGTGGCGCCGGTGATCGTGGGCTCGGCGCTGGCGTGGCGCGCCGGCGCCTTCGTGCCGGTGGCGGCGGCGGTCTGCCTGGTCTTCGCGCTGCTGGTGCAGATCGGGGCGAATTACGCCAACGATTATTATGATTTCGTGCGGGGCGCCGACACCGGCGAACGGGTCGGGCCGCGCCGGGCGGTCGCGGCGGGGCTGGTGACGCCGGCGGCGATGCGGCGGGTGATGGTGCTGACCTTCAGCCTGGCGTTTGTCGTGGGGCTGACGCTGGTCGCCTGGGGCGGCTGGTGGCTGGTGCTCGTGGGTGTGGTCAGCATCGCCAGTGCCGTGGCCTACACGGGCGGACCGTTCCCCCTCGGTTACCACGGCCTGGGCGACCTGTTCGTGTTCGTCTTCTTCGGCCTCGTGGCCGTCGGCGGAACCTATTACGTCCAGGCGCGCGGGCTGAGCTGGGTGGTGCTGGAGGCGGCGGCGGCGGTCGGGCTGCTGACCGTGAACATCCTGGTGGTGAACAATTATCGGGACGCGGACACCGACCGGAAGGCCGGCAAACACACCCTGGTCGTGCGCTTCGGGCGCGGCTTCGCGCTGGCGCAACTGGCCGCGGCGCATGCCGTCGCCTGCGGGATCATGGTCGCGCTGGCCGGGCAGGGGCTGTACAGCGTGCCAGCTGCCATCCTGGTGGCGGCGATTCTCGGGGCCTACGCGTACCTGCAATGGCGCACGCTGCGCCGGGCGCGCGAAGCCCGCGAGCTGATCGCCCTGCTCGGCTGGTGCGGCGCGTATCTCGCCGCCTATTCCATCTCGCTGGCGGTGCTGATCGTGACCGGGTAGGCGGAGGCTGCCTGCTCTCCGCCAAGACGCGGCGTCCTGCCGGGAGGGCCTACAGCTTGGCCGAGACCTTGGCCTTGAGCGTGTTCTTGTCCATCATGCCGACCAGCTGTTCGGCAAGCTGGCCGCCCTTGAACAGGAGCAGGGTCGGGATGGCGCGGATGCCGTACTGCGCGGCGATTTCGCCGTGGTCGTCGACGTTCAATTTGCAGATCGTGAGCTTGCCGCTCATCTCGGTGGCGAGCTCCTCGAGGATCGGCGCGATCATCTTGCACGGGCCGCACCAGGGGGCCCAGAAGTCGACGAGCACCGGCGTGGCGGCGGTGCCGATCGTGTCCTTGAAATTGGCGGCGGTCAGGTGGGTGATTTGGTCAGACATGTTGGGAAAAGGGTCGGGGGTCAGCGGGGCCTCGACTGCTCGATGATCTCCCGGAGTTCCGGGGGCTCGACCTCCTCGAGCGGCTTGCCCCGCTGCTTCAGCTCCTCGAACGTCTTCACGACCGTCTCCGTGATGCGTTCGTGCGTCTCCTCGGAGCCCCCGAAGATCGCGAACTTCTCGCCCGTGGTGATGCGCTTGTGGCCGTCGGTGTTGTCGAGGCCGAAGCCCAGCAGGGCCCGGATGCCGGTCTTTTTCTTCCGTTTGCGCACGGGTTTCACGCCGTCACAGTGTGCGGGGTCGCCGGGCTTTCAAGTTCGTTCTCGTTTATCGCCTCGCAGAGGATGTCGGCGAACGCCTGGTCCTGGCGGACCCGCAGGCGCTTGAGCCGGACCAGCTCGAGCACGGCAAGAAAGGTGGCGATCAGGGTGCGCAGGCTGACCGGGGCGGGGAAGAGCTCGGAGAAGACGAAGCGGGGCTGGGTCGGCAGCCGCGCGAGGAGCATCTCCATCTGGTCGGCCACCGTGACCTGCTCGTCGTGGATCTCGCCCACGACCAGTTTCTCCGCCAGCCGGCGCAGGACGACGTTGAACACGTTCCACAGCTCGATGCGGTCGGAGGCCTGCAGCGGCCGGTCCCGCCGGGCGGTCAGGGTGGAGACGTAGCGCGCGATCTGGTCCTGCCGCTCGAGGGCGAGCGAATGGAGCTGGGCCGCGGCCTCCTTGAACTTCCGGTACTGGATGAGCTGGTGGACCAGCTCCCAGCGCGGATCGATCTCCTCCTCGTCGGCGCCCTCCGGCCCGGCGGCCTGCAGGTCCTGCGGCAGGAGCAGGCGGCTCTTGATCTCCATCAGCGTCGCCGCCATGACGAAGAACTCGCCCGCCAGGTCGAGGTCGAGCTCCTGCATTGCGAAGAGGGCCTCGAGGTACTGCCGGGTGACCTGCTCGATCGGGATGTCGTAGATATCGAGCTCGTTCTTCCGGATGAGGAAGAGCAGGAGGTCGAGCGGTCCCTCGAAGACCTGGAGCTTGAGGCGGTAGTCGCTGTCGGTTGCCACGGCGGGGAAAAGGACGGACGGCCCGGGGCGGGCCGAGGCCAGATCAAGGGGCGCGGCGCAGGGTGGCGACAAAAAAACCGTCCGTGTCGTGCTCGGCGGGGAGGATGGCGCGGCCCGGCCCGGCGGCGAGGCCGACGGTGCGCGTCGGCGGCACGGCCGCGAAGCCGGGCGCGGCGGCGAGGAAGGCGGCGACCGCCGCCTCGTTCTCCTCCCGGCTGAGCGAACAGGTGGCGTAGACGAGCAGCCCGCCGGGGCGGACGCGGGCGGCGAAGCGGTCGAGCAGCCGCCGCTGCCGGGCGGCGTGGGCGGCGATGTCGGCCGCCGTGGTGCACCACTTGAGGTGGGGCGCCCGGCGCCAGGTGCCGCTGCCGCTGCAGGGGGCGTCCACCAGCACGCCGTCATAGGCGAGGTCATCCGGGAGCCGGAGCGCGGGATGGATGTTGGCGAACCCGGCGCGGTCGGCGCGCCGGGCCAGCTCGGCCAGCGCCGCGCCGCGGATGTCGTGGGCGTCGATGCGGCCCGCCGGGCCGACGAGGGCGGCCAGTTGCAGGGTCTTGCCCCCGGCGCCGGCGCAGGCGTCGAGCCAGATCCCGCCGGGCCGGATGTCGGCGGCGGCGGCGAGGATGAGCTGCGATCCGAGGTCCTGCACCTCGAACCTGCCCGCGCGCCAGGCGGCCGTGGCGGTGAGATCCGCGTCGCCCGTGATCTCCCAGGCGCCGGGCAGCGCGGCCGCCGGCCGGGCGGCGAATCCGCGGGCGGCAAGCTCGGCGAGCACCGTCTCCGGGGAGTCCGCTTGCACCCGGATCCACAGGGGGGCGCGGGTGTGCAGCACCTCGAGATTGGGCGACACGAACGCCGCGGGGCAATGGGGGCGGAACCAGGCCGGGAGCAGGTCCCGCTCGACGCCGAGGTGCCGGGCACGCGCCGCGATCGTCGGCGGCAGCGGCGGCCAGTCGCCCACCAGGGCGAGACGAAAGGCCCGCGTGGCCGGGGTCTCGGCCGCGAGCCAGGCCACCGCGCGGATCACCTCCGCGTCGGTCCTCGCGGCCAGCTCGTCCACCCACGGCAGATGGCGCAGCGCGGTGTAGAGGAGCTCGCGGTAGAGGCGGCGGTCGCGCGAGCCGAATTCATGCCGGCGCAGCGCGGCCTCGATCCGCGCCGGCAGGCGGCGGTCCGTGCGGACGTGCGGCGCGAGGGCGCGCCACAGGCGCGCGAACGTGCGCTGCTGGTTTGCGATGATGCCCGTCGGGGTCACGGAAGGCGCCTCATGCCAGCCGGTGTCATTGCGGCCGGCGTGCCGCCGAGGCAATCCCGAAGCGGCGGGCGGCGCGGCCACCGGACCTCAGGCGGGATCCTTCTCAGAACCGCACGAGGTCGATGGCGACGTTGAACCCGAAGCCGCTCTCGCGTTGGTTGCCCTGGTTCCACGACACCTCGTAGCGGAGGTTCCAGGTGTTGCGCAGCCGCTGCCGCAGTCCGCACGACACCTCGTCCCACCGGCCCGCCAGGGCGTCGTAGCGGGCGCGGGCGTAGGTGCGCCAGTTTTCGTTCAGCCGGTGCTGGTATTCGGCAAAATACTCCTCGATCTGGTCCTGCAGGTAGGAGTTGGCCAGCTGCAGGCTCCACCAGTCGCCGTCGGTGAGCACGAGGTCGGAGTTGAACTCGTCCAGCGAGAAGTCCTGCGGCGCCACCCGCTGGTAAACGTCGAACCGCAGCCAGCGTGCGGGGGTGAGGCTGACCTCGGTGTAGACGTCTCCCCAGTGGCGCTGGCCCGGCTGCGGGCTGAAACTGAGGTCGGAGGCGAGGTCCACGCGCACGAGGTCGCGCGAACCGTATTCGGTGTCCCGCGTCTGCAGCAGGTTGTCGAGGCCCACCCGCAGGGTGTTGACGGCGTGCAGCTGGTCGATGTTGCGCATCGTGCCGAGGTCGATCGGCTCGAGGTTGGTGGAGAACACCGTCCGGTCGATCGGCGGGATGTAGGCCTGGCCGCGGTCGGCCTCGGGAATGTAGCGGTAGGAGAGCGTGGGCGTGAGCAGGTGGCGGAGCCCGTTGATGCCCCAGAGGTCGTTGTGGTAGTCGAAGACGCCGCTGGCGCGCAGGCTGGCGTCGAACCCGAGCTCGCCGAGGGTGCGGGTGTAGTTGTCCCGGCCGCCGACGGCCTTGGCGTAGTAGGTCAGCCGGCCGCCGGCGACGGGCGTGAGGGTGAGCCAGCCGGTGGGCGTGATCGGACGCTCCAGCCCGTAGAAGACGTCGAACCGGTCGCTGCGCAGCGTCGGGCCGCTGAACAGCGAGTCCTCCTGCAGGGCCGCATAGCTGGCGTTGAAGCGCTCGGAGACGCCGCCGCCGATCGCCACCGGCAGGAGGTCGAAGCGGACCTCGGGCAGCCGCTGCTGCACCTGCTCGAAATTGTTCGGGTCGACCCGGCTGAAGGCGCTGACGTAGTAGTTGTCGCCGGCGTAGACCGCCTCGAGGTACGAGTCGGGCTGCTGCACCGCCATGAACTGGTTGGGATGGAAATCGCGCAGCACTTCGGAGTCGGCCCACCAGTTGAATTGGCCGGCCAGGGTGAAGCGGTCGCCGATGGTCTGCCGGTGCGTCCACTCGAAGTAGCCCCGGTCGGCGGGCACGGGGCGCCCGAGGAGGTCGGTTTTGCGGTCGCCGTGGTCGTCGATGTAGCCCGAGTTGAACGAGCCGGTGGCCTGGCCGTCGGCCAGCGCGACGTCGTAGCTGCCCCCGGGGCCGGCCATGATCCCGCGCGCGGTGTACGCGCCGACATCGCCGCCGAGGTTGATCCCGGGCCACACCGGCAGGTGCAGGCCGAGGTCGAGGTACGCGCCGAGGTTCCGCCGGTAGCCGACGCGCGAGGTGAAGCGCGTGATCAGCGGCTGGTCGAACGCCTGACTGAATTGCGGCAACGGGAGGAACTCAAAGCCGCCGAGCCCAAGGCGGCCGTGCAGGCCGGTGACGCGCCGGCCGGGCTCGTAGGTGAGCTGGTCGGCGGTCAGCGTCGGGGCGAAGGGGTCGGGTTCGTTGAACGTCACCATCGCGTCGGTGAGGTCCATCCGGGCGCGGGTGCCGCGGGCCGACGCCGCCTGGAGATAGAAGGGCGGCTCGCCGGCCCGGATCCCGACGAGGGTGATCGCGTCGGTCGCCAGGTTGTAGGCGCCGCTGCGCGCCAGCAGGCGCTTGCCGTCGGAAGTAATGATCAGGTTGCCGGTGCCGGTGACGACTCCCGTCTTCTGATTGTAGCGGAGCTCGTCCGCGGTCAGCAGGGTCGGGCCGAACTGGACGCTCGGGTTGCCGGTCAGCACCAGCTCGCCGGTCGCGAGATCGTAGTTGCTCGACCCGGCGTTGACCACCGGCGCCAATGGCGTCACCTGGGCCGCGGCGCGGCCGACGGTGAGAAGCAGGACAGCAAGGGCGGTGGTTCCGCGGAGCACGGGCGAGGGATACGAACAGGCAAATGGACAGGCAAGCTTCTACCAAGTTGCATCCCGCCAAGAGCTTCGCGGTTGGCGCGACTGCCGGGGTCGGGCTTGTAGGGCCGGCGCTCGACGCCGGGCCGCATTTGTGAATTCGAATCCGGCCTGCCGATAAGCCCTTCGACTCCGCTCATCCTTCGACAGGCTCAGGATGACCCTGAGCTGGGTCGAAGGGTCAGGGTCCCGAGCGAAGTCGAGGGACGGCAGCCCTACACGGTTTTCCCCGCGGCGGCGGGCGGCGTCGGTTCACCGGGCGCCGGCCAGCATCGCCTCCACGCGGGCGAGTTCCCGGCGGGCCGGCGCGAAATCGGGCTGTAACCGGAGCGCGGACTCAAACTCCGTCTTCGCGTCCGGCAGCCGGCCGAGCGCCAGCAGGGCCGCGCCGAGGTTGTGGTGCGCCAGCGGGTCGTTGGGATCGGCGGCCAGGGCGGCGCGCAGCTGCGCGACGGCCTCCGCGTAGCGTCCGCTCCGGCCGAGGACGATGCCGTAATCGCGGTGGGCGGCGGCGTCGGCCGGCTGGACGCGCAGCACGCGCTCGAATTGCGCCGCGGCGTCCGCCAGCCGGCCGAGGTGCAGGTAGATCGTGGCCAGGTTCCGGGCCGCTTCGAGCGAACCGGGCTGGAGCCGCTGGACGGCCTCGTATTGCGCCGCGGCCTCCGGCGCCCGCTGCAGTTTCCACAAGGCGGAACCCAGATTGGCGTGGGCCTCGACGTTGCCCGGTTCGGCGCGCACCGCCGCCTCGTATTCCGCCGCGGCCGCGGGCAGGTCGCCGCCGCGGAGGAACAGGTTGCCGAGATTGTTGTGCGCCTCGGAGTAACCGGGCCGGAGGCGGACGGCCCACTGCATCTCCCGGATGGCCGCCGGCGCGCGCCCGGCCGCGGCCAGGGCGTTACCCAGATTGTAATACGCCTCGGGCAGATCGGGCTCGAGCAGCACCGCCGCCTCATATTGCCGAACGGCCTCGGGATAGCGGCCGGTGTGCATCAACGCCTCACCGAGGTTGGTGTGGGCATCGAAGTAGACGGGCCGCAGCTGCAGGGCGGCCTGGAAATGGCCGATGGCCTCGTCCCACCGGCCCAACCGCACGAGGGCGTTGGCGGCATTGTAGTAGGCGTCGGCATTGGCGGGATCGAGGCGGATTGCCTCCTCGAACTCGACCAGGGCCGCCGCCGGCTGACCGCGATCATACAGGGCGTCGCCGAGGCTCAAATGCGGTCCGCTGTTGCCCGGATGCTTGGCCACGGTGTCGCGCCAGAGGACGAGGTCGCTGCGGTAGTCGCGGTTGCGCAGCGCTGTCAACCCGCCGGCGGCGACGGCGAGGGCGAGGAGCACCGGCGCCACGCGCCGGCCGAGTCGGGCGTGCAGCCCGAGGACCGCCAGCGCCAGCACGGGGGCCAGAGCCAGGTACATGCGGTGCTCCACGATCGTCTGCCGGGTGCCCGGAATGAGCGAGGTCGGCGCCAGGATCGCGAGGAACCACGTCCCCAGGAACCCGACCGCCGGCCGGCGCCAGAGTGCGACCGCGGTGCCGCCGACCACCACCGCCACGACCAGCGCGTCGGGCACGAGGTCGGGGAGGGCGGCCACCCAGTGTGCGCCGTAATCGATGATCAGCGGGTGGGGCCAGACCGAAAGCCAGAGGTAGCGGGCCACCGCCTCGAATTGTGTGACCGCGTACTGGAGGAATCCCACGCCGACACCAAAGCCGGCGGTGCCGCCGCGGTTGGCCGCGCCGACGACCAGCCACGCCAGCGGCAGCCAGGTGGCGGCGAGGGCGAGGTACCAGCCCCGGCGGCGGCGCCACGCCTCGCGAAAGCTGCCGGCCAGAAAGGTGCGGTCGTAGAGCAGCGCCAGCACCGGGGCCGAGACCGTCACCTCCTTGGTCAGCACACCAAAGAGGCACGACAGGACCGAAAGGATGAACCAAGGCCAGGCACCACGGACCACAGGACCACCGACCACAGAGCCGGTCGTGGCAGGGGTCTCGTGGTCCGTAGTCAGTAGTCCTGTGGTCCCCGCGGCGCCCCGGACAAAGCAGTAGAGCGTCAGCAGGTAGAACAGGCCCATCAGCGACTCGGAGCGCTGCACGATATAGGTGACGGATTCCGTCTGCAGTGGGTGCACGAGCCAGAGCAGGGCGACGAGGAAGGCGAGGGCGGTGGGGTTGGTGGCGGTCAGGAAACGTAGGGGCGCAGGCTTGCTGCGCCCTTCAGTCTGGGCGCAATCCCTCGACATCGCTCGGGGCCCGGAGTCAGTTGGCGTGTCGATGGGCCCAGAACCTGTCGATGGGCGAGATTGCACCCCTGCGACGTCGGCGGACGGCAGCTCCAGGGCCTGCCCTGAGCGAAGTCGAAGGGTCCGGCGCACGAGCCCGAAGAGCGTCAGCCCGGCGAGCAGGTGGATCAGCAGGTTGACGGCGTGGTAGCTCCAGACGTTCAGGCCGCTGAGGGCGTAGTTGAGCGCGAATGAGAGGTTCAGCAGCGGCCGGCCGCTCACGGTGGTGCCGTTGCCCGGCGGCGCCAGCGCGGTGGCGAGGTGCCGGAGGGTGCCGTTCTGCGGAATCGAATAGAGGTCGTCGAAGACGAACGGCCCGCGCAGGCTGTCGGCGTAGGCGGCGAGGCCGGCGGCCAAGAGCAGGCCGGCGGCGAGGAGCACAGCCCGGCGCTCGCCGGGCTCGGCGGCGGATCCGGGGGCGGTGGGCGGCTCGTTCACGCGGCCGCAGTGTGACACCAAAACCGGCTGCAAGTCACGCGTGCGGGCGCGCGGTCAGGGCGCCGCCGGCCCGGGCCCGAGGTGCTTGCCGAGGAAGGCCTCGACGTGGCTGAACAGCTCGACCTGCTCGTCGAGGTCGTCGCGGCCGCGGAAATCGTTGCCCACCTGCAGCGTCTCGTGCGGCACATTGTCGTGCTCCAGTTCCGAGATCAGCCGGCGCGACTGGGAGAGCCCGGCCGGATCATATTTGACGTAGTCGACGAAGGTGGCCGCCTTGAGCCGGTCGATGTGATCCAAGGGCGTGATGGCGGCGAATTTCTCGGGCACCTTGGAGGGATCGCCGAGGAAGCGGAGGGCCGTGGAGTAGAACGCCGAGTCGTACTGGAAATACTTCTGGTCCTTCATGAGGTAGCCCCAATCGAACGTGCCCACGTCGACCACGCAGCACCGGTAGAGGTCGGGATCGAACACCGCGCCCGAGAGCGCGAGGTACGCCGCCCAGTTGCTGCCCATGATGGCGATGCGCCGCGGGTCGACGTAGCCCGAGGTGAGGAGCGCGCGGGTGGCGTCCGTGATGTCGTCGGACATCTTCCGGAAGTCCCATTCCTCCGCGGCCGTGAACTGCCAGCCGTAACCCGCGTTGCCGCGGTAGTTGGGCTGCAGCACCGCGTATCCGCGGCTGGCGAGGAACTGGACCAGGCTGTTGTAGCCCCAGCTGTCGCGTCCGCTGTAGTAGTCGTGCGGCAGCACGACCAGCGGGGCCGGATGCTGTTTGGACACGCCGCGCGGCAGGGTGGCATAGGCGTCGAAGAACTTCCCGTCGCGGGTCTTGTACCGCATGACGTTCATCGGGAGCATCCGCGCCGGGTCGATCCAGGGCCGGGAGCCCTTGATCAGCCCCAGCGTGTGCTTCTGGGCGTCGAGCAGGTAGTAAGTGGCCGGCGCGCGGTCGGTAAACGCGCTGACGAGGAAGCGGCGCTGCTCCCGGTCGCTGCCGAGGATCCGGACCACCTGGCCCCGGAGTTTTTCGTCCTGCATCAACACCTTTTGGAGCGCCGTGTAGTCCGGTGTGAACCAGAGGCTCTGCGGCCCGTTGGCGTCGTACTCCGCCCCGATGATGATGTGGTTGACCGGCTCCCGGTAAACCCAGCCTGAGAAGTCGTGGTCCTTCTGGCCGACGAGAATCTCGCCGAGCTTGCCGGTCGCGGCATCCATGAATTGCAGCGGCCGGGGCTGGCCGGTGCCGCGCGGGCCGCGCACGACGAGTTCGCCGGGCTGGTTGCCGGCGGCGAGGACGTCAATCGAGTCGAGGTCCACGGGACATGTCTCCCACTGGCCGCCGGTGAACCGGTGGAGCGTGGACACGCCGTCCTTGCTGGTGACCGCATACGCCAGTTCGCCGTCCTTGTCGGCGAAGTACCCGGTGACGCGATCCTCGCCGGGCACGGGATAGTGCTTGAGGATGTGCCGCTCGTTGTCGGTTCCGAGTTGGTCCCAGTTGTTCGATGCCCCGTTGGGGCCGGCCAGATCGCCCCGGTGCATCATGCTGTTGACCTCGACGATCCCTTCGTCCCGGCCGTCGCGAAAGGAGTCCGCGCGGAGCCAGAGGAGGGGATGGAGCCGATCGCGTTCGGGCACGCCCGCGACCTGGACCGAGTCCATCTGCAGGATGGGGTGAAAGTCGGCCGGGTTCTCGGCGTTGACTTCCACCACCGCCTCCGGGATGCGCTTTTCGCGAACGAGGTCGGCGACGATGTGGGTGTCGTCGAGCCAGTCGTAGCTGGAGAAGTCGCTGTCCACCGGCGCCGGCAGCCGGTCGAAGTTGGATTTGTCCAGATTGTAGACCATCAGGTCCCGGCGGTCCTGGCCAGCGCTGCAGAAGGCGACGAAGTAGGTGCCGGCGCGATTGATCTTGGGATTGTCCACCAGGGCGGGCCGGAAGAAATCGGCCACGGGGACCGGCTCGTTGGCCGGCACCGGCGTCTCGCGACTCAGGTCGATCGCATCGGCGGCGGGCAGGCGGGCGGCGGCGAGGAGGAGTCCGGCAAGCAGCGGACAAGACAATTTCACGAGGGGCGTGGTCATGGCGGGGCAGGTTACGACGACGATTGCGCCCGCACGGCCCGGCGCGGCCGGCCGAAACGGTCGCGGCGAGCGGGCGCAATCTGGATAGATTCTGGCGTGGCCGCCGGCAAGACCGAAGCGCGTCTCCCACCGGCTCACCGACCTCTGGTTGCCGGTTACTGCGGGCTGCGGACGAGGTTGATGACGTCGGCCGGGTTGAGCGTGCTGGCGCGCGCCTGCACCGCGCCGGAATGCTGACTGAAGAGAGCCCGGCCGTCGGCGAGCAGGCGCGCGTAGGTTTCGCGCAGCAGCGACGCCTCCATCTTGCGCCCGCCGGCGTAGTAGCGGTCGGCGAGGTGGCCGATGGCGTAGGTGCTGGCGAAGGCGAAGCCGAAGCTGGTGCCGGTGCCGACCACCATGCCGCCCAATCCACCGAGCAAGCCGCCAGCCAGCCCGCCGAGCAGGCGCCGCGCCATGTTCTCCACCGCTTGGGAGGCCAGGCCGACGCCGGCCGTCGCGAGGAAGTCTCGGATGTGTCCGCTGTCGAGCGTGTAGCCGTATTTCTTGCCGATACGGTAGGTCATGCGCATCTGCAGGGGCACGATCGCCATCGTGGCCAGGCCGTGCGGCAGCATCTCGAGCGCGCCGTTCAGAATGGCGTAATTGAGGACCATTTTGTCGATCGCCGCGGTGTCGACGGGCTCGAGCAGCGGCGGGGCGGCGCCCGGCGGGACGGCACTGGCGCCAACGGGCGCGGGCCCGCGCAGCGGCGGGGGCGCCTCCGCGCCGGGATGGAGCGCGGCGAGCAGGGAATCAAGGAACGCCCGCTCCCGCTCGTTGACGGTGCCGTCGGCCTCGCACACGCCGCTGGCCATGTCGTAGGCCATGTGGCGCGCCTCGTCCGAGGTGAGGGCCGCGGCGACCTCGGCCAGCGGGCGCCGGCGGTCGACGACATCCTGGTAGATCTCCCAGAGGTTGAGGCCCGCGTCGGGCCCGAAGCTTTCGGCCATCTGGCGCAGCGCGGTGCGTTCGACCTCGCTGTTCTCGCCATCGGCGAAGGCGGCCATCATGGCGACGGTCAGCACGGCTTTTTGTTCGGTCAGGTTCATGGTTGAATTGTATTGCCACAAAGAGGCACAAGAGAGCCCGAGGCGCTGGCGACGGCCGTGTCGCGCCTATAGGCGCGACCGAGGCTCCGGTGCAAGCGGCAGTTTCTTGCGCCTTTTTGTGGCCAAGAAAGTATTCGGTGTCGGCGGTCGACCATCATCGTGACTCGTAGCAGCAATGCGCAGAACCCTGCCACAGGGGCGCCGGTTGCGGCAATTACGATCCCGCGCCGCGTTTCGACTCGTGGCGCGCGGCCTGGCGGCGGTCGATCAGCTCGAGCAGTTTGGCGCTGGCGGCGTCGGGGTCGTAGCGGTAGGCGTCCAGGGCGCGCCGATGGTCGTCCAGCCGCGCGAGGAAGCGGTCGATCTCCGCCCGGGTGGGCTCCTCGGCGAAATCGCCGAAGTCCGCCGCCCGCATCTGCATGGCGTTCCAGCGCTGCTCGAACTCGTTCTTGAGCGGCACGCCGAAGAAGGGCTTCTTGAGCCAGACGGCCTCCGAAACCAGCGACATGCCGGCGGTGCCCATCACCGCCAGGCTGGACGCCAGTTCGCCGGGCATTCGGTCGCTGAAGACCCGGTAGGTGAGATTGCCCTCCACCGCCGCGCGGTTGTAGCCGTAGACGAGGAAGGGGCGGCCGGTCTGTCGCAGCACCGCGAGGAACCGCGGATGGGGATGCTTCAGGTAGACCAGCACGTGCTCCCCGACGGTCGGCTGGAGCCAGCGGAACTCCTCCTGCACGACCGGAGGCACCACGTGCACCCGGGCGTCGGAGTTCGCGTGCGGCCCGAACGCCATCACCACGTAGTCGTCCGCACCCGGCGCCACGCAGCGGATGGCGGCCTTGGTAAACCAGGCCGACCAGCGGGCGCCGCGGGGCGCGGGACCATTGTCGTGGAGCAGCGCGTGCTGGTTGTCGAAGCTGAGGACGGGAATCCGCAGCGAGCGGGCCACGAGCGGAGTGAACGGCTCGAAATTCACGATGCACAGCTCCGGGGCGAAATCCCGGAGCTGACGACGCAGCGATCCCCAGCGCGCGGCGTACCACGGCAGGACGCCGCGATTCCCATAAAAGGAGCGCGTGAGCGAAAGGCGTCCGCGCGGATCGTAGCAGTGCCTGATGCCCCGGATCGGGATGGGGTCGTAGTCGGCGAGCGGCGCGAGCGACTGGCCGTAGGTGATCACCCGGACGCGGTGGCCGGCTCCGGCGAGCACCGGCAGGATGGCGCGGGCCAGCGAACTGTGACCCCGGCCCTC
>DATJUU010000188.1:0-2712 GCA_035502155.1 Opitutaceae bacterium
GGGGCCGCCACGTCCAGCCGGGTGACGGTCGGGTTCAGGCGGGATTTGGCGAGAATGCGATGCACGGAGCGGCGGGTGGAAAAACGGGGAACCGGGCAAAGTGCCGTTCGGCCCGGCTTGAGTCAACCCATGGAATGGCGCGGCGCCCGCGTCGCCCGAATGTCACCGAGGCGCCGGGAAATGCCTTTGACGCCACCGGGACCGCCTGCGAGCGTTCGCGGCGATCCCGAATACCCTGCCGCCCGCCGGCCGCGCTCCGGCCAGTCCTCCTCCGCCCATGTATCTCAGCTTCGTCGCCCTCTGCCTGATCGGCACGATCGCCGTCTATTTCGTCAACAATCCGATCAAGCACGGGACGTGGTTCATGGTCCGGCGGTTCATCAACTGGTTTCCGCTGGGGATGACCTACTCGTTCCTCTACATGGGGCGCTACAACCTGAACGTGGCCAAAAACGCGCTGGGGACCACGATGTCCAACGAGGACTTCGGCTGGATTTTCTTCTGGGGCACGTTCGTCTACGCGGTCGCCTTCCTCGTCAACGGGCCGCTGGTGGACAAGATCGGCGGGAAAAAGGGCATCATCATTGCCGGGCTGGGCGCCGCCACGGCGAATGCCGTGCTCGGTGTGCTGACCTACCTCGTGCTGTTGCACCGGCTGAAGGTGAACCTCGTGCTCGCCTTCTCCGTCGTCTACGCGCTCAACATGTATTTCCAGAGCTACGGCGCGGTCTCGATCATCAAAGTCAAGGCCTACTGGTTCCACGTCCGCGAGCGCGGCGTCTTCGGCGCCATCTTCGGGACGCTCATCTCCTTCGGCGTCTATTTCGCCTTCGACTGGGGCCAGGCGATCGTCGCCATGGCCAAGGCCAGGCCCGGCGGCCCGGACGGCTGGCTCCAGAACCTCATCCAGCGGGTGTTCGCCCTCAAGTCTCAGCCGGTGGACGCCACCTGGGCGGTGTTCTACATTCCTGCGATCATCATCCTGTTCTGGGTTTTGCTGGACTGGTGGCTGATCAAGGACACACCGGAGGAGGCGGACTTCCCGGCGTTCGACACCCATGACGCCTCCTCGGGCCACATGGACGAGGAACTCTCGACCACGGACCTGCTCAAGCGGGTCTTCCTCAGCCCCCTGATCCTGCTGCTCGCGCTGGCCAACCTGACCTCCGGCGTCCTGCGCAACGGCATCACCCAGTGGTATTTCATCTACGGCAATGAATTCAAGCAGCCCGGCGCCGAGTTCTTCATCGCGCACTGGGGGCTGCTGCTTTGCGTCTTCGGCATTGTCGGCGGCTTCGCCGGCGGGCTGGTGTCGGACAAGTTCTTCCAGTCCCGCCGCGGTCCGCCGACCGGCCTGTTCTGCCTCTTCGCGCTGGTGATGGCCGGCGTGATCGCCGTGTTCCTGCACCGCTCGCCGTTCATCGTCGGGCTGGCCGGCGTGCTCATCGTCATGGCGGCCGTCGGCATCACCTCGCTGATGGCCGGCACCGCCGCGACCGATCTGGGCGGGCGCAAGGCCACGGCAACCTGCTCCGGCATCGTCGACGGATCCGCCTACCTCGGCACGGCGCTGCAATCGGTCAGCCTCGGCTATCTCACCGGCATGAGCTGGCTGTGGTGGCCGCTCTTCCTGATGCCGTTCGCGCTCCTGGGCGCGTGGATCTCGTACAAGATCTGGCATGAACTCCCGGCGGCCACGCGCAAATACGTGGCCGAGGTGGAGCACAAGCACGTCGCCGGCGTCACGCCCTGACCACCCCCCGGCCGCCGGCTCAGAACCAGCCGAGCACGAGCGACGGGCACACGCCCAGCAGGACGAGCAGGCCCGCCGCCGCCACGAGCGCCAGGGCCGCCGGCCCCGGCACCGCGATCCGTCCGCCGTTCCCCGACGGGGGCGCGGCCACCAGCGTTTGCTTCAGAATGAGCAGGTAGTAGTACAGCGCCACCGCCGTGAGCGCGATGGCCGCCAGCGCCAGGCCGCCGGCCGGACCCGTTGGACCGTCGAGTTTCAGGGCCGCGGCGAAGACGGCGAATTTGCCCCAGAAACCCGCCAGCGGCGGGATCCCGGCGAGCGACAGCACGAAGACCGCGAGGCACGCCGCCAGCAGCGGCGAGCGCCGGTGCAGGCCCGCGAGATCCTCCAGCCGGCCGCCGCCCGGGCGCGCCACCGCGCCGACCACCCCGAACGCGCCGAGCGACGCCAGGCCGTAGGTCGCCGCGTAATAGAGCAGCGGCCCGAACCCGGCCCGGCCCGCGGTCATCACGCCCAGCAACAGCGCCCCGGCATGCGCGATCGCGGAATAAGCGAGCAGGCGCCGGACGTCGGTCTGCGCCAGCGCCACGAGATTGCCAAGCAGCAGCGAGGCGCCCGCGAGCACCGCCACCACCGGCAGCCAGCCCGGGGTCCCGCCGCCGGGGGGCGCGCCCGCCCACAGCAGCCGGGCGAACAGCGTGTAGCCGGCCAGCTTCGAGGCGGAGGCGATCAGCGCCGCGGACGGCGCCGGCGCGCCCTGGTAGACATCCGGCGCCCACAGGTGAAACGGCGCCGCCGCGATCTTGAATCCGAACGCCACCAGCACCATCACCAGCGCGACCGCCGCGAGCGCGCCGCCCCGCGGCGCCGCCAGAGCCGCGCCGGCCTCCGGGAACCCGATCGAGCCGGTCAGGCCGTAGAGCAGGCTGAAGCCGAAAAGCAGGAAGGCCGCCGCCATG
>DATJUU010000189.1:0-6893 GCA_035502155.1 Opitutaceae bacterium
CCTGCCCTTCGCCCGGGCGCACGGACTCAAGGCGGTGTGGCTGACCACGGATCCGGCCAACCGCCCGTCGCAGCGCATCTGCGACCTGATCGGCGCCCGCTACGTCGAGACCGTCCGCCTGCCCAGGGACCACGAGATGTACCGCCGGGGCGCGCGCTTCCGCCGCCGCTACCGCCTCGCCCTTTGAGGATCTCTGTCTTGCAGCGCCCGCGCGACACATCGCCGCGTGGGTCCCACGACGCCTGCATGATCGGCTTGTCATTCAATGGATGACAACCGCCGCGCGCGTCCTGGCGAGGAGCCGGCGTCAAGCCGCCGCTTACTTCCGCGGCTCCGGCACGATGCCGATGACTTTCGGCTCGCCGATCTTGACCTTGCCCTCGGGCGCAAACCCCCGCATCAGCCCCGGCGTGTCGCGGCCGAAATACTGCGCGGCGCTGGCAATCATGCCCTCCAGTTGCTCGTCAAACCGGTTGCCGCGGACGCTGATGCTCACCCGGGTGACCCACAGCAGCTTCTTCTTCTTCTCCTTCCACGCGGCGCGAAAGTCGTAGGCGGCGAGAATGACGTAGTAGCGGTCCTCCTCCACGTCCGAGACCAAATCCCGGTAACCGAGGTCCATCCCGGTGAAATCGTGGATCTCTCCCCGCCGGTTCAACTCCGGCGTATAGCCGAGCAGCGCGGCGTTGCGCGCGTTGGCCATGTCGCGCTGCCGGTTCTCCATCTGGAGCATCATCAGGGCGCTGGTGAGCTCGCCGCTGTCGGCCGCGTCGCCCAGGTTCTGCGCGTTTGATATTGCCGTCGACACGCCGTCGACGGCGTTTCCATAGGTGCCGTCGTCGTATGGGATGGTCGTGCCCCAGTGCACCACGATCAACAGATCGGTCTGGTCGCGCCCCGGGGTCGGCAGGTAGTTCGCGCGGGCGAGGTAGGGCGCCAGCAGCCGGGCGAGTTTGAGAAAGGGAAAGCCGTCGATCGAAGGGTCCCGCATCCGGCCCCCTTCGAACTTCCCCTCGCCGATCGCGTAAGTCTCGGGCTTGAACGTCCCGTCGCCCAGCTTGGCGCGGGTGTAGCCATTGTAGGCGGTCGAGTAGACCGTCGTGAAGATCTCATCGGGCGCGGCCGCCGCCGGCGTTCCCGCCAGCCCGGCCACCCCCGCTCCCAGTGCCCACAGCGCCATGACTCTCCTCATCGCGCCAAGTCTAGCATGGCTGGCGCCAAAAATCCCCTCCTTTCCGGCGTTTGGGCCGACCCCCGACCGGAAATCGGCTCGCCGACCGTGCCGGCCCGCGCCAGACTCGGTCCGTGCCGGCTGGCCAACCCATTTCGCCCCTGCGGCCCACCGACATGGAGGCGATTTACGCGCATCTGCCCGCCCGCGACCTTCCCTGGGATGTCGCCCGGCCGCCCCCGATTCTCGTGCGCCTCGTGGAAGGCGGACGGATCCCGCCGGGCCGGGCGGTGGATTTCGGCTGTGGCGGCGGCAACTATTCCCTCTATCTCGCCCGGCACGGCTTCGACGTCACCGGCGTCGACATCTCGCGCACGGCCGTGGCCCTGGCGCGCCGGCGGGCGCGCCGCCAAGGCGTGCGCTGCCGTTTCCTCACCGCCGATGTCGCGGGCGACCTGTCCCGGCTCCCCGGGTCCTTTGCCTTCGCTTTCGACTGGGAGCTCTTGCACCATCTCTTCTCGGAGCAGCGCGCGCGATACGTTCGGAACGTGTGGGAGAAGCTTGCGCCGGGCGGCCTCTATCTGTCGGTGTGTTTCAGCGAACAGGACCCCCAGTTCGGCGGGCGGGGCAAGTACCGCACCACCTCCATCGGCACCGTGCTGTATTTCTCCTCGAAAGCGGAGTTGCGCGGCCTGTTCGCGCCGGGTTTCCGCATCTTCGGGCTGCGGACGGTCGAGGTCGCGGGCAAGCGCGGCGCCCATCTCGCCATCTGCGCGTTCCTGCGGCGGAAGGTCCGGTGGGGAACCGGCGGCCGGGCCGGCGCCTGAGGCGCGCCGCGGTCGCACGCCTCCCCGCGGGCGCTTTTCGGGAAACCTTTCCGCCGGGGGGCCGTCTCCACCTATGACAACACGCCGGCGCGGCGCCCCCGCCCCTGGCGGACGGTTCGGTGCTTGAGTGGCGCCGTGTCGGGCGATAAATATTCTCCCGCCAGGAAACGCCCCATCAGGAGGTTCCCCCATGAAACGACTCCCCCTCCTCGCCCCGGCCCTGCTCACCCTTGCCCTCGCGCTGGGGCTCACCGGTTGCACCTCGGTGCCGTCCCAATCGGCCCAGGCTCCCGGCCCCCGCTCCTACGCGATCGTCGTCGCCGACGCGCATGGACTCCTGTCCCCCGCCGATCTGCAGCGCATCGAGGTCGGCATCGTCCAGTACCTGTTCGACCAGGGCTTCGTGCGCCCGGACCAGACCTATATCCGCGACGTCATGCACGCCGACATCATCTTCCGCGTCCAGATCGCCTGGCAGGACGCCGCTGCCGGCAGTTTCTCGGTGGCCGAGGTCGTGCCGAGCTATGCGGGTGGCGCTCCCGCCACCGAGGTCGCCGCCGAAGGGCCCTACTACGGCCCGGATTACTACGAACCCTGGCTGTATGGGGACTATTACGGCTACGATGGCGGCTACTTCTACGGCCCCTGGAGTCCATTCCTCGGCGTCGCGCCGTTCCTGCCCATCTTTGGCACGGGGCACATCCACCGCCCCTCGCCCCCGCTGGCGCACCATCCGGTGGACCGCGATCATGACCGCAATGGCGTCCGGGATGGCGACCATCACGAGCACCCGCCGGGCGGTTACACCCGCTGGACCCCGCGGCCCGGCGTCGACTCCCCGCCATACCGGGCGGACTCCGATTCTCATCCCACCGTGCCCAACTGGGGCCCGGGCCATTCGCCGGTCGCCGGCCAGCCGCGGCCTGTCGACCGCAGCAACGGCACCGCCGTCTCGCCGGACCGTTCCGGCTGGCGGAATCAGGCGGGGAACAACAACCAAGCCTCGTCCACGAATGCCGCAGCACCGCAAGTGCACCCGGCCGCGACCAGCAGCCGCTCGTATCCGTCGCGCGGGCAAAGCGGCAACGCCGGCAGCCCTCCGGCGCCGCGCCCTGAAAGCTACTCGAGTCGGGGATACTCCTCGGGATCCTCGCGCGGGTATTCATCTCCGGCGCCGCAGGCGTCGCATAACTACTCGCCCTCCTATTCGTCCTCCGGCGGCGGAGGCGGCGGTGGTGGCGGCCACAGTGGCGGCGGCGGCGGCAGTGGTGGCGGCGGTGGCAGCAGTGGCGGGGGTGGTGGCGGCGGCAGTGTTGGTGCCGGCAGCAGCGGTGGCAGCAGCGGCGGCGGCACCGTCAACCCCGACACCGGCTCCCGCACCCAGGAGCATTGAGGCCGGCGGCGGCGGCCGTCCGCGCGGCGCGTTCCGGGGCTTATTTCACCCCGAACGCGCGCCGCAATTCCTCGATCGCGGCCGCCGGCATCGGCACCACCGGCCCGAGCGGGCGGCTGAGCACCAGCGCCTCGGCCGTCGCCTCCAGCACCTCCAGCCGGTCGAAGGCGTCGAGCACGTCGCGCCCGACGACCAGCGCGCCCTCGTTCTCCAGCAGCACCACCGGGCGCCGCCCGAGCGACACCGCGCCGGCGATGGTCTCCGCCTCGGCCACCACGCAGGCGTGCGGCAGCTTCGGCACCTCGTTGAGCACGACGTAGCTCTCCGGGATGGTGTGGGTGCTGAACGGCGCCGCGGTCATGCAAAAGGCGCTGGCGTGCACCGGCTGGGCGTTGACTACCGCGCCCACGTCGGGATTGCGCCGGTAGATTTCCGCGTGCAGGCGCGCCGTGCGGCTGGGCTGCCGGCCCGGCTCGCAGGCCGCCGCCGTCGCCCGCACCACGCCCGGCGGCTCCAGCTCCAGCCGGTCGCGCCGCCGCGGCGTGATCAGGAACTGCCCCCCCTCGAGACGGGCCGAGAACGAGCCGGCCGTGCTGATCATCAGCCGCTGCTCGTAGGCGCGGTGCACGAAGCGGCAGATCTGCGTGCGCAGCTCCTTCTCGCGGTTGGACGGCGCGACGGGCGCGAGTCCGCCCAGCGCCGGCAGCTGGCGCTCGACCAGCCGCTCGGCCGGCAGGGGACGGATCTCGCCCAGCGTGGCCGCCTTGACCAGCGTCTGCGCCACGAATTCCAGGGTCTCAAAACGCTGGAAGGCGTCCTTCAGGTCCCGCCCGCCGATCACCACGCCGTGGTTCTCCAGCATGACGCAGTCGGCGCCGTCCGCGAAGGTCGCCGCGATGTTCCGGCCGAGCTGTTCGCTGCCCGGGCACGCGTAGGGCGCGTAGGCCACCCGCCCGCAAATCGCGTGGGCCAGCACCTGCACGCGGGTGTCCGGCAGCCGCCGGCAGATGCTGAACGCCACCAGCGCGCCGGGGTGCGCGTGCACGATCGCCCCGAGGTCGGGCCGGCGCCGGTAGATTTCGCGGTGAAAGGGAAACTCCGATGACGGCTCGTGGCGGCCGGTTTTCGTCCCGTCCGGGCGGATGGACACGATGTCCGCCGCCTGCAGCCCGCCCTTGTCCACCCGCGCCGGCGTGATCCAGATGCCGCCGTCGGCGTCGCGGATCGAGAGGTTGCCGCCCGAGGTGGTGGTCATCCGGTGGCGGTAGATGCGCGCCATCGTCGCCACCAGTTCCTCGCGCGGGTGCAGCCAGCCGGTTTCCATGGGGCGCAACTCAACAGGCCGCGCGGCCGGAGTCAAAGCCGCACCGCGCCGGTTACGCGCCGCCGCGCTCGAGCAGCTTGACCCGCCGGTTGCGCTGCGGGAAGGCCAGGGTCACCACCGTGCCCACGCCCTCCTTGCTCTCGATGCCCACCGTGCCGCCATGCTGGCGCATGATGCGCTGCACGATCATCAGGCCGAGGCCGTGCCCGCCGGGCTTGGTCGTGTGGTAGGGCTGGAAGAGCTGCGCCAGATCCTCCTGCCGGATGCCGACGCCGGTGTCGGCGAACATCAGGTAGACCGAGTCGTCGTCGGCCCGCGACCGGATCTTGAGCTTCCCGCCCGGGCCCATCGCCTCCATCGCGTTGGCGATGACGTTGAAATAGACCTGCTTCAGCTGGTTGCGGTCGGCCAGGACCGGCGGCAGGTCGGCCTGGGTCTCGGCCTCGACCACCAGGCCGCGGTTCTTCAGCTCCGCCGCCTGGAAGCGCAGCACCTCCTCGAGGACGTCGACCACGTTGACCTCCGCGAGGTCCGGCGGCCGGGGCCGGATCGCCTCGAGGAAATTGGCGATGATGCCGTTGAGACGCTTCACCTCCTGCTGGCAGACCTTGATCGACTTGCCGAGCGCTTCGAGGTCCGCCGAGGGCTGCAGCTTCTTCAGCTTCCGCGCGATGAGCTGCAGGTGGATCGTCAGCGAGTTGAGCGGGTTGCCCAGCTCGTGCGCGACGCCGGCCGCCAGCAGCAGCACCGACGAGGTGCGCTCGTCCTCGATCAACCGCTCGGTGGTCTGCTTCTCCCGCGTGACATCGGAAAGGATGACGGCAAAGCGGCGGGAGCCGGGCCGCGCGCCCTCGACCTGGAACGGCACCATGTAGAGCCGCACCGCCCGCGGCTGCGGGTAGCTGAGCTCGATCTCGCGCGCCACCACCGGCACGGCCGCGCCTTCGCCGAGCGACGCCTCGAGGGACGGGCGCAGCCCGGGCACCAGCCGCCAGAGCGTGGCCCCGGCCAGCTCGCCCTCGGGCAGCCCGAGCAGGCGCGAGGCCGCGGCGTTGGCGTACTCGATCGCGCCCTCGTCGCTGATCACGAGGATGCCCTCGTGGATGGTGTTGAAGATCGCCTCGAACAGGCTGCGCTCCCGCGCCAGGCGCTGCACGAGGTTGGCGAGGTTGACCGAGTCCAGCGTGTCGAGTCGCCCGAGCACGCGGTCGAGGGAACTGGATTTTCGGCCGGCCATGGAAAAACGGTATGCGCCCACCATGACAGGGCGCCGCCCCGGGCATGCAACCCTGTTTTGCGCCCGGCCGCTATCCGAACAGGCTCAGCTGCGCCGGGTCGACCCGCCCGCGCATGAGCTTGCGCAGGAACGCCCCGCGGTGCGCAGGGCAGCGCCCGCGCTGGAGGAGCGCCTGCCGGTGCTCGTCGGTGCCGTAGCCCTTGTGCTGGGCGAAGCCGTAGCCGGGAAACTGCGGGTCCAGCGCCTCCATCAGGCGGTCGCGCGTCACCTTGGCCACGATCGAGGCCATGGCGATGCAGAGCGAGCGCGCGTCGCCGCGCACGATCGCGGTGTGGGGATAGAGGAAGCCGCGCAGGCCCAGCCCGTCGACCAGGATGCGGCACGACGCCGGCGGCGCGTAGGCCCGCACCTCGTCCGCGCTGGCAAACAGGTCCGGCTCGGTCTGGCGGCGGAACGCGGTCGGGGGATAGATGCCCTCGAGCGCGCGGCGCATCGCGAGCTTGGTGGCGCCGAGGATGTTCAGCTCCTCGATCTCGGCCACCGAGGCCTCGCCGACGGTGGCGTGGAGCTGGCCCTCGAGCGCGAGCCGCTCGATGTCCGCGTAGACGTCGGCGCGCTGCTCGGGCGTGAGCAGCTTGGAATCGTTCACCTTCCCGCCCCGCGCCACCGCCCAGCGGCCCTCGAGGAACTCCTGGGTCACCAGCACCGCGCCCGCCACCACCGGGCCGGCCAGCGCGCCGCGGCCGGCCTCGTCGACGCCGATCAGCTGGCCGACGCCCTCGATCTGCTTGAGGTCGAATCCGCGGAGCTGGCGGCGTCTCGGCATGCGCGGCTAGTCGATCACGCGACCCGGGCTCCGCGGGCGGGGTTCATGCGCGGCGCCACTCGACCTTGTCCTTCGGCTTCGGCAGCGGCAGCTCGTCGAGCCGGCCCGCCGCGGC
>DATJUU010000190.1:0-2797 GCA_035502155.1 Opitutaceae bacterium
GCACCGTCGCCACCGTGTCGAGGCCGTCGGCCACGAGGTCGACCACCTCCTCGGCCAGCAGCGCCGGCGGCACGGGGAAGCGCGCGCGGTACTCCCAGTCGCGCTCCTCGATCCACTGCAGCGCCAGCTCGTTGGCGCCGTGGAACGGATCGGGGATCAGCCCGCGGCGCCGCAGGTCGCGGTGCACGCAGCCCGGAACCACCGCCGCGCGCCAGCGCGAGCCCCGCGTCGCGTCGCGAAACTGCCACGCCGCGGAGGCGAGGGGGAGCCGGCGCATGGGGCGGCGCCTAGACGTGGTTGGCCTTCACGAACTCCACGATCTCCTGCGCCGAGCAGAAGCACAGGCACGAGAAGGTGTCGGCCGCGCCGTAGTAGATCGCGATCCGCCCCGTCTTCGCGTCGCACAGGCAGCCGACCGGGAAGCACACGCCCGGCACCAGGCCCGCCAGCTCGTACGGCGCCTCGGCGGTCAGGATCGACTGGTTGCCGTGGGCGACGACCTTCCAGGGTTGCTCGCGGTCCAGCAGGGCCGCGCCCATCGAGTAGACGAACCCGTTGCAGGTCGTGATCACGCCGTGGTAGAAGAGCAGCCAGCCCTCGCTGGTCTCGATCGGCGAGGGCCCGGCGCCGATCTTGGTCGCCTCCCACCACCGCGCTCCCTTGCTCATCACGTGCCGGTGGCGGCCCCAGTGGACCAGGTCCGTGCTCTCGCTGATGAAGATGTCGCCGAAGGGTGTGTGGCCGGTGTCGCTCGGCCGGCTGAACATGAGGAACTTGTCGCCGAACTTGCGCGGGAAGAGCACGCCGTTGCGGTTGTAGGGCAGGAAGGCGTTCTCCAGCTGCTCGAAGCGCTTGAAGTCGGTCGTGCGCGCGATGCCGATCGTCGGGCCGTGGTAGCCGTTGCACCACGTCACGTGGTGCACGCCGTCGATCGGCGTGACGCGCGGGTCGTAGGCATACTCGTGGCGCCGGACCTCCTCATCCTCGCACTGGAAGTCGATCGGCTTCGGCTCGAACATCCACTGGATGCCGTCCGGGCTGCGGCCGACGTGCAGGTGCGGGATGCGGTCCATCCCCTCGGTGCGGAACACGCCGATGAACTTGCCCTGCCACGGCACCACCGCGCTGTTGTAGATGCCCGTGACCCGCGGCAGCGGTCGCCGGCCGATGACGGGGTTGCCGTCAAACCGCCAGACCACGTCCTGGTTTCCCGCCGGACGAGGCTGCCAGGGAAGATTGGGGATCGCTGGGCCAACAATGGAGAGCTTCATGGGTTCGGGAGATCAAGTTCCGCCGGGCCGGATTCGCGGGGCGCGATGGGCCGCGCGTACGTTGGCGATCTTTCGCGCCAAGTTCAATCCTGCTCCACGGACCGGCGGGGCCGGATTGCCGCGGGCCTCTCCGTCTGGTTGGCGGCGAGCTTACCCCGTCCGCTCCATCCACGCCGCCGCCAGTTCCACGAGCGTCACGGGCTGCAACGCGCGCTCGAGCACCGGGAAGATTGCCCGCTCCTCCAGCAGCATGTGCTGGCGCGACGCCTGGAGCGCCGCCGCGAGCAGCCGGCGCGCCTCGGCGGCGTCGGGAGCGGACTGGACCGCGCGCAGGCTGGCGTCGATCTCGCGGTGATCCTGGTGGAGCCGGTCGAGCTGCCCGCGGTCCTGGAGCACGTGGTCCACGGCGAGGTAGGCCAGCTCGGTCTCGGCTGCGCCGTGCTCCGTGAGCAGCGCCTCGACGAGGCGGGCCAGGTTCTGCACCTCGCCGAGCGTGGTGGCGCGGGCCAGCGCGCGCTCGACCTCGGCGAAGACGCGGTCGAAGGTCCGGTGCTCGGTGACCAAAACGTCCGTGATCTTCATGCGGTGGGCGGGGACGGCCGGGCGGGGGTGGAGCCGCGACCAGGGTCATCAACCTACGCGGGCCGACGGCATTTTCCAAAATTCCGGCCACTCAATTTTGGGTAGGAGGCGGCGCGGCCGGTCGCGAAATATGTCGTCCGCCATTTGCGAAATGGCCAAAATCACTTTTCACCTTGGGCATGAGCGCTGGCCCCCTCCTCCCCCTTCCCCGTCTGTTCGTTCTGGTCGTTTGCAGTTCGCTGGCCGCGCTGGCGCAGGAAGACCCGGCGTCGGGCAACCCGGCGCACGGGAGGATTCTGTTCCAGCAGAACTGCGCGCTCTGCCATTCCTCCGGCCACGACGAGCGCCCGTCGAACGGCCAGGGCCCGCTGCTCGCCGGCATCGTCGGCCGGCCCGCGGCGTCCCTCGATGGTTTCGGCTACTCCAAGGCGCTGCAGATGGCGCACCTGACGTGGGACGTGGCGACCCTCGACCGCTTTCTCGCCGGACCCGGCGCCTTGGTGCCGGGCACGGCCATGGCCGTGATCGTCGCCAACCCGGCGGACCGGCGCGACCTGATCGCGTTCCTGGGCACGCTGCGGCCGATCGTCCCAGGACCCGATGCGCAGCGGGCCGTCGTCCACGGGCACCCGTGGACCCCCGGCGACTGGCAGAACGACCGTCCGGGCAAGATTCACCAGATCCTGCTGGATGACCTGCCGCCGCCCTACGCCACCGTCTCGGCCGGCAACTCCCCGCGCACGGTCGCCCGGCCGCCCGGCGCCGCCCTCGCCGTGCCGCCAGGTTTCCAAGTGAAGCTGTTCACCACCGACGTGTCGGGGCCGCGCCTCCTGCGCGTGGCGCCCAACGGCGACATCTTCATCGCCGAGACCCGCCGCGGTCGGATCCGCGTCCTGCGGGCGGCGGACGGGGCGGACGCGCCCTCGGGCAACACGATCTTCGCC
>DATJUU010000191.1:0-6356 GCA_035502155.1 Opitutaceae bacterium
ACAGCGACGGTCTCGCGATGGGCCCAAGCGCGCTGGCGGCGCGGCCGATCCCTTGGGACCAGATTCTCTTTGTGCGGCGGCACTCCAGGACCGAGGGCTACGGCAAGGCCGCCGCCGCCGTGACCGGCGTCGAAATCCGCCAGCTCGACGGGCGGATGACCGTGATCGCCGGCATGCCCGCCGCCAAGCTCGACGAGCTGGCCGGGCTGATCGACCCGCCGGTCGACCTCGTCACCCGGGCCCGCGAGCGGATGGCCGCGGGCGAATCGGCCGAGGCCGCGGCGGTCGCGGTCGGGATGCGGTCGCGTCCCGCGCCGGCGAAATAGGCGCATCGGCGCCGCCGGCACACACGAACGAACGAGGCCGTGCACGAGAAAGCTCGTGCCGGCGCCGTCGCGGGGCTATCGTCCCGGCTTCGAGGGCTCATCCATGCGCAAACTAACTGTGGTTGGTCTGATTCTCATCCTTGCCGGCGCTGCGGTCGCGCAGGAGCTGCAACCGATCGCGCTGCCGCCGCCGCAGATGGCGGGCGGCCTGCCGCTGCTCCAGGCGCTGCGCGAACGCCAGTCGCAGCGCGCGTTCGCGCCCGACGCGCTGCCCCCGCAGGTGCTCTCGAACCTGCTCTGGGCCGCGTGGGGCATCAGCCGGCCGGATTCCGGAAAGCGCACCGCGCCATCGGCCATGAACCGCCAGGAAATGGACGTCTATGTCGTCCTCGCCCAAGGCGCCTACCTCTACGAGCCGAAGGCGCACCAGCTCCTGCCGGTGGCCGCCGGCGATCTCCGCGCCCTCGCCGGCACGCAGAGCTACGTCGCCGGCGCACCGGTGAACCTGGTCTACGTCGCCCGCGGCGCCACCGGCTCGCCGGAGGACCAGCTCATCTTCGGCGGCGCCCACGCCGGATTCATCAGTGAGAACGTCTACCTCTTCTGCGCGTCCGAGGGCCTGGCGACGGTCGTGCGCGCCAGCGTCAAACGCGACGCCCTGGCCCAGGCCTTGAAGCTCGGGCCGGACCGCAAGATCATTCTCGCGCAGACCGTCGGCTATCCGGCGAAAAAGTAGCGGCCCACCGTTCTTCGGCGCTTCCGTTTGCCGCCTCAGGCGCCTTGTCAACTATTAGTTGACAAGTTGCCGAGCGCGGCGGAACCGGGGAGGAAAAGCCGGATCGGCCGCCCAGCTCAGGCCGCCGGGTGTGCGCGGAACCACTCCTCGGCGGCGGCGCGGTCGCGGGCGATCTGGGCCCGCAGCTCCTCCGCCCCGGCGAACTTCTGCTCGGGCCGGAGAAACTTGAGCCACTCGACGGTCACGCGCATCCCGGCGCCGAACGGGCAGTCGCCGAGCACGTGCGTCTCGAGCAGCGGCCCGCCCGCCCCGTTCACCGTCGGACGCAGCCCGTAATTGGCCACGCCCGGCCGGGCGGTCTCGCTTCCCTCGCCCGCGACCCGCACCACGTACACGCCGTACCGCGGTTCGAGTTCCGGCTGCCAGGGCACGTTCAGGGTGGGAAACCCGAGCGCGCGGCCCAGGCGCCGGCCCGGCGTCACCACGCCCTCGGCGAAGTAGGAGTAGCCCAGGAAAAGGTTGGCCGCCTCGACCTCGCCGGCGGCGAGGGCGTCGCGGACCCGCGTGCTGCTGATCGGCTCGCCGTTGCAGACGATGCGCGGGACGCTCACCACCGGCACGTGCTGCTGCGCGGCGCGGGCGGTCAGCAGCCGCACGTCACCCTGGCGGCCGGCGCCGAAGCGCCAGTTCTCGCCGACGTAGATCCCGGCCAGGGTCGGCAGCGCGCGGCGCAGGTGCGGCAGGAAATCCTCCGCCGTGATGCGGGCGAACTCCCGCGTGAACGGCTGGGCGATGATCACGTCGACGCCGAGGCGCCCGAGCACCCGGGCCTTCATCTCCGGGCTCATGAGCATCCGGGTGCGCTCCGCCGGGCGGAAAAGCGCGCTCGGGTGCGGCCAGAAGGTGAGCACGCCGGCGAGGCCGCCGCAGCGCCGCGCGGAGTGGGCCGCCGACTCGATCACGGCCTGGTGCCCGAGGTGCACGCCGTCGAACATGCCGATGGCCAGGTGCAGGGGCCGGGCCGGGAGTTGCACGGCCTCGAGCCCCGCGAACTGTGCCGGCGCGTTCACCCCACGAAGCTGGGCACCACCTCGTACACCGGCAGCAGCCGTTTTTCGATCTCCGGCACGGGCAGGGCCTCGATCTCGTCCAGCGGCAGGGCCGACTCGATGCGGAGCTTGTCCGTCGCCGTGCGCCGCAGCGCGCTGAGGTGCGCCCCGCAGCCGAGCTTCTGCCCGAGGTCGTAGGCCAGCGTGCGCACGTAGGTGCCCTTGCTGCAGCGCAGGCGGAAGTCGAGTTCCGGCGGGGCGAACCGCGTCAGCTCGTAGGTGGCGACGCGGATGAACCGCGGCTCGCGCTCCACCTCCTCGCCCTTGCGCGCCCGCTTGTAGAGCGGCACGCCATCGACCTTGATCGCCGAGAACATCGGCGGCGTCTGGTACTGGTCGCCGAGGAAGGTCTGCATCGCGGCGCGCACCTCGGTCTCGGTGAACGCCGGCACGGGCCGCGTCTCCATCACCTCGCCGTCCGCGTCCTGCGAATTGGTGGTCACGCCGAGGCGGATCGTGCCCTCGTACTCCTTGTCGAGGCTGGTGAGGTACTGGGACACGCGCGTGGCCTTGCCGATCAGCATGATGAGCAGGCCGGTGGCCATCGGGTCGAGCGTGCCGGCGTGGCCGATGCGCTTCATCGCCAGCTTGCGGCGCAGGCGCGACACCACGTCGTGCGAGGTGCAGCCCTGCGGCTTGTCCACCAGCAGGACTCCTTCGATCTCCTTGGGCCTTCCGAGCATGGCCAAGGAGTAACGGGGGAAGGCGTCGCGGCGCAAGTCGCGAACGGTTGAGCCCGGCCCCCAAGTAACAAGTTTCAAGTAACAAGTATCAAGAGCCGGCGATTCGCCGCCACTCTTGGAACTTGTTACCTGCCACTTGTTACTTCGCGCAGCTGCTGCTCCAGCGCCGCCACGAGCCGCGGGTAGAATGTCGCCAGGGTCTCGCCCTTGACCGTCAGCCCCGCCGCGCAGGCGTGGCCCCCGCCGCCGAACCGGCCGGCGACCACGTCGAGGCGGTAGACCGGGTCCTTCGCCCGCAGGCTCGCCTTCACGCCGTCGGCCTGCTCCTCGATCAGCGCGCCGATGTCGACGCCGTCGATCGCGCGCGTGTAGTCCACCATGCCCTCGGTGTCCTCGGGGCTGGAGCCGGTGGCGGCGAACACACCGGCCGGCAGCACGCCGACGCACACGCGGCCGCCGCCCTCGAGCTTGAGCGAGGCGAGGAAGCGCTGCAGGAGCTGCAGTTTGCCGACCGTCTCGCGCTCGTACAGCTCGTACCCCGCCTGCGTCGGGTTGGCGCCGCGGGCGAGAAGCTCGGCGGCGAGCCGGAAGCAGCGCCGCGACGTGGAATTGAAGCGGAACTGGCCCGTGTCGGTCAGGATGCCGACGTAAAGGCCCTGCGCCGCCGCGGCGTCGACCGGCACCCCGTTGTCGAGGAACATCCCGGCGAGGATTTCCGCCGTGGCGGCGGACGCCGGGTCGACGAAACTGTGCCGGCCGAAGCCGGCGCTGGAGAGGTGATGGTCGATGTTGCCGAACGGCGTGGGAAAGTCGGCCTTCAGCTTCTGCCCCGGCCGGTCCAGGTCGGCGCAGTCGACGTAGACGCCGAGGTGCCCGCGGGCCGTGAACGCCGCCGGGCGCAGGAACGGCACGTCGCCGACGAGGAACTGCAGCCGGCGCGGCACGGGATCGGGATTGAGGCACACGACCTCGTGGCCCCGCGCCCGCAGGACCCGCGCCAGCGCGACTTGGGAGCCGATGCAGTCGCCGTCCGGCCGCGCGTGGCCCAGCACGGCCACCGGATGGCCGGCGAGCGCCGCCAAGAAGGTGGCGAAACGCGGCGAGAGGTCGGGATAGAACGCGTCCATGTCAGGCCGGCCCGGCCGGCTTCTTCGTCTCGAGCTGGTCGAGGATCCGGTTGATCCGGTCGCCGCGCTCATTGGTCGCATCCAACACGAAGGACAGCAGCGGCACGTTCTTGAGCACGACGGTCCGGCCGACGATGTGCCGGATCTCGGGCGCCTTGGCCCGCAGCCAGCGGCCGCAGTCGGCGGCGGCATCCGCGCCGCCCAACACCGAGTAGAAGACGCGCCCCTCGCGCAGGTCGGGGGACACCTGGACGCCGGTGATCGTGATCCGCACGGCCTCGCTCTGGTAGCGGGTGTGCAGGTAGGCGCTGATCTCCCGCTGGATCAGTTCACTGACCCGTAGAGTCCGATTGCTCATTGGCGATTGCGGATCGCGGATTCCGGCAAGTTCAGAACTGAACGATCCGAAATCCGAAATCCCAAATCCGAACTAGAGGGACGCCCGGACCTTCTGGATCTCGACGACCTCGATGACATCGCCTTCCTTGTAGTCGTCGAAGCCCTCGAGGCGGATGCCGCACTCCAGGCCGGCGCGCACCTCGTTGGCGTCGTCCTTGAAGCGGCGGAGCGTGCCCACGCGGCCCTCGAACACGGTCTCCTTCCCGCGGTGGACGCGGGCGGGGGCGTTGCGGGCGATCTTGCCCTCGGTGACGAGGCAGCCGGCGACGAAGCCCCGGGAGACGGGGAAGAGCTGGCGGACCTCGGCCGCGCCGATCTTGACCTCGTGCTGCTCGGGCTCGAGCAGGTCGGCCATCATCTCCCGCACCTTGTCGCCCAGCTCGTAGATGATGTCGAAGGCCTCGAGCCGGACGCCGTGGTGCTTGGCCAGCGGGGTGACGCCCGGCTCCAGCTTGGTGTTGAAGCCGATGATCACGGCGCCGGCGGCGCCGGCCATGAGCACGTCGTTCTTGCTCACCAGGCCGACCTCGGCCGAGACGATCTCGAGCGCGACCTTCTGGCTCTTGATGCCGTCGAGGATGGCGCGCACCGCCTCGATCGAGCCGAACACGTCGCACTTGAGCACGATGCGCAGGGTCTTCTGCTGGGCGGCGGCGATCTCGGCGAAGAGCTTCTCCACCGACACCTCCTTGGGCTTGGAATCGAGCGTGACCACCGCGGTGCGGAGGCGCTGCTGCTCCTCCTCGGCGAGGCGCTCGGCCTCGCGGGCGTTTTTCACCGCCAGAAAGGCGGCGCCGCTGTCGGGGGCGCCGGACCAGCCGATGGTGCGCACCGGCGTCGAGGGCGTCGCCTCCTTCACGCTCTCGCCGCGGTCGTCGAACATCGCGCGGACGCGGGCAAAATGCGGGCCGCAGACGATGGCGTCGCCCACCTTGAGGGTGCCGCGCTGGACGATGACGGTCGAGGTCGGGCCGCGGCCGACGTCGATCTGCGATTCGATGATGACGCCGGCCGCCGGCGCCTTCGGGTTGGCCTTGAGCTCGAGCACGTCGGCCTGCAGCAGGATGTAGTCGAGCAACTCGGGGATCCCCTGCTCCTTGATCGCGGCGACCGGCACCGTGATCGTCTGGCCGCCCCAGTCCTCGGGCGGGATGCCGCGTTCCTGCATCTGGCCCTTCACCCGGTCGAGATTGGCGCCCTTCATGTCCATCTTGTTCACCGCCACGATGAGGGTGACCTTGGCGTTCTGGATGTGCTTCAGCGCCTCGTCGGTCTGCGGCATGAAGCCGTCGTCCGCCGCAATCACCAGCACGGCGATGTCGGTGACGCTGGCGCCGCGGGCGCGCATCTTGTTGAAGGCGGCGTGGCCGGGGGTGTCGAGGAAGGTGATCTTGCGGCCCTTGAATTCCACCTGGTAGGCGCCGATGTGCTGGGTGATGCCGCCGGCCTCGCCGGCGGCGACGTGGGCCTTGCGGATGGCGTCGAGCAGGGTGGTCTTGCCGTGGTCGACGTGGCCGAGGATGCAGACGACCGGCGGGCGGGGCTCGAGGTGCTTGGCCTCGTCCTCGGGGGCCGGCGCGGGCTTTTCCTTCGGCGCGGCGGGCGCCGCGACCTCGCCGCGGTGCTTGATCTCGAGCAGGCAGCCGTGGCGCTCCGCGATCTTCATCGCCACGCTTTCCTCGATGCTCTGGTTCATCCCGGCGAAAATGCCCATCTCCATCAGCTCGCCCGTGAGCTTGAAGGGCTTCAGGCCCAACGCGGTCGCGAAGTCACGGACGATGACCGGCGGCTTGAAGTGGATGATCTTGATGTCGCCCGAGGCGGTCACCGTGACCGACGGCGTGGTGGCGGCGGCCGGCACCGGCGGCGGGGCGGGCGGCCGCGTGCCCGGCGGCGGGGGCGGCGACGAGACGGCGCGGGGCGGGAGCGCCGGCGGCGGAAAGGGCGCGGACGAAGGCGCGGGGGCCGCCACGGGC
>DATJUU010000192.1:0-8016 GCA_035502155.1 Opitutaceae bacterium
CCTGGTCCCCGTTTGGCGCCGGATCCCGCCGGCGTTTTTCCTCGCCGCGTTGTTGACGGCATCGGTGTCGGGATCCGTCACGGTTGACGCTCGCCTTCCCGTCTGTGATCCGGCCCGGACGGTGTCCGGCGTGATCGCCTGCGCCGGTGCGGCCAACCTGGATGGGATACTGCAGGCTTGGGCCCGCGGGTTCACGGAGGCGCAGCCCGCGGCACGCGTCGACGTCGACACACGGCCCCGGCTCTCTTCCGAGGGCTTGCAGGCCCTGCTGGATGGCCGGGCCGAAATCGCGCCGTTTGCCCGGGAGCTGTTTCCGTCCGAAATTGCCCGCTTCCAGCAGCATTTCGGGCATCCGCCGCTGCTGGTGTGCATCGGCCTGGGCAGCTTCGCCACGCCGCACGACACGGACGCGCTCGCCATTTACGTGAACGCCGCGAATCCGTTGCAGGTCCTAACACAGGCTGAACCGGCCGGCTGAACGTGGTTGCCCGCCACGGCCTGGAGGCTATGCTGTGGGCGTGACGTTCCCTTTGCGGCTTGGTTCCGCTGGCCGGCTCGGCGTGCGTCTCTGGCGCGGCGCCAGCCTGGCCGCCGCCCTGCTGCTGGCGGCCCGGCCCGCCAGCGCCGGCAACCTCCTCGACTGGCTGTTCCGTCACGACGTGCAGGTCATCACGTCGACCGACATGATGCCGGCCGGGACCCTGCTGCGGCCGCCGTCGCCGTCCTCCCCGGTGTACTATTTCGCCGCCAACGCCGGCTACCACGATTTCGGCGGCATCATCGCCGGCGACCGGCTGCCGGCGACAGGCGACATGATCAAGTTCCTCGCCCGCGCCTTGGCCAAGGGCGGCTTCCTGCCCGCCGACGCCAAGCATCCCCCGACCGAGTGCATCGTTTTCACCTGGGGCACGTTCTATCGCGATATCATGCCCAGCATGAACCCCGACTGGCCGGGGACGCAGATGAACCGGCTGGCGATGGTCCGCTTCCTCGGCGGGGACAAGCTCGGGCTGGTCCCTGACTACCCCGACCCCTGGGGGGCCACCGAGATGCCCGGCCTCACGCGCTTCAATCCCGACGCGGAGGCGATCGCCGACGTGGCCCGGGACGATCTCTACGTCGTGGCGCTGGCCGGCTACGAGTTTCCGGTGAAGGAGCCCAAACACCCGAAGCTGCTGTGGCGGACGAAAATCAGCTGCCCGGCGCGCGGCCTGGTGATGTCGGACACCCTGCCGACCATGGTGGCGATCGCCGCACCGTACATCGGCCGCGAGACCGGGGCGCCGGTTTGGATCAACGCGTCTGACAAGTTCAAGCCGGAGGTCCACATCGGCAACCCGAAGTTCGAGGGTTATCTGGATTCGACGCCGATGCCGGTTTACGAGGCGAGAAAAGACGGCGCCAAGTAGCGGTGCGGGGAACCGGTCCCCGCCGGCGGAACGATCCACATCGAGGTTGCCCTGGCGGCGCGCGCCGATAAAATTTGAATCCGCCATGCTCTCGAATGTTGTCGGATGCGGGTGGTTCGCCCGCCGCGGCTCGCGAGCCGCGCTGATGGCTGGCGTGATACTGTCGATTGCGCCCCGCCTGCACGCCGGGCTCCTTGATTGGCTCATGCGCTATGAATTGCAGGTGATCACGACGACCGACCTGTCGCCGCGCGCCACCCTCCTGCGCGTGCCGACGCCCGCCGACCCGGTCTACTACGTCGGCGTGGACGTCGGTTACAAGGATTTTGGCGCCCCCATTCCCGGCGACAAGTTGCCCGCGACCAAAACCATGGTGCAATCGATCGTGCGGGCCCTGGCGCAAAGCGGCTATCTGCCGGCGGACCTCCAGCATCCGCCGACGCAGTTCATCGCCTTTGGCTGGGGCACGCTTTATCCGGAGATCTTTTCGGGATTTCTCAACATGCCCCCCGCCCAGCTCAACCGCTATCAAATGGCCCGTTTCCTGGGCGGCGGGAAGGTCGGGATCACGCCCCCGGACCTACCCGTCGGCTGGCAGGAAACGCTGCTGCCCGGGCTGACGCGTCTGAACCCCGGCGCCGAAGCCGTCTGGACGGTCGCCCAGGATCCGCTGTACGTGGTGGTGCTCGTGGGGTTCGAGTATCCCATCAAGGTTCGCCAGCACCCGCAGGTGCTGTGGCGCTCCAATATCTGCTGTCCCGCGCGCGGCTTTGAGATGGCGGCCACGATGCCCACGATGCTCACCATCGCGGCGCCCTACCTCGGACACGACACCCCGCGGCCGGTGTGGATCAAGGCGTCGGACAAATTCAAACCCAAGGTCCAGATCGGCCCGCTGAAGTTCGAAGAATACCTGGAGTCGGGCCAGCTGCCGGTGGTCGACGCGACCGCGCAGGCCGGCCGCCGGAAGAAATAGGCGGTGCGGCAGCCCCGGCCCGGCCGCTCAATGCGCCGGACCCCAGCGGCGGGTGAACGGGAAATAGATAAACAGCGGCCGGCCGACCACGTCCTTTTCCGGCACGAAGCCCCAGTAGCGCCCGTCCTCGCTGTTGGCGGAGTTGTCGCCGAGCGCGAAGAAGGTGTGCGGCGGAACCGTCACCGTGTCCCCCGGAGCGCGCAGGTAGAGCTGCGAAAAATCACCGGGGCGGCTGTTGCGGTAGCCGGGGTACGGGGCCAGGCGGTGGTTGTTCTTGTCGAAGGCGGCCGCGCCGGTGATGGGCTGGCCGTTGCGGTAGAGCGCCGGCTGGCGGATCTCCAGCGTGTCGCCCGGCCGCCCGACGAGGCGCTTGATGTAGTATTGGTCGCCCACCGTCCGGACGATCTCGGGGATGTTCCGGGTGCGGAAGACGAAGCCGTCGCCGATTTTCGGACGGACGAAATGGTAGCTCAACCGGTCGACGAACAGCTGGTCGCCGGCCAGCAGGTCGAAACGCAGCACCGGCTCCCCGGCGCGCGCGGTCCTGCCCAGGTCGACGATGTAGGTCGGAGCGACGTCCGCGGCGTCCCCGCGCAGGCGGATCTCGCCGCGCGTGACCTGGCTCCGGCGCGCGGCGGCCTCGATGAACCGGTACGGATCGGTGCCGGGGAAATAGGTCGCCTGCAGCAGGTCGTCGATGTCGCTGAAATCCGCCGGCACGCTCACGGTGGCCGGCCGGCCGTCGACATAGAACGTGTACTCCCGGACCAGCGTGGGGATGATGAGCCACTTGTAGGCGCGGCGGACGGTGTAGGCCATGTAGGCCGTGCGCAGCTGCGGGTTGAGGAAGAACGGCGCGGAGATCTCGCCGTCGGCCGGCGCCGTGGCCTCGCGCCGCATGGCGCCGAAGGCGACGAAGCGGAGGGCCTGGCCCAGCGGGCCGGGCGCGGGGGTGCCGGGGGCGAAGTTCTCGCCCTTCATCCCGTGGTAGGTCGGCCACATCGAGTTGGTCGGGATCTTGAACGGCTGGAGGAAATAGGTGCGGATGCCCAGGACGATGATCGCCGCCATGAGGAAGAACTCCACGTTCTCCCCCACCGCCGACTTCGGGTAGAAGCTGCCGCCCACCTGCCGGAGCACGCCCTCGAGCGACTCGATGCCCAGCTTGAGCTTGCCGGCGTCGGCCCGCTCCTCGAGCTGGCGCCGCAGCGCCGCGCTCTGCTGCACCAGCGCGCCGCGCTGGGCCTCGGTCAGCTGGTCGCGGCGGTAGTGGAAGATCTTGTCCGCGAGCTGCAGCCAGTTCGTGGCGTTCTCGCGCATCTTGCGCCCGGCGGAGTCGAAGAATCCAAACACGGTGGGTCTCCAGGGTTTCGGGATGGTGCGTGAATCCGGGCCGATGGCTATCCGGAAAACACCGCGGCGAACCCGTAGGGGCGCAGGCTTGCTGCGCCCAGCCGGAACGGGCGCGACAAGATCGCGCCCCTACAAGTCTTCGCCGCGCTCAGCATGACGGGTTTCACGGCGGTGGGGTCAGTTGTTCTTGAGCACCTGGATGAACGCATCCGGGGGGATCGAAACCTGGCCGATTTGTTTCATCTTCTTCTTTCCCTCGCGCTGCTTCTCCAGCAGCTTGCGCTTGCGGGTGATGTCGCCGCCGTAGCATTTCGCCGTCACGTCCTTGCGCATGGCGCGCACGTTGTCGCGGGCGATGATCTTGCCGCCGATCGCGGCCTGGATCGCCACCTTGAACATCTGCGGCGGGATGATCGCGGCGAGCTTCTCGCACAGCTCGCGCCCCTTCCCCTCCGCCTTGGTCCGGTGCACGATGCTGGAAAACGCGTCCACCGGCTCGTTGTTCACGAGGATGTCCATCTTCACCAGGTCGGCCGCGCGGTAGTCCCCGAGCTCGTAATCCATCGACCCATAGCCGTGGGTGACGCTTTTCAGCCGGTCGTTGAAGTCGACCAGAATCTCGTTCAACGGCAGAAGCGCATGGAGCATGACGCGGTTCTCGTCGAGCGTGTCGGTGTGCTCGCAGATCCCGCGTTTTTCCATGATCAACGCCAGGATGTCGCCGAGGCTGCCGTTCGGGAGGTGGATCGACGCGCGGATCGTCGGCTCCTGGATCTCGGCGATGGCGGTGGGCTCGGGCAGGTTGACGGGGTTGTCGACCGTCAGGACCTCGCCGGACGTCTTCTTCACGTGGTAGACCACGCTCGGGTAGGTCGAGATGATCTCGACGCCGAACTCGCGGCGGATGCGCTCCTGCACGATCTCCATGTGCAGCAGCCCGAGGAAGCCGCAGCGGAAGCCGAAGCCGAGCGCGACCGAGGTCTCCTGCTGGTAGACGAAGGCGGAGTCGTTGAGGCGCAGGCGGCCGATCGCGGCCTTGAGATGCTCGTAGTCCGAGGTCTCGAGGGGATAGAGCCCGCAGAAGACCATCGGCCGCACCTCCTTGTAGCCCGGCAGCATTGT
The DNA here is from genome assembly GCA_035502155.1 of Opitutaceae bacterium. GTDB lineage: Bacteria > Verrucomicrobiota > Verrucomicrobiia > Opitutales > Opitutaceae > Fen-1467. Next base: position 4,861 of record DATJUU010000192.1, read on the forward strand.
CGCCGCCGGCTTGTTCGCCAGCGTGATCGTGTCGCCGGTCTTGATGTCGGCGGCGTCCTTGATGTTGCTCACCACGTAGCCGACGTCGCCCGGGGCGAGCTCGGCGGCCTTCTCCATCGCCGGGCCGAAGATGCCGACCTCCTTGATCTCCGATTTCAGGCCGGAGCTCATCAGCATCATCGTGTCGCCCGCCCGGATCGTGCCGGAGAACACGCGGACGTAGGCGATCACGCCGCGGTAGGAGTCGTAGAGCGAATCGAAGACGAGGATGCGCGCCCCGGACTGGTCGGTCCAGCGGGGGGGCGGAAACTTGGTCACGACCGCCTCGAGGATCTCGGGGATGCCGATGCCCATCTTGCCGCTGGCGAGGATGGCCTCCTCGGCGGGGATGGTGAGGATGTCCTCCAGCTGGCGGGTGCAGAGCTCGAGGTTGGCGCTCGGCAGGTCGATCTTGTTGATGACGGGGATGAGCCGCAGGCCCTGCTGCACGGCCAGGTGCGCGTTGGCCACGGTCTGGGCCTCCACGCCCTGCGCGGCATCGATCAGCAGCAGCGCGCCCTCGCAGGCCGCCAGGCTGCGCGAGACCTCGTAGGAGAAGTCCACATGTCCGGGCGTGTCGATCAGGTTGAACTGGTAGGTCCGGCCGTCCTTGGCCGCGTAATGCATGGTCACCGGATGGCTCTTGATCGTGATGCCGCGCTCCCGCTCGAGGTCCATCGAGTCGAGCATCTGGTCCTTCATCAGGCGCTGGGTGACCGTGTGGGTGTATTCGAGCAGCCGGTCGGAGAGCGTCGTCTTGCCGTGGTCGACGTGGGCGATGATGCAGAAATTGCGTTTGAGCTTTACGTCCATGCGCGGGTGACGGCCGGGCCGGTGCGCCGGGCGCCAGCGGAATCCTCCACTGTGGGGCTGGCCCCGACCGCTTTCAAGCGGTGAAATCGGCGGCCTCGGCGAAGCTGCGCACGCGCCAGTCGCGGTTGGTGCGGCGGGCCAGCCCGGCGAGGACCGCGCCCGGCCCGAGCTCCCAGAATTCGGTCGCGCCCGCCGCCGCGGCGTGGCGCAGGCTGTCCTCCCAGAGGACCGGCGACACGACCTGCCGGCCGAGGGCGGCGCGGATTTCGGCCGGCTCCGCGACCGGGCGGCCGGTGGTGTTGGAGATCACGGTCAGGCCCGGGGGCGCGACCGCCACCCCGGCGAGGAATGCGGCGAAGGCGGCGCGGGCCGGCTCCATCAGGCGGCTGTGGTAGGCGCCGGCGACGTTGAGCGGAATGACCTTGCGCATGCCGCGCTCCTTCGCCCCGGCGACGGCGGCTCCGATCCTGCCCTTTTCGCCCGAGATCACGATCTGGCCCGGGCAGTTGAGGTTGGCCATCTCGACGTCGAAGTCGCGGCAGAGCGCGGCGACCGCGTCGCGCTCCTCGCCGATGATGCTCGCCATCGTGCCGCTGGTCTGCTCGCAGGCCTGCTGCATCAGCCGCCCGCGCTCGGCCACCACCCGCAGGCCGGTGGCGAAGTCGAACGCGCCGGCGGCGGTCAGGGCGGTGATCTCGCCCAGGCTCAGCCCGAGCGCGAACTGCGGCTGGCCGAGGCTCCCCCGCTCGCGATGCAGCGCCAGCAGGGCCAGGCCGTGCACGAACAGCGCCGGCTGGCAGACCCTGGTCTGCGTCAGCTCGGCGTCGGGGCCCTCGAAGCTGACGCGCGCCAGGTCCCAGCCGAGCACCTGGTTGGCCTCGGCGTAGAGCGCGCGCGCGCCGGCGGAGGCTTCGACCAGCGAGCGGCCCATGCCCACCTTCTGGGCGCCCTGGCCGGCAAAGAGCAATGCGCGGGACATGATGGAAAGGCGGCGGTTAAACCGGGCTCCCGCGCAAAAACCAAGCCTTAAAAGCGGTGGAGCTGCGGGAAATACTTCTTGTCGTCCGCCGGATTCGGCGGCGGGCGGTTGGAGGGTGCGGGCCCGGCATCGGCCGGCGGAGGCGCGGTCACCAGCGAGGGCGGCGGCGGGGCCGGCGGGGCGGCCAGGTCCGGCAGGGGCTCCCCCGGCTTCAGGTCGGAATTGAGGGCGTCGAGGAAGGGGTTGGCCGGTTCCTCGGCCGCGGCCAGCGGTTTTTCGCGGCCCGCCGCCAGGGGCGAAGCCGCGGAAGTCGTTCCCGGCTGCACCGGCGAGGCCGCATCGATCAGCCCGCGCAACGCCGGGTCATGCGGCGACACCCAGTCGCCCAGAAAACGGCTGAATGAGCCGAGATCATTGCGTGACGCTTGGTCGAGCTCCCAGGGATCGCGCGACGCCTCCGTCCCGTTCGCCGCCGGGGCCTGGCTGAGGTAGATCTTGAGCAGATAATTGGGGTCGGAGGGCTTGGGCGGCTGGGCGCCGTCGGCCGCCGACCCGACGCCGCGGGAATCGGACAGCGGCGACCGGCCGTCCGCCGCGGACCGGTCGCGGCCGGAGCCATCGCGCGGCGCCATGGCGTTGACCAGCCAGTTGGCGTCGGGGGTCTCGCGTCCGGCATCGACGGCGGGCCGGGTCGGCGCCGCCGGGGCGGCCTCCGGCGCGGCCTGGAACGACGGCAGCGCCACCTTGAGCGACGACGAGCCGTCGCCGGGGGTGGTCGCGGCGCGCTTCACGGCCTGCAGGTCCTTCTTGAGTTCCTCGAGCGACGGCGGGGCGGGCGGCGGCGGTTCCGCCGCGCGGAGCATCCCCAAGACAAGGAGCAAGGCGCCGGCCGCGGCCGGCAGCCACCGGCGGTGGGAGGCAGGTGGGCGAGTTGGGGGAACCGGCATGGGGCAGACGCGGCGCCGCGGCCCGCGGGCGTTATCGGTTGAAGATGCCCTGCAGATTCATGTTGAGGGCCTGCGGGTTCGGCGAGTATCGCAGGCCGTCGGCCTTGCTGATCTTGGCCTCCTTGATCAGACGGTAGAGATCGCGGTTGAAGGACTGCGACCCGCTCTCGTCGCCCGTCTCAAGTAACTGCTGGATCTTGTCGAAGTGGCCCTCAAGCAGGAGATTCTTGACGGTCGAGTCGGCGACGAGGATTTCGAAAGCGGCGTAGCGGCCGCCGCCCTCCATCGCCGGGATCAGGGCCTGGCAGATGAAGCCGCGGATCGCACCCGAAACCTGGCGACGCGCCTGCGCGATCTGCTCCGGCGGGAAGAACTCAA
>DATJUU010000193.1:0-4461 GCA_035502155.1 Opitutaceae bacterium
GGAGACCGACGAGGTGCCGCGCGTCACCTTTTATCCCGACGGCACCTGCACGGCGTTCCGGGTGCAGTTCCGCACCGGGCCGAACGCCTGGCAGGTCGACATCGACCCCTGGACCTGCGCCCAGGTGCTGGCGAAAAAACCATCATGAATTTGGGATTTCGGATCGCGGATTTCGGAAAGAATACCACCGATCGGCGAAGGCCGCGGACCGGATGGGTTCACCAATCCGCAATCCGCAATCCGCAATCCAAAATCGATTTCACAACCGGCTTTACGTTATTGGAGGTCCTCGTCGCCCTGGCCATCTTCGCCCTCGCCGCCGTGGTGCTGGGGGCGACCTACGTCAACGCCCTCAACGCCTACGAGGCCGCCACGCGGCGCAACCAGTATGACGAGGACCTGCGTTTCGTGCGCGCGGCGGTGCTCACCCAGTCCGATCGCGACAAGGTCGAGGAGGGCGGCCAGCTCGACCTCGGCAACAACCGGCGCGCGACCTGGCAGGCGGACGTCGCCCCGACCGGCACCGTCGACCTGTTCACCGTGACCTGGACTTGCACGATCGCCGATCCGGCCAAGCCGCAGCCCTACAAGATCACGCAGACGTTCATGCTCCTGCGTCCCACCTGGTCCGATCCCGTCGAACGCAGCCAGCTGCTGGCCGACGCCAAGGACCGCATCGCGAAAATCCAGGGGACGGCGCCATGAATTGGGGATTTGGGATCGCGGATACCGGAACGCACACCCGTGGCCGCAAGGCGCCGCGGGCGAATCGCTTTCCGCAATCCGCGATCCGCAATCCCAAATCCCCAAACGCCTTCACCCTCCTGGAATTGCTGCTCTCCCTCGCCCTCGTCGGCGTGCTCATGGTGGCGATGAACCAGTTCATCTTCTCGATGGGCGAGCTGTGGGGCCGCGGCACCGACGTGCGGCTGTTCGACCGGCACGTGCGCGCCGTGACCCGGTTCGTGGAGCACACCCTCGAGTCCACCGTGCTGCCCACGGCGCAGGGCGTGCAGGCCCTGTCGGTGCAGGAGATCCGGACGCCCGACGGCGGCACCGACGACCTCCTGACGTTCGAGCTGCCCGCGGGCTGCCGGGTGCTGGCCTGGGGGGACACGCCGCTGCCGGACGTGGTCTGCTCGCTCGGGCTGCGCCCGGGCCAGGGGCTGACGCTCTACTGGCATTCGCGCTTCGAGACCCATTTTTCCGACGAGCCGCCGCGCGCCACCGTGCTCTCGCCGCTCGTCACCGCCCTCAGCTACGACTACTACAACGCGGGCTTCGACAGCTGGCAGACCTACCCGGCGCTGCAGCGCGACTCCAGCGGCCACTGGCAGCTGCCGACCCGGGTGCGGCTGCGCTTCACCTATGACCGGATGAGCCGCGAGACGGTCATCACCCTCCCGTCGGCCAGCCAGGCGCTGCCGCTGTTCTGACCATGCCCGCGCCGAAACATGAAGGTCAGCCGGGCCGCGCCCAGCGTAGCCCTGAGCGAAGTCGAATGGGCGAAGCCGGCTCCGTCATCCTGCTCGTGCTGATGGGACTGCTGCTCACGGCCTTCGCGATGACGAAGTACCTCGAGCGGACCACGATCGACCTGCTGGCCGACGCCCGCGAGGCCAGCGCCGACCGCCTCCGCGTCGAGGCGTACTCGGCGCTCGAGACGACGCTCGCGGTGCTCCAGGAATTCCGCTCGGTCGACGGCAACCTCAGCAGCCCGAATGAGGGTTGGGGCGATCCGCTCGGTTTCGCCGGCTACACCCCGCCCGCCGGCCTGACCGTCACCGTGGCCCTCGAGGACGAGAGCGGGAAGATCTCGCTGCCGCACGCCGACTTCGCGACCCTGCGCGACCTCTTCCTGCTCCTGGACCAGAAACCGACCGACGCCGAGCGCCTGGCGGACGCCCTCCTGGTCTGGATGCAGCCGGGGTACGAGCCGGTCGACTCCTTCAGCGCGCGGCCGACCGACTACGAGCGCTCCGTTATCCCGTTCGACCCGCCGGAGCGCTCCCTGCACTCGTTCTCCGAGCTCGGCTCGATCAAGTACGTCCGCGACCTGCTCTTCGACGATCAGGGCCAGCCCAACGAGCTGTGGCAGCGCTTTGTCGACAGCGTCTCGCTGTACGATTTCGCCCAGCCCAACATCAACGGCGCGCGGGAGACGACCCTGGCCGCGCTCGGCGGCTACGACGACACCAACGTCCGCAAGATCGAGGACTATCTCGCCGGCACCGGCTCCTATGCGCACCAGGGGCCGATCTGGTTCCGCAGTCAGGGGGACGTGGCGACGCTGGTGGGCCAGGCGATGGCCTCGCCGCGCCTCGGCACCCAGGTGACCTGCCTGCGGGTGAACGTAACGGTGCGGGAGGGGTCTACGTCCTTCAACCTGTCCGCCGTCGTGGCCCCGCCCGGGGGGGCCCGGCTGCCGCCCGCCGATCCGCCCACCACGCCCACCGCCAACACCGGCACGACGCCCGCCACCATGACCACCGTGACCCCGCCGACGACCCCGACCTCCGATCAGGCCGGCACCTCGGCCGCGACCACCGCCTCGGGCACGACCACGCCGCCGGCGCTCAATTATCCCTTTACGCTGCTGGATATCCGCGAAAATGATGAGATAACTCCCACCGCGCCCCCGCCGTCCTCATGAGCCTGCTCTCGTCCCTCGGTTTTTCCGGCCCCGCGACCCAGAAGGTCGTGCTCCTGCCCGACCACGCCTTCTTCGTGCGGGTCGCGCCGTTGATGCCCGGGACGGAGCCGGCCGACGTCGCCGCGCAGGTCGCGCTGGCGCTGGAGGGGATGTCGCCGTTTCCGGTGCCGCACCTCCTCTACGGGTATTTTCATCGCCCCGGCTCGAGCCGGGTCCTGATCTACGCCGCCTACCGCCGCCGCTTCACGGTCGACGACGCGGCGGAATGGGCCGACGCCGAGGCCGTGCTGCCCGCGCTGGCGGTCTGGCTGGGCCTGCCGCCGGCCGGCGCCCGCGCGCTGCTCGTCAACGGCGCGGACTTCGTCACCGCCCTCGGCTGGGACGGGCCCGATCCCGTGCCGGCCGTGGTGGCGACGCGCCAGCTCGCGCCCGACGCGGCGCCCGAGGAACGGGCGGCGGCGCAGGCCGCCCTCACGGCGCAGCTCGCCGGCCTGCCCGCGCCGGTGGCGGTCGCGGCCGTGACCGGCACGGTGTCCCGCGTGGGCGAGGAGGAGCTGGCGTTCGCCGCCGCCGGGCGCGTCGCGCGCTTCGCGGTGGCGGACCTCGACGCCCTCGACGTGCGGGACAAGGCCGAGCTGGCCGCGCGCCGCCGCGAGCGGACCCGCGACCGGTATCTATGGCGGGCCTTCCAGGCCGGGATGGGCGCGGTGGCGCTGGCCGCCGCGCTCGAGCTCGGCCTCGCCGGCGCCGGGCTCTGGCTCAAGGCGCGCGCCGCCCGGGCCGCCGCCCAGGCGCCCGCGGTGGAGGCGATCGAGACGAAGAACAGCCTCGCCAGCCGCATCGAGGAACTCTCCGCCAACCGCCTCCTGCCGCTGGAGATGATCTCGCTCGCCGGGAGCAAGCTCCAGGGCACCAACATCCAGTTCCTGCGCACCAGCACCAAGGGCCTCTACACCCTCGAGATCGAGGGCCAGACCAACTCGACGCCCGACGTGAACAACTACCAGACCGCGCTCCGGGAGCTCCCGGCCTGCGACCACGTCGAGCTCGGCCAGACCACCGACCGCGGCGGCATCACCCGCTTCGTCCTCACGATCACCTTCAAGCCGGGGGCGGTGCCGGCCGCCGCCAATCCCTCATGAAGGCCTTCTTCCTCACCCGGCTGTTCCGCGAGAAGGTGCTGCTGACCGCGCTCCTCGCCCTCGGCGCGCTGCTCTGGCTGTCGGCCGTGGGCCGGCGCGGCCGCGCGTTCTGGCTGCAGTGGCAGGCCAACTCCGCCCAGCTCGCGGTCCAGCAGCGCTGGCTCGACAACCGCGCGAGCATCGAGACCGCGGCCGCCAAGGCGGTGGCCCACCTCGACCCCGGCCACACCTTCAGCAGCACCCGGCTGCTCGGCGAGCTCAGCACCATCGCCGACGAGGTCGGGGTGCGCGGCAACGCCGCCAGCGAGATCCTGGGCACCGAGCGCACCAGCCAGTTCGCCGTCAACACCATCCAGTTCTCGCTGCGCAACGTCGACTGGGACTCGCTCAAGCGCTTCTACGTCGAGCTGTCGCACCGCGCGCCCTACATCGGCTTGGAGCAGTTCTCGCTCTCCGTGGCCCCGGGCAACGCGTCGCAGCTCAACGTCATGCTCCGCGTCTCGTCGGTCGAGATCGAGAAGTAACGGCTAAGAGCAAAGCGCAAAGGGCAAGGCGCGAAGCGCTACGGGCTAAGGGTTTAGGGAACGGCTAAGCGCGAAGCGCATAGGGCCAAGCGCAAGGGGTGAGATTTCCCGCTCCGGGCTCTTGGCTCTTCGCGCCTTGCCC
>DATJUU010000194.1:0-5062 GCA_035502155.1 Opitutaceae bacterium
AGGCGGCGGATGAGGAGCTGCCACTGGGCGTTCTCCTCCTCGCGGCGCCGGACCGCGCGGTATTCGAGGTCGCCGGCGACGAAGATGAAGGCGAAGAGCAGGGCGGCGAGCGGCGCCCCGCGGTACAGGGCGGTGGCCGCGGCGATCACGGCGAGCACCTTGCCGGTGGTCGCGGCCCAGGCCGTCGCCTTGAGGTAGGGCCAGCGCATCGCCAGGAGCGAGCGCAGGATGCGTCCGCCGTCCATCGGGAAGATCGGCAGCAGGTTGAAAGTGCCCATGATGAGATTGATCCAGAGCACGATCTGACCCAACCCGCGGAAACTGACCTCAACCTCGGGGTCGCTCCAGAAATGGGGCAGCGACACCAGGGGCAGGAGCAGGAGCACGCAGACCCAGTTGACGGCCGGGCCGGCCAGGGCGATCAGCAGCTCCCGGCTCGGCTGGCGGGGGATCGAGTCAAACTCGGCCATGCCGCCGATCGGCAGCAGCAGGATGCGCGGCACGCCGATGCCGAACCGCCGCGCGGTGAGCGAATGCCCGAGTTCGTGCAGGACGATGAAGGTGAACAGCAGGCCCACGAAGACCAGGCTCCAGCCCACGCCCGCCCAGCCGCCGTCGGCCCACCCGGCCCACGCCACGTAGGCCAGCAACAGCAGGAACGTGAAGTGGACCGCGAGGCGGATGCCAAAGACGCGGCACAAGTTAATTGACCATCCAAGCATTTGTCCTAAGTAAGGCCCCTTTCGGGCCAAACGCCAGTTGATCAGCGCGGCCCGACGTTTGTTCCCTCCACCACCATGGCTGCCGCCCGGCCCACCATCCTCATCATCGACGACGACGCCGAGATCCGCTACTCGCTGACCCGCGTGCTCTCGTCGCGCGACTACGCGGTCGCGACCGCCGCGAGCGGCGAGGAGGCGGTGGCCGCGGTGCGCAAGGCCGCGCCGGACGTCATCTTCCTCGACGTGCGCATGGGCGGGATGGGCGGGATCGAGACCCTCCAGCACCTCCGTTCGATCAACCCGCGCCAGCTCGTCATCCTCATGACCGCCTTCGGCACCGCCCAGACGGCGATCGAGGCGATGAAATACGGGGCGTTCGACTACATCATGAAGCCGTTCGACCCGCAGCGGGTGCTGGTCCTGACCGAGAACGCCCTGCAGGCCCGCGCCGACCAGCGGGCCGCCGGCGACTACAAGCCGAGCCTCAACACCGAGGACTACAAGGAGGGCATCGTCGGCAACTCGGCCGCGATGCAGGAGGTCTTCAAGATCATCGGGCAGGTGACGGCGAGCGACGTCACCGTCATGATCACCGGCGAGAGCGGCACCGGCAAGGAGCTCGTCGCCCGGAGCATCTTCCAGCACAGCCACCGCGCGACGAAGCCGTTCCTCGCCGTCAACTGCGCGGCGATCCCGGAGAACCTGATCGAAAGCGAGCTCTTCGGCCACGAGAAGGGTTCGTTCACCGGCGCCACCGCCCAGCGCATCGGCAAGTTCGAGCTCTGCGACGGCGGCACCGTCTTCCTCGACGAGATCGGCGACATGACCCTGGCGACGCAGACCAAGATCCTGCGCGTGCTGCAGGAGGGCGAGATCCAGCGCGTCGGCGGCACCGGCACGATCAAGGTCGACGTCCGGGTGATCGCGGCGACCAACAAGGACTTGGAGGAGATCGTCAAGGCGCGGACCTTCCGCGAGGACCTCTACTACCGGCTCAACGTCGTGCGCATCCGCATGCCGCCGCTGCGCGAGCGCCTCGAGGACGTGCCGCAGATCGTCGACTACGTGCTGCAGACGCTGGCCAAGCAGAAGAAGGCCCGCGTGCAGAAGGTGGCGGCCGAGGTCATGGCCCTGCTGCTGCGGCAGCGCTGGCCCGGCAACGTGCGCGAGCTGGAGAACGTCATCTACCGCAGCGCGGTGGTGGCGCAGGGCGACACGATCCTGCTCAAGGACCTGCCGCCCGAGATCCGCGAGTCCGCGGTCGTGGGCACCGGCAGCCTGCCGCCGATGCCCCTGCCGGCATCGCCCCCGGCGCCCGGCGCCTCGCTGCCGCCGTTGGTTCCGGCCGTGGAGCCCGCGCCCGCCCCCGCGCCGGGCCCCGGGACGCTGCGCGAGGCCTTGGATTTCGTCTACGCCCGGTTGAAGGAGGAGGGGACCGAACCGGTGCTGGAGCGCCTCGAGCGGGAGATGATCGAGCGGGTGCTGCGCGACGAGCGCGGCAATCTCGTGCGCGCCTCCGAGCGCCTGGGCATCACGCGGACGACGCTGCGCAAGCGCATCGACGCGCTCGGGCTGAAGTTCTGAGGCGGCGGGGATTGGTTCCTTTTGGCCGCAAAAAGGCTCAAAAGGGTCTTGGCGCTATGCCAGTGTCTCCGTCGCGCCCATAGGCGCGTCAATGACCTGCGCCGAAGCCGCCGTCACTTTTGTGCCTCTTGGCGGCAAAAACAATCCGGCATGGAGACGTCTGCCGTCACCGACGGCCGCCGAATCCCTGCGGGTGCGCCGAGTGCCACTTCCACGCGGTGGCGATGATCGACTCCGGGTCGGCGAACTTCACCTGCCAGCCCAGCTCGCGTTGGGCCAGCGTCGAGTCGGCGTACAGCGCCGGTGGGTCGCCGGCGCGGCGGGGCGCCTCGACGACCGGCACCTTCCGGCCCGAGACCTTTTCCACCGCCCGGATGACCTCGCGATTGGAGAACGCCCGGCCGGTGCCGAGATTGTAGAACAACGCGGCCCCCGGCTGCGCCAGCCGGTCGAACACGGCGATGTGGGCGCGGCTGAGGTCGTCGACGTGGACGTAGTCGCGCAGGCAGGTGCCGTCCGGGGTGGGGTAGTCGGTGCCGAAGAGCTGGAGGGCGGGCCGGCGGCCGAGCGCGGCGTCGATGGCCAGCGGGATCAGGTGCGTCTCCGGATCGTGATCCTCGCCGATGGATCCGTCCTCGGCGGCGCCGGCGGCATTGAAGTAGCGGAAGGCGGCGAAGCTCAGGCCCTCGGCGCGGGCCAGGGCCCTGAGCGCGTTCTCGACGTCGAGCTTGGTTTGGCCGTAGGGGTTGATCGGGTGCTGCGGCATCGTCTCGACCAGGGGCAGGGCGGCGGGGACGCCGTAGGTCGCGCAGGTGGAGGAGAACACGAAGCGCCGCACGTCCGCGGCGCGCATCGCCTCGAGCAGGTGCAGGGTGGCCGCGACGTTGTTGAGGTAGTACTTGAGCGGGTCCTTGACCGACTCGCCGACGTAGCAGTAGGCGGCAAAATGCATGACGACCCCGATCTGCTCCTTCGCCAGGATCGCCCGCACCGCCGCCTCGTCGCCCAGGCCGGTCTCGTAGAACGGCACCCCGGGCGCGAGGGCGCCGCGGTGCCCGTAGACCAGGTTGTCGACCACCACCGGCCGGTGGCCCGCCGCGGCCAGCTGCCGCACGCAGTGGCTCCCAATGTAACCGGCCCCGCCGACCACGAGAACGTTCATCGCCGAGAGTTGTATTGATTTTCCCGCCGCGAAGGCTAGGCAAAACTCTCTTGCGCGCCTGACAACCGGCGCTTGAAGTCTTCCTTTACTGTCCACATGCCGCCGTCCCGCATCGTCATCACCGGCCTGGGGCTCACCGCCCCGAACGGGAACAACCTGGCCGAGTTCCGCCAGAACCTGCTCGGCGGCGTGTCCGGCGTGGAGCTGATCGAGGTGCGGTACATGGGTGCGCAGCCGGCGGGCGTCTGCCATTTCGACCCGCTCAAGCACCAGAAGAAAAAGGACATTCGCATCGGCACCCGCGCCGGCAGCATCAGCATCTACTGCGCCCGCGAGGCGCTGGCCGACAGCGGGATCGACTGGGAGGCGGCGGACAAGTCGCGCGCCGGCATCTACCTCGGCATCACCGAGCACGGCAACGTCGAGACCGAGCACGAGATCTACAACATCTCCCTCTTCAAGTACGACACCCGCTTCTGGACTCATCACCACAACCCCCGCACGGTGGCGAACAACCCGGCGGGCGAGGTCTCGCTCAACCTCGGCATCACCGGCCCGGCGTACACCCTCGGCGCCGCCTGCGCCGCCGGCAACCTCGGCCTGATCCACGCCGCGCAGATGCTGCGGCTCGGCGAGGTCGACGTCGCCTTCGCCGGCGGGGTGAGCGAGAGCATCCAGACCTTCGGCATCTTCGCCGCCTTCAAGAGCCAGGGCGCGCTCGCCTCGCATCCCGACCCGACCAAGGCCAGCCGGCCGTTCGACAAGAAGCGCAACGGCATTGTCGTCAGCGAGGGCGGCTGCATCTACACGCTCGAGCGGCTGGAGGACGCGCTGAAGCGCGGGGCGAAGATCTACGGCGAGGTCGCCGGCTACTGCGTCAACTCCGACGCCACCGACTACGTGCTGCCCAACGCGGCGCGCCAGGCCGAGTGCATCCGCCAGGCCGTCGCCCGCGCCGGGCTCCAGCCGGCCGACATCGACATCGTCAACACCCACGCCACCGCCACGCCGCAGGGCGACATCCAGGAATGCCTCGCCATCGGCGAGGTGTTCGCCGGCTGCCCGGATGTGCTGATCAACAACACCAAGAGCTTCATCGGCCACGCGATGGGCGCGGCGGGCGCGCTCGAGCTCGCCGGCAACCTGCCGTCCTTCAACGACCTGACGGTCCACCCGACGATCAACGTCGACGAGCTTGACCCGCAGTGCGATCTGCCCGGACTGGTCCTGAACGAGCCGCGGGCGGCAAAACGGGTTGACGCAATTCTGAACAACTCGTTTGGTATGCTTGGAATCAATTCCACCCTCATCATCACCCGTTTCCGCGCCTGACACGCACCGCCCCCATGACGAAAGACGAATGCAAGCAGCTGGTCACCGCGATCATCGCCGACATCGCGCCGGACGAGGACCTGAGCCGGTTGAAGGCTGACGTCCGCCTCCGCGACCAGCTCCAGCTCGATTCCATGGACTTCCTCGACATCGTGATGGAGCTGCGCAAGCGCCACGGCATCGAGGTGCCGGAGGCCGACTACATCCAGCTCGCCTCCCTGGACAGCTGCGCCGAGTACCTGACGCCGAAGTTCAACGCCCT
>DATJUU010000195.1:0-6736 GCA_035502155.1 Opitutaceae bacterium
CGGCCGGGGCCGCCGGTTTGAAATGCAGCGCCTCGCGTTCGGCGAACGGCAGGCCCGCAAATTCGGTTGCGTCCAGCAGCAGGCCGGTGCCCGGCAGGTTCGTGTAGGCGATCGCGGCGAATTGCCTCACCTGCGCGGCCAGCGTCACCCACAGGCCGTCGATGTCGCCCGCGAGCGCCGGCCCGCCCACGGCGCGGACCAGCCGGGACAGCGTCGCCAGGTCGTCGGCCACGCCCTTCGGGCCCGGCACGGCCGCGGCGAACTTCTGCAGGCGGAATTGCTGGTTGATGAAGGTGCCGTTCTTCTCGAACACCGTCAGCGTCGGAATGACGATCCGGGCGGCGGCACTGGTGGCATCGGCGTGGGTGCCGAGGTAGATCACGGCGACCTTGCCGAGCTGCGCGGCGGTCAGGCCCGCGGCCGCGAGATCCTCACCGACGCTCAGCACGGTGGTGATCTTGCCGGCATCGATCCCGGCGGCGAGCTCCGTCAACTGCGGCGCCGGCAGCGCCTTGATCAGACCCGTGACAAGCGCGCCGCGGACATTCGGATTCCGATCCGCCGAAATGAGCAGTCCGTCCCCCTGCCCCACCCGGCTCACCAGCCACGCCGGCGCCTGGACCGCCTCCGCGAGCTGGCGCGTCAGGAACTGCTCCTCGACCGAGCTGCGGCCCGAGCCGACGACGGCGGCGCCGCCGCGTTTGAACAGGTCGGCGGCTTGCGCGATGGCCGCATCCGCCGGCACCGCCGCGCCGGCCACCTTCGCCTCCGTGAGGCGGTGGGCGGCGGCGACCTGCTTGTACAGCAGCCGGCCGCTGTCGGCCATCCAGGTGTCATTCACCTCGTCGTTGCGCCGCGGCGTGATGCGGTGGATCACGCCCTCGCGGCTCCAGACCTCGGTGTTCGCCCCGGCGGACGACTCCGGGCAGATGCCCGGCGTCGTCTTCAGGAACCACACGCGCATCTTGAAGCGGAAGTCGGTGCTGGTCAGCGCGCCCACCGGGCAGATGTCGACGGTGTTGAGCGAATAGTTGTTCTCGAGCTGGCGGCCGGGGTAGCAGGTCAGCGTGCTGAAGCTGCCGCGGTCGACGAAGCCGAGCACGTCGTCCTTCGCCACCTCCTGGCAGAAGCGGATGCAGCGCGAGCAGAGGATGCAGCGCTCGTCGTCGAGCATGACGCGCGGGCCGAGCGCCGTGCGCTTGGGCTTCACGTTCTTGCGCTCGACGAAGCGGGAGTAGCCGCGGCCGTAGCCGGTGGCCTGCTCCTGCAGCTTGCACTCGCCCGCCTGGTCGCAGATCGGGCAGTCGAGCGGGTGGTTGATGAGCAGGAACTCCATCACGCCCTCGCGGCACTCCCGGACCAGCGGCGTGGTGGTGCGGATGTGCAGGCCGGGCGCGGCGTTGGTGAAGCACGCGATCGTCGGCTTCGGCACCCAGTTGATTTTGGGCCGGCCTGTCGCCGGGTCGACCAGCGGCTGCTTCGTCGTCGGATCGAGCGCCGGCATGCCCATCTCGACGAGGCACATCCGGCAGTTCCCGGCCACGGTCAGCTTGGGGTGGTAGCAGAAATGCGGCACCTCGATGCCGAGCAGCCGCGCCGCCTCGATCATGTTCGTGCCCTTCGGCACGGCGATCTCCCGGCCGTCGATGTTGACGGTGATGAGGTCGGGTTTGGGCGGAGCGATCATGGGGCGGGCCTAGACCAGGGGGATGGCCGCGGCAGGCGGCGCCGGGCGCGCGGCGTAGGACTTGAACTCGTCGCCGAACTTGAGGACGAAGCTCTGGGTGGGCCAGGCGCAGGCCTCGCCGAACGGGCAGATGGTGCGGCCCGCGATCTGGTCGGCCACGCTTTTGAGCAGGTCGCCGTCCTGCGGCCGGGCGCCGCCCGCCACCATACGGCCGGTGATCTTCTTCATCCAGAGCGAACCCTCGCGGCACGGGGTGCACTGGCCGCAGCTCTCGTGGGCGTAGAAGGCGTTGATGTTCGCCAGCGCGGCCACCATGTCGGTCGAGTCGTCCATCACGATCACACCGCCCGAGCCGCCCATCGACCCGACCGCCGCGAGCGAGTCAAAGTCCATGGGGATGTCCTCGACGCCCCAGTCGACGCTGGTGCCGTCGCGCCGCTTGAACTTGAAGCGTTCGCCGCAGCGGAGGATTTTCGCCGACGAGCCGCCGGGGATGACGGCCTTGAACGTCCGGCCCGGCCGCGGCCCGCCGCAGATGTCGTGGAGCAGCTGCCCGAGCGTCACCTTGCCGCATTCGAGCTCGTAATAGCCGGGGCGCTGGACGTGGCCGCTCACGCACAGGATGCGGGTGCCCGTGTTGTTGGGCGTGCCGATCTTGGCGAAGGCCTCGCCCCCCATCGCCGCGATGTGCCGCACGTGGCAGAGGGTCTCGACGTTGTTGACGATCGTCGGGCACTGGTAGAGGCCGAGCACGGCCGGAAAATACGGGGGCTTGATCCGCGGGTAGGCGCGCTTGCCCTCGAGCGATTCGATCAGGCCCGTCTCCTCGCCGCAGATGTAGGCGCCGGCGCCGCGGTGGACGTAGATCTCGCAGCCGTAGCCGGTGCCGAGGACGTCCGGGCCGACGAAATGCTGCGCCCGCGCCTCGGCGATCGCCTGTTCGAGGATGCGCGCGCCCTTGGGAAACTCGCCGCGGATGTAGATGTACGCCTGCCGCACCTGGTTGGCCCAGCAGGTGATCATGATCCCCTCGATCAGCTGGTGCGGGTCCTGGTGGATGAGGTAGCGGTCCTTGAACGTGCCCGGCTCCGACTCGTCGGCGTTGACGATGAGATAGATCGGCTTGCCGCTCTTGCGGTCGAGCAGGCTCCACTTCACCCCGCAGGGGAAGCCGGCGCCGCCGCGGCCGCGCAGGCCGGATTTCTTGACCTCGTCGACCATCTCCTCCGGCTTGCGCTGGACGGCCTTCCGCAGCGCCTCGTAGCCTCCGTGCCGCAGATAGCAGCCCAGGTCGACGGCATAGCCCGGCTCGTCGATGTGCTGGAAAATAAGGCGGCGTTCGGCGGGATGCGGCATGGTGTGCGGGGCGCAGGGTCGGGTCCGCCTCAGGTCGAGGCGGCGCCGTCGGATTTCTCGCGCAGGTAACGCGCGTAGTCGCCGTGCGGGATCGGATGCAGGTCAAACAGGGGCCGTTGGTAGATGTAGGCCCAGGCGGTGACGGTGCGGCCGTCGCTCATGTTCACCGCCACCAGATCGCGGCGGAATTCGCTCGTGTCGGGCGACTCGGGTTCGAAGCCCTCGTAGTGGTCGAGCTTGATGAAGACGCTGGGCGGCCCGAACACCCGGTAGACCTCGCCGGTCACCCCGACGCCCTGCGGATCGGGCACCAGCACCGGAAATTCGCCCGCGTCGTACAGCCGGCCGCGGACGGTGCCGTGACCGACGATCTCGGCGCTGTCGGCCAGCAGCCGGTGCGCGGCATGGCCGGCGGCCCGGCGGAGCGTGCCGTAGGTGAAAAGGAGGTCGGTGGCCGGGCGGGGATCCATGCGGAAGGGGTTCAGGTGCGGCCGCGGGCCGCCGCCTGCTGTTTGATCTGGGCGGCCAGGTCGCGCACCTTGGCCGGGTCGACGTGTTCGTGAAGTTCCTCGTCGACCATCACCACCGGGCCGGAGCCGCAGCTGGCGAGGCACTCGACGTATTCGATGGTCACCTCGCCGTCGCGCGAGGTCCCGCCGGCGGGGCAGTCGAGCTGCTTCTCCAGTTCCGCGCACACCTGGCGGGCGCCGCCCAGCGCGCAGGAGAGGGTGCGGCACACCCGGATGTGGTGGCGGCCGCCCGGCTGCCGGCGAAACATCGGATAGAAGGTCACGAGCTCGTAGATGTTGATCGGCTGCAGGCCCAGCTTCTGCGCGATCCACTCGATGGCGGCATCCGAGATGCAACCCTGGTCCTCCTGCACGAGGTGCAGCAGCGGCAGCGCCGCGCTGCGCCGCACCGGGTAGTGGGTGATGACCTCGTCGATCTTCTGCAGGGTGGCGGGCCGGAGGTTCACGGGAAGCGGGATCAGCGGTCGCACTCGCCCATGACGAAGTCGAGCGAGCCGAGGAGGGAGACGATGTCGGCGAGCATGGCGCCGACGCAGACCTTGGGCAGGATGCTCAGGTTGCAGAATGAGGGGCTGCGGATCTTCAGGCGCCAGGGCACGCCGCCGCCCTTGGAGACGACGTAGAAACCGAGCGCGCCCTTGGGATTCTCCGCCTCGAAATAGACCTCGCCCGGCGGCAGCTGCGGCCCCTCGGTGACGAGCATGAAGTTCTGGATGAGCTCCTCCATGCTGGTCAGGATCTTGTCCTTGGGCGGCGCGAAGATCCTCCGCGCGTCCCGCGCGAACCAGTCGCCGCCGGGAAAGTTCTTCAGCACCTGCCGGATGATGCGCACCGACTGGCGCATCTCCTCGCCGCGGCAGAGGTAGCGGTCGTAGCAGTCGCCCTTGGTGCCGACCGGCACGTCGAATTCATACTGCTCGTAACCGCAATAAGGCCGGTCCTTGCGCAGGTCGAGCGGCACGCCGCTGGCGCGCAGGTTTGGACCGGTGAGCCCGTAGGCGATCGCGTCCTCCCTCGAGATCACGCCGATGCCGGCGGTGCGGTCGAGGAAGATGCGGTTGCGCGTGAGCAGGGCGAGGGTTTCCTCCAGCCGCGGCAGGAACTGGTCGCAGAACTCCCCCACCCGCCCGGGCCAGCCGTCGGGCACGTCGCGCGCCAGCCCGCCGATGCGGGTGTAACTGGTGGTGAAGCGCGCACCGGTCAGCTCCTCGAACAGTTTGTAGAGCTTTTCCCGCTCGGTGAACGTGTAGAGGAACACGGTCCAGGCGCCCACGTCGATGCCGAACGCTCCCAGCCCCATGAGGTGCGAGGAGATGCGCGCCAGCTCGGCGATCAGCACCCGGATCGCCTGGCAGCGCGGCGGCACCTCGAGCTGGGCGAGGCGTTCGACCGCGATGGCATAGGCCACGTTGTTGGCCAGCGGCGCCAGGTAGTCCAACCGGTCCGTGTACGGCACGAACTGGTTGTAGGTCATGTTTTCGGCGATCTTCTCGTCCCCGCGGTGCAGGTAGCCGACGACCGGGTCGGCCGCGGTCACCACCTCGCCGTCCAACTCGAGCTGCAGGCGCAGCACGCCGTGCGTCGACGGGTGCGACGGCCCCATGCTGATCGTCATCTTCTCCGACCCGGGCGCGGCCGCGGCCGTCTTGGCCCCACTGTCCGGAAAGGTGTATTCGGTCGCCATGGCGGGGGGGACGTCAGCGGGGCTTCTCCTCGCGCTCCGTCCAGCTCTGATCGCCGGCGCGCGGCTCAGCTTCGTCCATGGTCGTGCCCGGGGGGGCGACGAACGGTCCGCCCATCAGCGGCGCCGCCTGCACCTTGGCGGCGGTTTCCGCCGCCACCTCGGCGTCGGGCAGCACCGTTTCGAGGCCGGCGAGCGGGAAGTCCTTGCGCAGTGGAAAATACGGGTAGCCGTCCCACATCAGGATGCGCCGCAGGTCGGGATGCCCGGCGAAGGCGATGCCGAACATGTCGTAGGCCTCGCGCTCGTGCCAGTTCGCGGCGGGCCAGAGTCCGGTGGCGCTGGGCACGGCGGGGCGGGCGGCGTCGGCGCAGGCGGCCGCGAGACGCACGTACGTGTGACCGGTGGTGGAGAACAGGTGCCAGACCGCGGTGAAGCGGGGCGAATGCCCAAGGCCGGCATCGATCGCCGTGATATCCGTCAGCACGTCGAAGCCGGCCTCGTCGCGCAGGGTGCGCAGCACCGCGAGCACCTGGTCCGCCGGCACGTTGAATGCCGGCCAATCCCCGCTCGGCCGGCCGGCGACCTGCGGAAATCTCTCCTGGATCAGGGCGGCGACGGGCGTGGCGGTCATCGGCGGGCGCTCGGGTGGATCAGGCGCGGAAGAGCTGCCGGGCCGCCGGTTCGCGGCTGACTTTGGCTTGGAGTTTGATCAGGGCGTCGAGCAGGGCTTCCGGCCGCGGCGGACAGCCGCTGACGTAGACGTCCACCGGCACGATCCGGTCGACGCCCTGCAGGACGGCGTAGCTGCGGTACATGCCGCCGGTGCTGGCGCAGGCGCCCATGGCGATGACCCACTTGGGAGAGGCCATCTGGTCGTAGATGCGGCGGACCTGCGGGGCCATCTTGTAGGTCACAGTGCCGGCCACGATCATGCAATCCGCCTGCCGGGGGGAGAAACGCATCACCTCGGCCCCGAACCGGGCGATGTCGAAGCGCGCCGCCGCGACGGCCATGAGTTCGATGGCGCAGCACGCCAGGCCCATGGGCATGGGCCACATTGAGTTGGTGCGGATCCAGTTGATCACCGCGTCCAGCCGGGACACGACGACATCCCCCTCGATCTTGCTGTTGTAGGCCAGTTCGGCGTTGGCGGAAACCATGGGCGCGCTCCGGGAAAAAAAGACCCACCAAGCTACCAGCGGCTCATGGTCGCGCAAGTAGCTTTTGGGTGAATGCCACTTGACGGCGCGCGGGATTCGCCCTTGACCCTCCTGCGCGCTTTCCGCTCTATCTATCCCCTTAGCCACGCGCCGGAAGCGTCTCACCACGCGCCGACACGGTCCCCGGAGAGGTGACAGAGTGGTCTAATGTGCATGATTGGAAATCATGTGTACGGGTAACCGTACCGAGGGTTCGAATCCCTCCCTCTCCGCCATTCCCGGCGCCCCGTCGCGTCCCCTGAAGCGCCGCCATGAATTT
>DATJUU010000196.1:0-2304 GCA_035502155.1 Opitutaceae bacterium
GGCCTTCGCCTTCCGGGTGATCCCCTACGAGGTGAAGACGATCGACGAGCTCCGGCTGCCCAAGATCCTCGAGGCCATCGCCTTGAAGCCGCGCGGGCTGGTGCTCGTGACGGGCGTGACGGGCAGCGGCAAGTCCACGGCGCTGGCGGCGATGATCAACCACATCAACCAGCACCGCGCGATCAACATCATCACGATCGAGGACCCGATCGAGTTCCTCCACCGGGACGTGAACTCGATGATCAGCCAGCGCGAGATCGGGGCGGACACGCTCTCGTTCCACAACGCGCTGCGGCACATCCTGCGGCAGAACCCGGACGTCATCCTGGTCGGCGAGATCCGCGACATGGAGACGCTCGACACGGCCATCAAGGCCGCCGACACGGGCCACCTCGTCTTCTCGACGCTGCACACCACCGACGCCACGCAGACCATCAACCGGGTGATCTCCTTCTACCCGCCGCACCAGCACGAGGAGGTGCGCCACCTGCTCTCCACGGCGCTGCAGGCGGTGATCTCGCTGCGCCTGGTGCCGGCGCTGGACGGGACCAGCCGGGTGCCGGCGTGCGAGATCCTGATCAACACGGCGGCGGTGCGCGAGAACATCCGCGACATGAAGGCGCAGCTGGCGATCCCCGATCTGATCAAGGAAGGCACGGTCCAGTACGGGATGCAGTCGTTCGACCAGAGCCTGATGCAGTGGTACACCAACGGCGCGATCGATCTCGACCACGCGCTCTACTACTGCTCCAACCCCACCGAATTCCAGCTGTCGGTCCAGGGCATCGCGGCGGCCAGCGACCGCACCTTCGAGGGCTTCGAGGAGAAGGGCGGCGGGCCCGGCGCGAAGAAGGCGCCGCGGGCCAAGACGGCCGCGCCGCTGGAGCCCGGCGGGTCGGGGGACGCGACCCGCGCCGCGCCGGAGGACGGCATCCCGGGCCTCAGCAGGGACCCGATGTCGCACTGATGTTCAAGAAAGTCCTCATCGCCAACCGCGGCGAGATCGCCCTCCGCATCATCCGGGCGTGCCGCGAACTCGGCATCGCCACCGTGGCCGTCTACAGCGAGGCGGACCGCGAGTCGCTGCACGTGCGCTTCGCCGACGACGACGTGTGCATCGGGCCGCCGCCGGCGCGCGACAGCTACCTCAAGATCCCGCAGATCATCGCGGCGGCCGAGATCACGGGCGCCGACGCGATCCACCCGGGCTACGGGTTCCTGGCGGAGAACGCCGAGTTCGCCGAGATCGTGGCGGCCTCGAACATCACGTTCATCGGGCCGACGCCGGACCAGATCCGCAGCATGGGCGACAAGGCGGAGGCGCGGCGCCTCGCGCAGGCGGCGGGCGTGCCGATCGTGCCCGGCACCCCCGGCCCGGTCGAGGATGCCGACGCCGGCCTCGCGGCCGCGCGCGAGATCGGCTTCCCGGTCATCATCAAGGCCGCGGCCGGCGGCGGCGGCAAGGGGATGCGGGTCGCGCCCGACGAGGACGACTTCGGGCGCCACTTCCAGCTGGCGCGCGGCGAGGCGCTGGCGGCCTTCGGGAACGACGCGGTGTACATCGAGAAGTACCTCGAGCGCCCGCGGCACGTGGAGATCCAGGTGCTCGGCGACACGTTCGGGAAGGTCGTGCACCTGTGCGAGCGGGACTGCTCGGTCCAGCGCCGGCACCAGAAGCTGATCGAGGAGGCGCCCTCGCCGGCGCTCACCCCGGAGCTGCGGGTGCGGATGGGCGCGAGCGCGGTCCAGCTGGCGTCGAACATCGGCTACCGCGGCGCGGGCACGCTGGAGTTCCTGCTCAACGCCGACGGCTCCTACTACTTCATGGAGATGAACACGCGCATCCAGGTCGAGCACCCCGTCACGGAGATGACCGCGAGCCTGGACCTGGTGAAGGAGCAGATCAAGATCGCCGCGGGCGAGCCGCTGTCCGTTCCCGACAGCCGGCACCAGCTGCGCGGCCACGCGATCGAGTGCCGCGTGAACGCCGAGGACCCGGCGCGGAACTTCCAGCCCTGTCCGGGGGTCGTCACCACGTTCCACCCGCCGGGCGGGCCGGGCGTGCGCGTGGACACGCACCTCTACGCCGGCTACACGGTACCGCCGTACTACGATTCCCTGCTGGCCAAGGTGATCGTGCACGGCAACGACCGCGCCGAGGCGCTGGCGCGGATGCACCAGGCGCTCGAGGGCTTCATCATCGAGGGCATCACGACCACCATCCCCTTCCTGGGCCGCGTGATCCGCCACCCGGCGTTCCAGTCCGGCGACGTGGACACCAAGTTCCTCGAGCGGGAGAGCCAG
>DATJUU010000197.1:0-9250 GCA_035502155.1 Opitutaceae bacterium
GGTTTTTTCGCCAGCACCTGGGCGCAGGTCCAGGGGTCGATGTCGACCTGCCAGGCGTTCGGCCCGGTGCGGAACTGCACCCGGAACGCCGTGCAGGTGCCGTCGGGATAAAAGGTGACGCGCGGCACCTCGTCGGTCTCCACCACCTGCCCGGCGATGAGGATGACGCTGCCGCCCTGCCGCGCCTGCATGAACTGCACGGTGATGTCCCCGACCGCGGGATCGAACACCGCCTGCTCGGTCTGCCGGCCGTCGGTCCAGACGAACTTCCGGTCCTTCGAGTCGAAGCTGAGCGTGACCTCGCGCTCGCCCAGCGAGGCCAGCCGCTGGGCGCCGTGGCAGGCCTGCCAGAAGGTGTCGTCCGGCGTCGGGTGGTCCGTGTTGGCCATCCGCACGATGCCGCCCGCCACGACCGCCGCGATCAGGCCGATGAGCGCGATGACCAGCAGCGTCTCCAGCACGGTGAAGCCGCCGCGGCGCCGCCCGCGGGGCGGGAGGTCAAGGTGAGGGTGAAGCTGAGAGCGGCCGCCGGAGACCCCGCCAATGGATGATGGCCCCGCCCCCATGTTCACTTTCACTCTCCCCTCTCACTTTCACCCTGCCGGCCGCTACCAGTTGCCGATGTCGTCATCCGTACCGTCGGTCTTGTCCGGACCCTTGGACCACACGTCGTAACCGTTCTTGTTGTGCGTGCCGGGGAAACGGTACTGGTAGGATTCGCCCCAGGTGTCGACCGGCAGCTTGCCGTCCTGCAGGTAGGGGCCCCGCCAGCGCTCGGCCTTGCCGGCGGGCGCGGCGATCAGCGCCTGCAGGCCCTCGGCCGTCGAGGGATAGTCGCCCATGTCGATCTTGTAGGCGGTCAGCGGGAGCTGGATGCTCTGGGTGACGAACAGCTTGGTGACGTCCTTTTGCTTGTTGCCAAAGATGTTGCCCACATTGGTGATCACGAGGCTGGCGAGCAGGCCGATGATGGCCAGCACGACGAGGATCTCCAGGAGGGTGAACGCGCCGGCGGCGCTGCGCGCGCGGGGCGGGAAAACTCGGGTCGTGGCCTTCATGATCTGGAAATTAGAACGCCGGCCGGCCGGCTTTGTCGAGTCCGGCGCTTGCGGGGCGAATGGCGTCATGGGCATGGGCAACCCCTTCTGACGCCCTCCTCTCCCGCTGGTTTCATTTTCCGGCGCCCGCCGGGGGCGTCACGGCCCCGGGGTGAAGGTCGAATCCGGCAGGCGGTATTTCTCGCGCGCCATGGCGCGCAGCGCCTCGGCCGAGGCCGGCAGGTGCGCGGTGAGGAAATTGCGGTAGAGCACCACGCACGCGGCGGTGAGCTCCCGGTAGACGACGGGGTTCTTGTCGTCGAGCAGGCGGTCGGTGCCGCGGACCACGATCGGCACGGGCACGAGCCCGAGCTTCTCGTAGCATTGCTGCAGGTTGGTCCAGCCCTCGGCGTTGGTCGGCTGCAGGATGAGCGCCGCGAGCATCTGCACCGCCCCGGAATCGTACTGCCCCGCGTAGAAACGGGCGGCGCCGGTGAACAGGTAGGCGTCCGACTCGCCGGGGGCGAGCCGCTGCGCATAGAGGCCGGCGGTCTCGGCGTCGCCCCACTGGCCCAGCCGCAGGTAGGACAGGCCGAGCTCGAGGTAGATGCGGAAATTGCCCACGTCCTGCAGGTCGCCGGGCGCGTGGCCGCGGCGCAGCGCCGCGCGGTGCGCCGCGTCGTCCGCGTAGCGGTCCACCGTCCGCGCCCGCAGCAGCACGGCCACCGCCTGCTGGTACAGCCGCGCGGCCTCGCCCGCCTGGCCCCGCCGGGCGAGGAAGTCGCCCTTGCGCCGGTAGTAGGTGCCGAGGTCGTAGAACAGCGTGTTGTCCTGGCGCTCCGGCGCGAGCGGCTTCCGGTCGAGGATGGCCAGGCCCTGCTCGGCCTGCGCGAGGGCGGCGTCGACCGCCGCCTCGTTCTGCCCGGCGTCCCAGAGCGCGTTGGCCAGCCCCTTGTGCACCTTGAAGCTGTCCGGGGCCGCGGCCACCGCGCTGCGCCAGAGCGCGAGCTCGTCGTGCCAGTCGGCGTTGCGGATGTGGGTGCGCAGGCCGAGCACGCCCACGGCGAGCGCCGGCACGACGCGCGCGGCCGGCACCAGCCAGCGCGGCTGCGCCACCGCCGCCCGGGCCAGCGCCGCGCCCATCGGCCGCAGCGCCAGCGCCGCGGCCAGGCAGAAGCCGATCGATGGCAGGTAGAGGAACCGCTCCGCCATGATGCTGCCGATCGGCAGGAGCAGGTTCGAGGTCGGCAGCAGCATGAGGCAGAAGAACAGCGCGCCCCAGGCGAACTCCACCTGGCGCCGCCGCAGGCGCACCGCCGCCACCACCAGGCCGGCGACGAGCAGGAGCGAGAGCCACGCGTAGAAGCCCTGCCACCAGTGCGCGCCGTCGCCGAACAGCGGGACCTGGTTGTAGGAGTAGTCGCACGACAGCGTCGCCGGCAGCACCAGCAGCCCGAGGTAGCGGCCGATGACGCCGAAGGCCGTCATCACGCCCTGGAAGGGGCCGGCGAACGCGATCGGGTTGTCGACGAAGAACTGGCCGTAGACCGGCGTGACATAGAGCAGCCGGTGGCGGGCCCAGAGCAGCAGGACGCCGGCGGGGACCAGCCAGAGCCACCCCTGGAACACGAAGGTGCGCGCGGCGGCGGGCAGCCGCTGCCGCCACGTCGCGCCCGGCAGCTCCGGCCAGCGCCAGAGCCAGTCGTAGAGCAGGACGAAGGCGGCGATCATCACCGCGTTCTCCTTCGCCAGCACGCCGAGGCAGGTGATGACCGTGACGGCCGCCAGCCACGGCAGCTTGCGCCAGCCCGGCGCCGCCGCGGCCCGCAGGTAGCACCAGCCGGCCCCGAGGATCGCGAGCGTCGCCAGCAGGTCGGCGCGGCCCACGATGTTGGTGACCGACTCGACGTTCACCGGGTGCACCGCGAAGAGCGCGGCCGCGAGCAGCGAGAGGCGCAGGCGGCGGGTGAGCCGGTGGAGCACGATCAGCACCATCCAGGCGTTGGCCCAGTGGAGGAGGAGGTTCACCACATGATAGCCGGCCACGCGGTTGCCCTCGCCGAGCACGGTGTAGTTGACCAGGTAGCTCAGCGTCGTCAGCGGCCGGTAGAGATCGCTCGCGGCGTAGGGCCACCAGTAGTTCTGGGTGAAGATCAGCCGGAGGTTCTGGTCGGTCCACGCCCGCAGGCGCGGGTCCTGGGTGATGACCACCTTGTTGTCGAGCGTCAGCCCGGCGGTGAAGGAGTTGCTGTAGGCCAGCAGCGTCACCAGCCCCAGCGCGAGGCCGAGCCAGACCAGCGTGCGCCACGAAGTGGACGGTGATCCGTCGGCCGGAGTGAAGGAGGAGGGGGCGCCCGTCACGGGAGGGGGAGGCCCCGACTGTGGCGGCCCGCGGGGCGCTTGGCAAGGAGCAGCCGCGGCCGGGCGGCGGCTCAGATCTCCTCGGGGGCGAGCCAGCGGAACGCCACGATCTCGAAGCGCCGGCCGTAGGTCGCATTGGCCGCGGCGAGGCCGGTCGCCGCCGCGGGCGGGTCGGCCGGATCGACGTACGCCGGCGTCCGCTGGACCACGGCCTCGCACCAGGCGCGCGCGGTGACGGCGCCGGTGGCCGGATTCACCGCGTCGCCGTAGGCGCGCACGAGGAACGTGTCCGAGCGCACCGCCAAGACCGGGCCGAGGACGCCCAGCACGTCGGCCTGCGAGAGCCAGCCGGGGGCCAGCGTCGCGCGGTGGCCGGCGGAGGCGGCCGGCCACGCCAGCGCCGGACTCGGGCCCGCCTGCGCCGGCAGGCCGGCGGCCGGGGCGAGCGACGGCGGCGGGTTGACCGTCGCATCCAGCGCCGCCTGCAGCAGGCCGCTGCGGCGCGCCTCCTCGGTCGGGGCGGTGAGCGGGCGGTTGACGAATTCCGCCAGCGTGCCGAACGGCCCGTGCGCGCGCACCCGGTCCACGATCGCCGCCGCCAGCGACGCGACTTCCGCCGCGCTGAGCTCGCGGTAGCCGCGCCAGCCGTCGGCCGCGCCGCCGCCGGGAAACGGCGAACGCGGCAGCGCGTTCCCGACCGTCGTCGTCACGGTCGTGCCCGCCGCCGGGTCGAGATACGCCAGCCGCTGGCCGTTGAGCGAGGCGAGCTGCGCCTGCCAGGCCGCGACCGAGGTCGAGTTCACGTTGAACGCGCCGTCCACCAGCAGGTGCGCCGCGGAGGCGGAGTAGTCGTGGAGGGCGTCGGCCGCCGGCGGCCCGGCTTCATCGCTCCACGGGACGAGGCGCCGGTTGAGCGGCGTCGTGGCATCCGCCGGCACCGTCGAAAAGAAGAAGTGATCCCAGAGCGCCTCGTTGAGGCGGAAATTGAAATCGGCGGCGCCGTCGGGCGTGTGCGGGTCGGCGTATCCCTGGCCCGCGGTGTAAGCCGGGCCGGCCGCGGCCGGCTGCAGGTTCGCGTGCTGCAACTGCCCGAGCGAATGCAGCCCGGTGCGCGGCAGGTGGAACAGGATGACGAACCGCTGGCCGCCGTCCGCGGCGCGGGGGGCCGGGCCCCAGCAGGAGTCGCGGTCGTCGAGCACCGTGTTGTCATCGCCGTCGCGCGGCGTGGCGCCGTTGTAGAGCGGGTTGCGCCCCCAGGCGGGCAGGGTCCCAATCACCGGCGCGCGCAGGTTGAAGTCCGCCAGCCAGCGGAGGCCGGAGGCGTCCCCGGGTGCGTTGGCGTCGTCCTGGCCCATGCGCAGGCCGGCGCGCACCGGCGCGGCGAGCAGCGGCATTGGCCCGGTGAGATCCGGCGCGTTGGCCGCGGCGCCGCTGACGGTCTGCAGGCGGGCGCCGTTCGCGAGCGAGAGTTCAAAGCCGGCGTCGCCGGCGGCGACGCGCACGCGGAGGTCCGCGGCGTCGGGGTGCGCTGGGGCGGCGAGGTCGCGAAACCCGAAGCCCCCGCCGCGCCAGCCCGCCGCCAGCGTCAGGCCCGCGCCCGGCGCGTACGGCACGCCGCCGGCGCCCGGGAGCGTGAACACGCGCGCCTCCCCGGGCGCGAAGCCGGCCTGCGGAATCAGGAACTGCGGATCCTCGCCGAGCAGCTCGGACGGGACGCCGCCGGCCGTCGCCACCTCGTCGCCCGCCGGCGGATTCCGCAGCTCGATCGCGCCGGACTGCCGCCACACCAGCCGGTAGTCCGCCGGCGCCAGCGCGGCGTCGTACGGATTCGCCAGCACGATCATCGGCCGCAACAGGAGCCGGAAATGCCCGTCGACCCGGTCGCCGCCCCACCCGACCTGGACCAGCACCACGAGCGGATGGGCCCCGTGCTGCGGCGGGGCATGGGCCCGCGGCGCCACCTCCCCGCCGGCGTCGCCTGGCGATGGCTGCAGCTGCTGCCAGGAGCGCACGAGCTCCCAGTCGGGGCCGCCGGCGAACACCGGGCCCGCCGGCTCCGTGGCGCCCGCCTCCAGCCCGCGCGTCAGGTCCCGCTTCAGGCCGCCGGCGCGCGCATCGCTCAACACGCCGCGCGCCCAGGTGGTGAAATCGGGCCAGCGGTCGTGCCATGCCGCCAGGCCGACGCCGGGGTCCGCATACGGAATCTGCGCCGGGGCCAGCACGCGGCCGAGGCGGTCGCGCAGCGCGGCGCCCGCGGCGGAGTCGCCCTTGGCCGCGGCGTAGCCGGCAAACGCCGGGCCGAACGTCTCGAGCCCGGCCTGCTGCGCCGAGAGAAACTGCCGTTGGTTCTCCGGCGTGCCGGGTGCGGCGCCGGCCGCGGGATTCACCAGGTTGTACTTGGCCTTCACGCCCTCGTCCCCCACCCACCACGCGTAATGGCCGGTCAGCCGCGGGCTCGCCGACCCGGGCAGGTCGGCGGCGCGGAGCGGCCGGGGCGCGAGCTTGATCCGCTGGTCCGTCGCGCCCACGGGCGCCCGCAGCAGCCACACGCTGCCGTTGCCGGGGGCCGGGTCGGCCACGGGCGCGGCCGCGGGCGAGCCGGCGAGCGGATCCTCCTCGTTGCCGCTGACCAGCCAGGTGAGCAGCGCGGGCGGGGAGGCGGCGCCGTCCCAGACGCCGGTCCAGCCGGGGTTGCCGGTCACGGCGGGCAGCAGGTCGGCGCGCGCCGTCACGCGGCGGTCCGGCCCGGCGGCGCCCTGCAGGCGGCCGACGGCCAGCTGGAGCGCGAGCAGCGCGTGGCGCCGCGCCTGCGCGGCCTGCTGCGCCTGGCCGGCGATGGCGGTGTCAATCCGCGTGAGCGTGGCGAGTCCGAGCAGCAGCAGCACGGCCAGCGCGAGCAGCGCCAGCATCAGCAGCAGCGCAAAGCCGCGGCGGCGGGCCAAAGCCGGGCCGCGGCCGGGCGGGCATAGGGGAGTCATCGGTCCAACAACCGGATGTCACCCCACCGGATGCGCCGACCGGCGCCCCGGGTCAACGCCGCAGTGCGGCGCTTAGACGTTCGCCTTGATCCGGTCGAGGATCGTCATCGACAGGCTCTCGTCGCCGATCCAGCCGACGCGGATTTCGACCTTCGAGGTCTGGTCGCCGACCTTGACGACCTTGATCGTGATCTTCTTGTCCTCCGCGGTGCGCGCGGTGAAGACGGCCGTGAGGGCGTCCTGCTTGTCGCTGACCAGGGCAAACTGGAGCTGCTTGATCGCGCGGTCCGCCGCCGTCACCGCCTGATGATAGTTGGTGTCGAGCGGCGCATCCAGCTCCCCGCGGATGTACGCCACCGTGCCGGCGCCGGCCGCCCCCGCCACCACCGCCACGCAGCCCGACCCGGCCAGGACAGCCGAGGCCGCGGCGAGCAAGAACCAGGTTCGCATCGGAGTTTTCATATGGAGTCTTGGGTGGGTGTCCGCCCTCCCCGGGCGGGACGGGCCATGGACCGGGCCGGTGGGGTCCGGTTCCAGCCCGGCGGCGCAAATCCCGGTCAAAAAAGGCGCCGGCGACTTGGCAACCGCCGGAGACCGGGCATCTTGGCGGGTCCGCTCTTCGCCCGCATGAATAACGAGATCCGGTGGTTCGCGCGCCTCGGCATCGACCAGAAGCTGTTTACCCGCGAGCAATGCCAGGCCGTGCGCAGCGCGCTCGGCGAGGGGGCGGCGCTGCTCGACTTCGCGCAGAAGCTGCTCGACGACGGCGTCTGCACCAACGTCGAGGGGCTCGAGACCGCCGCGGGCCTCGCGCTGCAAAAGGCCCAGACCGGCGGGCCCGCCGACAATCCCTTCACCGAGGCGGACGCGGCGCCCGCGCCGGCGGCGGAACCGGCGGCAACCGGGGAGCGGCCGGCGGCGGAAGCGAACGGCCTGCCGCAGTTCGCGTTCGCGGAGGCCGCGCGCCTCACCGAGGAGCAGGCCCGCGCGGGCATGGCCCGCCTGCTCAAGGACTGCGGGGCCTACGGCGCCAGCGACCTCCACCTCTCCGCCGGCGCCCGGCCGTTCGTCCGCCGCCACCGCGCCCACGAATTCCTCACCGACCACGTCCTGACCGCCAACGAGTCGCTGCGCCTCAACACCGCGATGCTGTCGACGGAGCAGATGAAGGAGTATCTCGACGGCAAGGATTTCGACTACGCCCTGGCGCTCGACCGCGGCAGCCGCTACCGCGTCAACCTCATGTTCCACAAGAACGGCCCGGCCGGCTGCTACCGGCTGGTGGCCAGCCGCGCGCAACCCCTGGCGGAGCTCGGCCTGAAGAACATCGAGGTCATCAAGAAGCTGCTGACCTACCACAACGGGCTGATCCTCGTCACCGGCCCGGTCGGCGCGGGCAAGACCACCACCCTCGCCTCGCTGGTGGCGCTGCTCAACGAGCAGCGCGAGGACCACATCATCACGGTGGAGGACCCGATCGAGGTCGTGCAGGTGGCGCAGGGCTGCAACGTCACCCAGCGCGAGGTCGGCCGCCACACCCGCACCTTCTTCACCGCCCTGAAGGGCGCGCTGCGCGAGGACCCCGACGTGATCGTGATCGGCGAGCTGCGCGACCTCGAGACGATCGAGATGGCGATCACCGCGGCGGAGACCGGCCACCTCGTCATCGGCAC
Organism: Opitutaceae bacterium; assembly: GCA_035502155.1. Classification (GTDB taxonomy): domain Bacteria; phylum Verrucomicrobiota; class Verrucomicrobiia; order Opitutales; family Opitutaceae; genus Fen-1467. The sequence continues at coordinate 8,050 of DATJUU010000197.1, forward strand.
CATGCACACGAGCGACGCCGCCACCACGCTCAACCGGCTGCTCGACGTGTTCCCCGCCACCCAGCAGGCGCAGATCCGGGCGAGCGTGGCCGAGAGCCTGCGCGGCATCCTCTGCCAGAAGCTGCTGCCCGCCGCCGAGGGCGGGGTGGTGCTGGCCTGCGAGATCATGGTCAACAACGCCGCCATCGCCAACATGATCCGCGAAAACAAGCCGCAGGGCCTGCGCAACGTGATGGAGACGGGCGTCAAGGAGGGCATGTGCCTGATGGAGGCCGTGGTCTTCGAACTCTACAACGAGGGGCGGATCACCGGCCGCACCGCCCTCGCCAACATCACCAACCGCGTGATCCGCGCCAAGGTCCAGGCCTGAGCCGCGCGCCGCCCGCCCCCGCCCCATGGCCGAACTCGACACCCTCCTCCGCACGATGCTGGATCGCGGCGGCTCCGACCTGCACCTGACCGTCGGCCTGCCGCCCAAGGCGCGCATCTCCGGCAGCCTCGCCGCGCTCGCGCCCGAGCCGATCGAGGCGGCGCACATGGAGCGCCTGCTCAAGGAAATCTGCCCCGAGCACCGGTGGAAGCATTACCTCGAGCACCGCGACCTCGATCTCGCGCACGAGATCACCGGCCTGGCCCGCTTCCGCGGCAACTTCCTCTACAACCACTGGGGCATGGGGGCGGTCTTCCGCCAGATCCCCGGCACGATCCTGACGTTCGACGACCTCAAGCTGCCCGAGGTGCTCAAGCGCCTGTGCAACCTGAGCGACGGCCTCGTCGTCGTCACCGGCCCCACCGGCAGCGGCAAGTCGACCACGCTCGCGGCGATGATCGACTACATCAACCGCAACCTCGCCCGCCACATCATCACGATCGAGGACCCGATCGAGTTCGTGCACCAGAACAAGAAAAGCGTCATCGTGCACCGGGAGGTCGGCGAGCACACCGAGTCGTTCGCCGCCGCCCTGCGCGGCGCGATGCGCCACGACCCCGACATCGTGCTGCTGGGCGAGATGCGCGAGCTGGAGACGATCAAGCTGGCCCTCTCCTGCGCCTCGATGGGCATGCTCGTCTTCGGCACGCTGCACACCAACAACGCGCCCAAGACGATCGACCGCATCATCAACGCCTTTCCGGCGGAGCAGCAGAACCAGGTGCGGGTGATGCTCGCCGGCTGCCTCGCGGGCGTCGTGGCCCAGCTGCT
>DATJUU010000198.1:0-5742 GCA_035502155.1 Opitutaceae bacterium
CCTCGGCTTCGGGCGGGCCAGCAACCTCGGCTACCGCCAGGCCGCCGGCGATCTCATCCTGTTCCTCAATCCCGACACCGTCGCCAACGAACCGGCGCTGGAGCACCTCGTCCGGCGCCTGCAGGCGGAGCCGGGCATCGGGCTGCTCTCGCCGAAGCTGGTCCAGGCGGACGGCACGATGGATCTCGCCTGCCGGCGCTCGATCCCGACGCTGTGGGACGGTTTCTGCCGGGCCAGCGGGCTGGCGGCGGCGTTCCCCGGGCGCCGGCTGTTCGCCGGCTACAACCTGACCTATCTGCCCGCCGACGGCACCCATGACGTCGGCGCGATCAACGGCGCCTTCATGCTGACGCGCCGCGCCGTGCTCGAGCAGGCCGGCCTTTTTGACGAGGCCTTCTTCATGTACGGCGACGATCTGGACCTGTGCATCCGCGTCGCCCGCGCCCGCTGGCGGATTGTTTACGACGGCCGGGTGCAGATCGTCCACCTCAAGGGCGTGAGCGTAGCGAAGGATTACGAGCGCATGGCCCGCGCGATCTTCGACGCGAACCGCGACGTCTACCTGAAACATTTCAACCCCCGCGGCTCGCGCCTGGTGCGCTGGAAGTTCGAGTTCGCCTTCGGCCTCTGGAAGGCGGTCGCCCTGCTGCGGGCGCGGCTCCACGGCCGGCGGCGGGTGCGGCCGCTGTGACCATGGCCGCCGCCGGTCAACGGGCGCACGCTTCATCGGCCGCCGCGGGCGGCCCGGGTTGGGCGTTGCCCGTCGCCGTCGCCCTCGCCGTGGCGGGACTGCAGCTCTGGCTGGTGGCGCGGGCCGGCACGGACGTGCCCTTCTATGACCAGTGGGGCGTCGAGGGGCGGTGGCTTTATCCGGCGTGGCTCGATGGCTCGCTGCGGTTCTTCGATCTGCTGCGGCCCCACAACGAGCACCACATCTTCTGGACGAACCTGCTCAACCTCGGGCTGTTCTCCGTCGACGGCCAGTGGGATCCGCTCTTGCAGCTGGCGGCGATCGTGGGCCTGCGCGCCGTCTGCGCGGCGGGGCTGGCGGCCGGATTGATGGCGGGCGGCGGGCGGGCCGTCCGGTTGCTGGTGGCCGCCGGTGCGGTCGGGGCGTTCCTGCCGCACCTCGCCTGGCACGGCGTCCTGTGGGGTTTCGAATCGCAGGTCTATTTCGCCCTCGGCTTTTCGCTGCTGGCGTTCGGCCTCCTCGGCGGCGGCCGCCGCTCCGAGGGCCGCTGGCTGGCGGGCCTGGCCGCCGGCGTGGCGGCGCAGCTGGCGATGGCCACCGGCGCCTTCGTGCCCGTCGCCCTGCTCGGGGTGGCGGTTGTGCGCCTCGCCGAGCGGCGGCCGCGTCCCGGCGAAGCGCGGCGCGTGATCGCGGCCGTGCTGCTGCTGGGGCTGGCGTGGGCGCTGCGCGTGACGGTGCCCGGACACGCGGGGCTCGTGCCGGCGTCCGCGCGCCAGTTTCTGGCGGTGCTGGGCCGCTGCCTGGCCTGGCCGTACCCGGACAACCCGTGGGTGGCGCTGGTCGCGAACCTGCCGCTCTGGCTGCTCGTGGGACTGCGGCTGGCCCGGCGGCATGCGCCGCGGCCCGGCGAGGATTTTGCGCTGCTGCTGGGCTTTTTTGCCACGGCGGCGGGCATCGCCGAAGCCGCCCTGCGCGGCGGCGGCCCGGAGCTGGCCGGCGGCGTGCCGTCCCGCTACGCGGATCTCCAGGTGCTGCTGCCGGTGGCCAACGCCTGGTGCCTCGCGGCGCTGGTGCCGGACGCGTCCGCACGGTGGCGGCGCGTGGCGTGGACCGCCGGCCTGGCCTGGGCGGGCGTCCTCGCCGCGGGCTGGCTCGCGCTGTCGGCGGAAATGTGGCGCGGCGTCATCCGCCCGCGAATCGCCGACCGCGACGCACCGGTGCGGCTGATGCAGGCGTTCCAGGTTTCAGGTAACGCCCAGATGTTCGCGGGGCAACCGCGGCTGTACGTGCCGAGCCCGGATCTTTCCGAAGTGGCGCAGGTGCTGGCGGACCCGCGGTTGCGGGGACACCTGCCGCCCTCGCTGCAGCCGGGGCGACCCGAGGGTCCGCTGTCGCGCTGGGTTCGGCGCGCGCGGCGCCACGCCGACCTGCTGCTGGGACTGGCGCTCGCCGCGGCGGCGGCGCTCGCGGTGTTCGGCTCGCGCCGGCGCGGGTTCACTCCGGGTGCTTCCAGCGGAAAAACGTGAGGGCGAGGATCTGCAGGTCGAGCCAGGGGGACCAGTTCTCGATGTAGTAAATGTCGTGCTGGATCCGCTGTTCGAGCGCGCTGCCGCCGCGCAGGCCGTTGACCTGCGCCCAGCCGGTCATGCCGGGCTTCACCAGGTGGCGGGGCAGGTAATGCGGGATGGCGTCGGCCAGCCGCTCCACGTGGTAGGGGCGCTCGGGCCGCGGGCCCACCAGGCTCATGTCGCCGCGCAGCACGTTCCAGAACTGCGGCAGCTCGTCGAGATTCCAGCGGCGCAGGAACGGGCCGAGGCGCAGCAGGCGCGGATCGCGCGCCGCCGTGCTCACCGCGGCGTGGTCTGCGGCCGGGGCGTCCGGCGCCATCGTGCGCAGCTTGTAGAGCGTGAACAGGCGGTGGCCCGCGCCCACCCGCTCCTGCCGGAACAGGACCGGTCCGCCGGGCGACTCGCGCTTGATCAGCGCCGCCAATACCGCGACCACCGGCGCCGACAGGATCAGGCCGAGGCCCGCGCCGGCCAGGTCGACGCCGCGCTTGAGGGCGCGGTTGAACAGGCGGTTGATCGCCAGCTCCTCGATGCCCAGCACCGGGATGCGGCCCACGGTCTGCAGCCGGAGGCCGGAGATGAAGATCTGGAAGACCGAGGGGATGACCTTCAGCTCGACGTAGGCGTGCTCGCAGGTCGCGACGAGCCGCGCCAGCTCGGCGCGCGGCAGGTCGAGCCGCGCGGCGATGAGCACGGCGATGTCGTGCCGGGCGAGGAGCGCGGGCAGGTCCGCCGCCGGGCCGAGGACCGGCAGGTCCGGGCCGGTGGGCGGGGTGCTCTGGCCCGCCGCGGGCAGGTCGATCACGCCGACCAGCCGCAGCGGGTGGGCCGGCAGGGCGTTGATCTCCCGCGCCAGCGCCTGGGCCTCGCCGGTCCAGCCGAGCAGCGCGGCCCGCTGCTGGATGCGCTCGCGCCAGCGCGGGGCGGAAACGACCGCGTAGAATACGCTGCGCCACAGGTAGAGGAGCACCAGGACGGCGGCGCAGGCGAAGACGACGAAGAGCCGCGAGATCGGCGGCGTGAATTTCAGGACGAGCGAGACGCCGAGGTAGGCGAGGAACCAGAAGGCGGTGCCCTTGAGGATGAGATTGAACGCGAGGTAGCGCCGCAGCAGCAGGCGCCCGTCGTAGAGGTTGAGATGGACGAATGCGGCGAGGAAAAAGACGGTGCCGAGCAGCAGCAGCGGCAGGTAGGCCGGCAGGGTCGCGTCGCGGACCTCGATGAAGATCGAACCCAGCGGCGTGTGGTAGCGCAGGCCGTAGCCGATCAGCAGGCCGGCGAAGACGCAGACCGCGTCGCCCAGGAAGAGCACGACGGGCAGTGTGCGCTGGCGGAGGGATTTCTGGGCGGGGCCGTTCATCGCGGCGCGAGGGCGGGGTCGTTCAGGCGGGCGAGCAGCAGCGAGTCCGGAAGATAACCCTTCGGCGGGAACAGAAACGAGGCATATCTGCGCACGAGGCGGTTCTCCGGGAAAATGTACAGGTCTTTCAGCAGGAATCCGTCCTGGTTGCGGGCGAGCACGCTGTAGCCGGGCAGCTCGTTGCGCGTGACCTGCACGAGGTCGGGCTCGTTTTCGGGCGGCGCGGACAAGGCGCGCACGAACGAGTCCCGCTCCCGCGCCAGGCGCCGGGTGACCGCGGCGGCGAAGGCGGGGTCGGCGGCGCCAGGGAGCGGGATGCCATCGTGCCACGCGCGGTACAGCGCCTCCCACGGCTCCGGCGCCCGGCCCGCCAGCGCCACGTAGCTCCGCAGCTCGATGGCAGGCAGGGCCGAGAAAAAGCGCTGCTGGTCGGGCGTGCCGTCGCGTGCCAGCGCGTCCGGGTCGCCCCGGCCGGTCAGCCACCACTCGGTCAGCGCCGCCACGTAGCGCAGCCGGCGCCCGACCGCCGCCGGGGTCCGGGGGTCGTCCAGCCAGCGCGCGAGCTGGCGGCGGACGGCGGCGGCCACGTCGCCGCGCAGGGCTGCGAGCGGCGCGGTGGACCACAGCGGCGAGGTCATCGCCTGCGGATCGTTCAGCCATTCGAGGGCGAAGGCGTCGACGGCCGCGCCTTTGCCGCCGCCCGCCAGGAGGCTCAGGCCGAGGCCGAGGTAGACGCCGCCCTTGTCGGGCGCGAGCTTGGCCGCGGCGCGGAAATGGCCGGCCGCGCCGGCCGGATCCTGCAGCCAGAGCAGCCAGCCGAGGTTGAAGTGGCAGAATTCCTGGTCGGGGTTGGCGGCCAGCGCGCGCCGCCAGGCCGCGGCGCATTGTTCGCGGTCGGCCGCCTGCGCCGCCGGGTCGGCGGCGAGGAGGTATTGCTCGGCGTAGAATGCGCCCAGCTGCACCGGATAGAACGGCTCCCAGGGCGCCGCCGCGGCCGCCGCCTGGGTCCCGCGGACGAAGTCGCCAATCCGTCCGGCTTCGCGGGCATCGGCAGCCGCGGCAAAAAGCCGGCGCGCCCGGACGTTGGCCAGCGTGGGCCAGAGCATCAGCGCGAGGGCGGCCAGGAGCAGGACGCCGAGCGGCCGCGCCGCCCGGGCCGGAACGGACGGCGCCGGCCCGCGGTGCACGCGCAGCAACACGAGCAGGGTGGCGACGGCGACGGCGAACAGCGGGACGTCGAGCTGGTAGTCGGTCAAAGCGACGACGGCGTAGCCCGCGAGCGCGGTGAGGGCGCCGTCCCCTGCGAGGCGGCCGGGCGGGGCGGCGGAGCGGAAAGCCAGGGTCAGCCCGCCGGCGACGAGGAGCAGCAGCGCGAGTAATCCGGGCCCGCCCAGCTCCGCCCAGAGCTGGACCGGCGTGCTGTGGAGTTGGAGCACGTCCTGCACGCCGCCGGGGACCTGCGCCCGGTAGCGCGGGTACACGATCGGCACGGCGCCCGGGCCGTAGCCGCTCCACGGCCGGTCGCGGCCCATCAGCCAGCCGGCGTCGAGCATGGCGAGACGCTGCTGGTTGCTCTCTCGCGCCAGCTCGCTCCACCGGCCCTCGAACACGAACCCGCGCAGGCGGGGATTGAGGCCGATGAGCAGCGCGGCCGCCAGCACCAGCCCGCCGAGGAGCGGCAGGAGACGGGCGCGCGGCACAGCCGACCGCGACCGCCAGAGCAAGACGGCGACGGCCAGCGCCACCAGCAGCGCGATGACCCCGCCGCGGCTCCCGGTGGTGAGCACCAGGACGACGGCGGCCAGGGCGGCGCCCAGCCAGAAGGCGCGCCCGGCGCGCCGCCGGGCGGCCAGTCCGAGAGTCGCGAGCCACGGGGCGGCGAGCACGGCGAAGCCGGCCGTGTAGACCGAATGCCCCAGCGGGTTCTGGTTGCGATTGGCCAGCGCTTCGGCCCACGACTGCCCGGCGGCGCGCGCCGGCAGCAGGTCGTAGCCCAGCCACATCGCGAAACTGACCGCCACGAATAGCACCATCAGGCCGCCGGCGAGGCGGCCGAGGAAGCCGGCCCGCGCGTCGCGCTCCGCCGGTTCGCGCTCGATCCAGTCCAGCAGCAGGTAGGCAAG
>DATJUU010000199.1:0-3859 GCA_035502155.1 Opitutaceae bacterium
CCGCGGGCAACCGCGGGGAGCTTGCATTTGGGGCGCCCGCGGGGCGCAGAAGATGGGAGTATGGGAGGGTGGGATGAATGCAGGCTGGATGCTTACTGACCTCGGTTTTCTGACCTCTGATTGCTGACCTCGGGCCTCCGGCCTCTGGCTCCCGGGCGGCGGTCTGGCGGCCGGTGATGACAGTCCGCCCCCTTTTCGTTTGCGCCGGGGGCGGGATTGGGTGGATGTTCGGGGTCGCGCACGGTCCATGTCGAACGGTTCACCATCCCCGAATTCCCGCAGCAAGAGCATCGTCGAGCACCTCAAGGCGTCGCAGATCTGGCGCGACTACGAGAAGGCGTTCGCCGAGGCGACGGGGCTGCCCCTGGGCCTGCGGCCGGTGGAGACGTTCCAATTCCCCCTGGCGGGCCACAAGAACGAGAACCCGTTCTGCGCCCTGCTCGCCCGCACCAACCATTCGTGTTCCGCGTGCCTGCAGATGCAGCAGCAGATCGCGGAGAAGGCCCAGCTCGAGGCGCAGACGCTGCGCTGCTTCGCCGGGCTGTGCGACACCGTGGTGCCGGTGCGGGTGGGGGAGAACCTGATCGCCTTCCTGCAGACCGGCCAGGTCATGCTGCACCAGCCGAGCAAGCGCGAATTCAAGAAGCTGACCCGCCAGCTGCTGGCGTGGGGCCGGGAGATCGACGTGAAGCGCCTCGAGGAGGCCTATTTCCAGACGCGGGTGGTGTCGAAGCGCCAGTACGAGTCGATCATCCGCCTGCTGGGGATCTTTGCCCAGCACCTCGCGGCGCTGAGCAACCAGCTGATGGTGCGCGAGGAGAAGGCCGAGGCGCCGATGATCGCCCGGGCGCGCGGCTACATCGCCGCCCACCAGGGCGAGGAGCTCTCGCTCAAGGAAGTGGCGCGGGCGGTGAACACCAGCGCCTTCTACTTCTGCAAGATGTTCAAGCAGGCCGTCGGGCTCACCTTCACCGACTACCTCGCGCGGGTGCGGGTGGAGAAGGTGAAGAACCTGCTGCTCAATCCGCACAAGCGGGTGAGCGAGGCGGCGTTCGAGGCCGGCTTCCAGTCGCTCTCCCAGTTCAACCGCGTGTTCAAGAAGATCGAGGGCCTGTCGCCCAGCGATTACCGGGAGAAGCTGCACCCGACGTCCGCCGTTGCCTCGCGGTGAGCCGCCGCCGCGGCGCGCCCGCTCAGGCGCGGTGCCGCGCCGGCCAGGGGAGGGGGCACACCGGCTTGCCGTTGCTGCCGTTCCCGGCCGCGCGGGCGTTCACAGGCGAGTACTGGCAGACTTCGCAGAAGGCGTGGATTTCGCGGTGCGCGAGGAAGCGGAACGTCACCAGCAGCTCATCCACGCAGGTGGTGGCCGCCACGTCATCGAGGTGATGCTGGCTGCAGGGGATGGCCTGGGCCACGAACGCCACGGCCGCCTGCCCGGCGATGAAATAGTTGATCAGCGGGTTGAGGCGGCAGTGGCAGTCGGTCCCGATGAGCCGCGCCGCCGGCGGGTGCCGCGACAGCCATTGGTGGGCGGACTTGCTGCGAAACAGGGAGAACAGCTGCCCCAGCGACTCGTCCATCAGGAACACCAGGGTGTCGGGATCGCCCAGCGGCGTGGTCGCCGGCGCGGCGCGCAGCAGGAGCTCCCACTTGCGCTTGATGTCGGCGCGGTGGGCGTCGAGCGCCGCCAAGTATCCCTTCTTCACGGGCTTATCGTGGCAGGTAATGCAGGCGCCTGCAGCGCACGCCTTGGCAAGCTTTGCGCATATATTGCAGGCGCGGACACGCGTCCGTCCGCCGGCTCCCGCCGTCCCGCCCCTACGCGGCGAAAAACTTCGCCGCGGCCTTGATGACCTCGACCAGCCGGTCGACCTCGGCGGGGGTGTTGTAGAAATAGAAACTGGCCCGCGTCGTGGCCGGGATCCCGAGCTTGCGCAGCAGCGGCTGGGTGCAGTGGTGGCCGCCGCGCAGGGCGACGCCCTCCTGGTCGGCGAAGGTGACCACGTCGTGGGCGTGGGCGTGCGGCAGGGCGAAGCTGACCAGGCCGCCGCGCTCGCCCGCCGGGCCGAGCAGCCGGATGCCGGGGACGGCCTGCAGGCGCCGGTAGGCGTCTTGCGCCAGGGCCGAGTCATGGGCGGCGATGGCCGACCGGCCGATCGCGTCGAGGTAATCCATGGCCGCGTGCAGCCCGATGGCGCCGGCGATGTCGGGCGTGCCGGCCTCGAACTTGTGCGGCACCTTGTTCCAGGTGCTGTGGTCGAACTGCACGGTGGCGATCATCTCGCCGCCGCCCTGGAAGGGATCGAGCGCCTCGAGCAGCTCGCGCCGGCCGTAGAGCACGCCAATGCCGGTGGGCCCGGCCATCTTGTGGCCCGAGAAGGCGAGGAAGTCGCAGCCCAGCGCCTGGACGTCGACCGGCAGGTGGCCCGCGCTCTGGGCCGCGTCGACCAGGGTGAGCACGCCGCGCTGGCGGGCGCGGGCGCACAGCTCGGCCGCGGGATTGATCGTGCCGAGCGTGTTCGAGACGTGGGTGAAGGCGAAGAGCTTGACCGGGCCGGCCAGCAGCTCGTCGAGGCGGCGCAGGTCGAGCAAGCCGTCGTCGCCGGTCACGGGCACGAAGCGCAGCTGCGCGCCCGTGCGGGCGGCGAGCAGCTGCCAGGGCACGAGGTTGCTGTGGTGCTCCATCTCGGTCACCAGGATGGCGTCGCCGGCGCGCACGCGCGGCGTGAGGGCGTAGGCCAGCAGGTTGATGCTTTCGGTGGTGCCGCGGGTGAAGATGATCTCCTCGGGCGCGGCGGCGTGGAGGAACGCGGCGGCCCGGGCGCGCGCGGCCTCGTAGGCGGTGGTGGCGCGGTGGCTCAGCTCATGGATCGCGCGGTGGACGTTCGCGTTGTCCTGCTCGTAGTACCGCGTCAGCGCCGCGATCACGGCCCGGGGCTTCTGCGTGGTGGCGCCGTTGTCGAGGTAGACGAGCGGCCGGCCGTGCACGGTCTGCTGCAGGATGGGGAAATCCGCGCGCAGCGCGGTCCAGTCGGGGGAGGGCGGTTTCATTCGGTCGTGGCCGGGGCGGTGTCGCCGTGCAGGGCGTTGAGCGCGGCGTGCCAGCCGAGCGTGGCGCATTTGATGCGGGCGGGATACTGGTGCACCCCGGCGAAGGCCGACAGGTCGAGATCCTCCTCGTCGACCCTGCCCTCGGTGACGATCTCGTGGAAGCGGGCGAAGATCGCCTCGGCCTCGGCCACGGTCTTGCCCTTGAGCCGCAGGGTCATGACCGAGGCGGCAGCCTGTGAGATCGCGCAGCCGGCGCCCTGGAAGCTGATGTCGGCGATGCGGTCGCCCTCGACGCGCAGGTAGACCGAGATCTCGTCCCCGCAGACCGGGTTGTTGCCCGCGGCGACGCGGTTGGCCGTCGGCAGCACGGCAAAGTTCCGCGGGCGCTTGTTGTGCTCGAGGATGACGGTCTGGTACAGCTCGGTCAGGTCCATGAGAGGGGCGAACGTAAGCTGGATTTCAGCCGGCCGCCAACGGTTTTCGGAGCAGCGTCCCCAGGGTCTGCCCGGCCGTTGGGCCACGGGCGGATCAGCCGGCACTCCTTTTCCTTAGGGGATGCGGGCGCGCCGGCCCGCCGCCTCAAGGATCTTGGAGCTCCACCTCCTTGATACCCTCGTCGTCGGCGACAAACGCGCTGCCGGGATGAAAATTCTCCGTGCCCAGACGGAATCCGATCGGGTGCTTGAGGCCGCTGTTCCGGGTCACGTACGTTATGTTTCCGGCTGGGTCGATCCTCACCACCTCGCCCCGGTCGTAATCGGCGCCGAAGATGTTGCCGTTGCGGTCGATGGCGAACGAGAAGATCGGC
>DATJUU010000200.1:0-8952 GCA_035502155.1 Opitutaceae bacterium
GAACGAGTCCTCGGTGAACTCGTTGCCGATCTGCCAGCCGACGACCGCGGGGTTGTGGCCGAAGCGCCGCGCCAGCTGCTCCACGATCGCCCGGCAAAGCTCGCGATACTTCGGACTGGCGTAGGAGAACTGCCGGCGCTCGCCGTGCTGCAGGCGCCGGCCGTTCTCGTCCACCCGCAGCGTCTCGGGATACCTCGACGTCAGCCAGGCGGGCGGGGCGTCGGTCGGCGTGCCGATGACGACGAAGATGTGGTGGGCGGCGGCGGCGGCGATGGCGCGGTGGAGCCAGTCCAGGGTGAAATGGCCCTCCTCGGGTTCGAGGCTGCTCCACGCGAACTCGCCGACCCGGACCATCCGCAGGCCGGCGGCCTGCATCAGGGCGAGATCGGCGTCCCAGCGGGACTCGGGCCACTGCTCGGGATACCAGGCCGAGCCGAGCATCAAGGGAGGCGGCGGGGCCGGCGGCGCCTCTGCCGCCCGGATCGGCGCCAGTCCCGCGCACGCGACCGCCAGGAGCCCGAGGAGAAATCGGGGCATGATCCAGCAGAATCGCGGCAACGGACGGGAATCGCAATTCGGTTCGCGCATGGCCGTAAGGGTCCGGGAGGGCGATCTCAATTTCCGCCGGCGTCGGGCGCGGACTCCGCGCCGCCGACGCGCCGGATGCGCAGCGCCAGCCAGGGCTTGCCGGGAAGGGCGACGGCGCGGCCGTCGCGATCGGCGAAGGCATACCGGTCCTGTTTCTTTGTCGTGAACACGCCGGGCACGGGCGTGATGGTCATCGCCCAGGTGTCGATGACGTCGATCTGGAACTGCAGGCCGTCGACCAAGGGCCGGTAGGGCAGGCTCCGGGGCCACCACGGCTTCCGGCCCACCGGCAGACGGAACGTCCACGAGGTCGGAGCGGCGCGCCCGAAATAGAGGAGGTAGTATTCACCGGAGACGCCGCCCAGGTCGGTGTCCTGCCACTGGTCGATGGGATCGAGCTCGGGAGGTCCTTCCTCGAGGATGCCGCGGAGGAAAGCCAGGCGCGCCGGGCTCTCGCCCCGCAGCACGCCGCCCTCGCCGAGCCAGACCGCGCCCGCCTGGTCGGTGAAGAACTCGCTGTGGCCGACGTAGGTGCCCGCGACCGTCCCGCACCAGAAGCGGTGCACGAGTTCCTGCGCGGTCAGGTCGCCCCAGCGCGGGGCGTCGGGCGAGCCCTCATACTTGACCTCGTCGTAGACCACCGGCTTGCGCCAGGCGTCACGGTAAAGCTCGGCCCGGCCGGGATCCTCGACCGCGGAACCATTCTGGATGCTGGCGTGGGTCACCCAGGGCCGGCTGTTGTCGTAGATCCGGGCGCCGTTGTGGATGGAGCGAAGGTGGCCGTAGGGATCGTCGTGCTGCACGATCTGGAAGAAGCGGTCCCAGTCGGCGTCGGTCTTGGCGCGCATGAAATCGAACTCGTTGGCCATCGACCACCAGATGTTCCGGTAGGCGGCCAGGCGGGCCACGACGTAGTGCAGGTACCGGTCGTCCGCCGCCGCCGGCATGCGGTCGAAGCCCCAGAGGCCGTCGTCGTAGGGGTGGAACAGGATCAGATCGCACTCGATGCCGAGATCGCGCAGCTGGCCGACGCGTTGCTCGAGGTGGCGAAAGAAATCAGGATTGAAGCGGGTGAAGTCCCAGTCCTTCGGCGGCGTGCCGGCGAAGGGGAAGCGCGGCGGCGGCATGAAGCGGACGTTGTGGCTCTGCGGGAACACGCACATGCGGAGCTTGTTGAAGGGCGATGCGGCCAGCGTGCGCAGCGTCTCCACCTGCAGCGCCTCCGGCCGGTGGATCCAGGAGTAGCAGGTGGTGCCCAGCTCCTGATACGGCGTGCCGTCGGCGTAGGCGAAGTGGAACGTGTCGTGGACGCGCACCGGGCCGTGGTCGCCGGGACCGGGGGGCGTGGCCGTGAAGCGACCGGTGCGGCCGGCCAGTGCGGGGACGTTGCTGGCGGTTGCATAAGTCCAGGCGCCGGTCTCCTCCGGCATGAAGCGGATCCGGTAGACGCCGTCGCCGTCGTAGAATCCGTTTACCGTCACGGTGCGCGTGCCGTGGGTGAACGTCGCGGTGAGCCGGACGTCGACAAACGGGTTGCCCGCGGTCGGGCCCGGGAGGGTTAGTTCGAAAAAGTCCCATTGGGCCACGGCCGGCTCCGCCGGGCCTGCCGCCGTGGCTGGAGCGCCAAGGCTGCCGGCGGCCACCACCACGGCCAGCCAGCAGAGGCGTGGGAACTTCGAGCTCATGCGATCGCGGGCCGCGGGAGGGACAGGGTGATTTCAGAATGGCCGCGGCGGCGGCCGGGGCAAACCCAGCCGCACGAGCGGGTCGGAGTAAAGCGGAGCCCCGGACATCCGGCACACCGCGCGCCGGACTTCCGGGGCTCCGGGATCAAACCGAAGGTTGACGGCGGCCTAGTAACGGTAGCTGACGCTCGCCAGCAGGGTCATGCCGTCGGTGTAGGCGTTCGACGGGAACTGCGGGGTGCCCCAGAACTGGTACCGCAGCGAGTTGGTGAGGTTCACACCCTGAACGGAGAGCTGGATGTTCTTCGTGAGGTTGTAATTCAACGAGGCGTCCAGATCACCGTAGGCCCGCACGACCTGCTGCAGGAGGCCGACGTTCACGAAGTTGGAGACACCGGTGACGTACTTGTCGCGCCAGTTGTAGGCGACGCGTGCGGAGAACGGCCCCTTTTCATACATCAGCACGACGTTGTAGCTCGTGCGCGAGAGATTGGTCAGGGGAATGTTGTAGCCCTGGATCGTGCTCGGCGTGGAGCTTTCGACGATGGTGTAGTTGGCCTGCAGGCCCAGCCCGTCAAACGGCTGGGGGAGGAAGGTGAAGAACTGGTGGTAGCCGGCCTCCGCCCCCTTGATGGTCGCCGGGTTGAGGTTGGCACTCGTGCTGATCGCATAAGTCACGCCGTCGAACGTCTCCGGCTGCGTGATGCTGGCGATGAAGCCGGTGACGTCCTTGTAGAACCCGGCGAGGTAAACCACGCTGTCCTTGTTGAGGTAGTCCTCAATCGACACGTCGTAGTTGGTCGACCGGATCGGCTTCAGGTTCGGGTTGCCCTGCGAGCCCGAGTTGGCGTTCGCATTGATCGGATTCTGGTTCAACGTCAGGCCGGGCGACATCGAGCTGAAGGGCGGCCGCGTGATGGTCTTCGACGCCGCCAGCCGGAGGAACAGCTTGTCCGTCAGCTTGATGCGATAATTCAGGCTCGGCAGCCAGTCCGTATAGGAGGTGTTGATCGTGAGCGGGGTGGTGGTTGAAACCCCGGTCGACGTATTGGTTAGCTTCTGGAATCCCGCCAGGTCCTCCTTGGTCTGCACCACGCGGAAGCCGATGTTCCCATCGAAGGGCAGGCCGCCGACATTGCCGGCGAACTGGGGCATGAGGTAAGCCGCCGTGGTCGTCTCCTTGATATCGAAGAAGCCGAGCGGATTGACCGTGCCGTCATTCTGCGGGGTGACCGAGGAAGGAGCGCCGAACATGGCCAGCATGGCGGCGACATTCCGGAAGGTATTGAACTGGGTCGAACTGAGATACTGCTGGGGTTGCAGTTCCCGGTAGGGGGTGAAGAAGTTCTGAATCGGCGACGGCCCAAACAGACCGGGGAAATTGCTGATGGGTTGTTGGGCGGCGGGAATATTGTAGGCGCCGAGGAAGAGTCCGAGATTGCTGTTGTTCTGATCCGTCTCGGAGTAACGCACCCCCGCAAGAATCTTCGTGAGCATGCCCTGTTTGACGTTGTAGTCGGCGTCGATCTTGCCGGCGGTGGACCACGCTTGGGACGGGTAGAGGCGGTTGATGACCTGTTGCGCCTTGTAGATGCTCGGGTCGCTGAGACTCGCGCCCGCAACGGACGCGGTGGGAACCGTGCCGGAGATGTCATAAGTGAGGCTGGGAATGGCCGCCGGACCATAGATGCCGTTGTCGTAGAAGGAATAGGCGGCCACGTAGCGGTTCAGATCGAAGTTCAACGTCAGGTCGCCGGAAGTCCAATCGCCGCCCACGTAGGCCATGGTGCTGCGATCGTGCAGGTCGCGAATGACGCTGTACGACGTGCCGGTGACGTTGGCGACCGTGGCGGTCTGGACTGCCGTGGTGCTGCCCGGGAACATGGTGCCCGACCCCGCCACGGCGTTGGCGGCCGACCAGCCGATGAGCATCGAGACCTGCTGTTCAATATTGGACCATTGCTCGTGGTTCGCCCCCGCAT
Source organism: Opitutaceae bacterium (assembly GCA_035502155.1). Classification (GTDB taxonomy): domain Bacteria; phylum Verrucomicrobiota; class Verrucomicrobiia; order Opitutales; family Opitutaceae; genus Fen-1467. The sequence continues at coordinate 4,256 of DATJUU010000200.1, forward strand.
AGAGCGAGAGGTGATCGAAGGGCTGCCACTGGATCTCGGCGTTGAATCCGTTCGTCTGAAACTCGCCCCAGGAGGCCGCCAGGTTGTAGCCGGTGGCCATCAGGGCGGTGGGGACACTGGTTGCCACGACGGCGCTGGGTGTCGGGTTGCCCACCCCGATGTTGTCCTCGCGCCACGGCGTGGTGTTGAAGCTGCCGGAGACCAAAACGCCGAGCTTGCCGACGCCCGGGATCTTGCCGGTTTCGCTGGCGAACAGGTTGTAGTTCGGCCGGGTCTGGTTATCGAGGCCCGAGAAGGTTGTGCCGACCGTGGCGCCGGCCTGCAGACCTTCGCCGAAATCGAAGGGCCGGCGCATGCGGACGTCGATCAGACCGCCCAGGCCACCGTCAATCTGGTTGGCCGCCGAGGTCTTGTAGACGTCGATGCCGGCGATGAGCGCCGACGGGATCTGGGAGAAGTCGAACGTGCGCTGGCCGGCCGCGATGCCGCCGCCGGACGCGCCGCCGGGGGTGAAGATTTCACGCCCGTCGAGGGTGTTGGCCACCTGGGTGAGGCCATGGATGGTCACCGCGCCGTTGCCGCCGAGGCCGGCGAACGTGTGGGCCACCTGGATGCCCGGAACCCGGGAGAGGGCGTAGGAGACGTCGACGTCGGGCAGTTTGTTGACGTCGCTGGCCACGATTGAATCGACGACCTGCAGGTTGGACTCCTTGATCTCGTCGGCAGACGCGAGAGCGCCGCGGAAACCGGTGACAACATAGGCGCCCATCTGGACGACCTCGGCCGAGCCGGTCCCTGAGGTGGTTCCAGCGGGGCCGGCGGCCGGAGCCGTGGTCGTCGTGGGTGCGGTCTGGGCAAAAGCTGGCGGGAATCCGACTGCCACGAGCGCGATCATGCTGGCGCCCGACAGCAGCTTGAGTTTCATATTCATGGTGCGGGATATACCCGGAGGCGGCCAACGCCGTTCCGGGGAGGTCCTTTCGAGTTTGAGGTTATGGTTGGTCGTGCAAAGTGGTGGCGAACGGAGGGCTGCAGGCGGTGACAGCCGGAATCGGTCGCGTCAGGATAACAAATGGCGGGGCCGGCAAGGCTCCGCCAAAGCTTGGACGAGGGACGGGTGCGGGTCGTGGGGCGTTGACTGCTTGATTGAGGGACTGTCCGCGGCTTGTGCTTGGGACAGCCTGCGGCGGGCAGGGTACGCCGCAGTGGACGGGATGCTACTCCAACGCGGCAGAGGATTCTGCCTATTTTTGGGCAAAAACCTCCGGAATACTAAGCTTCTTTCACCCTTGGCGGACCTTCGGAGGCGGAGAGCGGGCCAGAAAGGGCGCCGGCGGGCTCAGCCGGTGAGCTCGTGATGCAATCGATATTCACGAGGCGAGCAGCCACAGGCGCGCCGAAACGCCTCGTTGAACCGGCTGACCGAGTTGAATCCCGAATCGAAGGCCACCTCCACGATCTTCTCGTCCGTCGTGGCCAGCAGCCGCTGGGCATGGGAAACGCGGTGGTGGGTGAGGTATTCGATCAGGGTCGTCCCGAAGGCCTTCTTGAATAGGCTCATCGCATAATTGGGATGCAGGCCCACCGCGCGGCCGATGTCGTCGACCGTCAGCGGTTCCGTATACCGTTGGGCAATCAAGCAGGCCATTTGCTCCACCTTGTTCAGGCCGCCCCGTTGGAGCGCGTAGTGCTTGGGCCGCACCCGGCCCGAGGCGGCCGGCAGAGGCGGCAGCACGGCCGCGATGCGCAGCAGCCGGGCCTCCATCTCCAGCAGGACGATGTTCTTGGACACCTCGTCGGCGTTGCGCAAGTCGGCCTCCCACTGGGCGAACAGGTCGCGATCGAGCCGGCCCCGCCCCGGCGCCGGCTCGCACTGCACCTCGCCCCGGAGCATGGGCTGCACAAGATTTTCGGGCAGGCGCCATTGCAGGAACCAGGCGAAGGGAATGGTCACCACGTAGTACTCGGTGTGCGGCCCGAACTCGATGATCTGGTGCGGAATCGCGGCCCAGAACGCGCTCAGCCGGCCCACGTCGATGCGGACCTTGCGCCCGCCCAGCAGGTAAACGAGCCACCCGGATTCGAGCAGGTTGAGCTCCACCTCGTTGTGGTGGTCCGGCCGCGGCATCGGCGACGGATTCCAGTGCACGCAGGTGAAACCGTAGGGGGCGAAATCGGGCCGGCTGGGATCGAAGGAGACCATGGGCTTAGGATACCGTGGAAAGCGCCGATATTATGGGAAGAGTTGGCCGGAAAGTCATCCTATAATTTGCCCTCGCACGAATCGGTCCCCGTTTTGGCCGCCGCCCGCGCGCCTGCGACCCCCTTTCACCCATGAATGCCTCCGGCCCTTCCCTTGGTGTCATCCTTGGCAATCGTGACTTTTTCCCGGACAAACTGGTGGCGGAGGCGCGCGCGGAACTGGTGAAGGTGTTTGCCGCCCGGGGCATCGACGCGGTGATGCTGCGCCCGGAGGATACGAAGCTGGGCGGGGTGGAGACCCACGCCGATGCCCGCCGGTGCGCGGCCCTGTTCCAGCAGCACCGCGACCAGATCGGCGGCGTGCTCGTCGCGCTGCCCAATTTCGGCGACGAGCGCGGCGTGGTCGACACCCTCCGCCTCGCCGAACTCAACGTGCCGGTGCTGGTGCAGGGCTACCCGGACGATCTCGACCGCCTCGACGTGGTCCGGCGCCGCGACGCCTTCTGCGGCAAGATCTCGGTCTGCAACAACCTTCACCAGGCGGGATTCCCGTTTTCGCTCACCCGGAAGCACGTCGTGTCGCCGCAGGATCCCTCGTTCCACGCCGACCTCGACTGGTTCCTCGCGGTCTGCCGGGTGGTGCGCGGGGTCCGGCGCGCCCGCCTCGGGGCGGTCGGCGCGCGGCCCGGCGCCTTTGCCACCGTCCGCTACAGCGAGAAGATCCTCGAGCGCCATGGCATCAGCGTGACCACGGTCGACCTCTCGGACATCCTCGGCGCGGCGGGCAAGCTCGCCGACACCGACCGCCGCGTCCGCGGCAAGATCGACGAGATCAAAGCGTACGCCGCCACTTCGGCGGTCCCCGCCGCCAGCCTCGTGCAGATGGCCCGGCTCGGCGTCGTGCTGGACGACTTCGTGGCGCGCTACAACCTCGACGCCACCGCGATCCAGTGCTGGACCTCGGTCCAGCAGAACCACGGCTGCAACGTCTGCACGAGCATGAGCATGATGAGCGAGCAGCTGCTGCCCAGCGCCTGCGAGGTCGACGTCACCGGCGTGCTCACCATGTACGCCATGCAGCTCGCCTCCGGCCGCCCGAGCGCGCTGGTGGACTGGAACAACAACTACGGCGCGGCGGAGGACAAGTGTGTCCTCTTCCATTGCGGCAACTGGGCCAAGTCCTTCCTCCCCGACATCAAGGTCGGCACGGCGCCGATCCTCGGCACCACCGTGGGCGAGCAGAACACCTACGGTGCGCTCGAGGGGCGCACCCCCGCCGGGCCGCTGACCTACGGGCGGATCACCACCGACGACGTCGGCGGCGCGATCCGCGCCTACGTGGGCGAGGGCGACCTGACCAACGACGAGCTGCGCACCTTCGGCACGCGCGCCGTGGCCCGCGTGCCCCGTCTTCAGAAACTGCTGCGCTACGTCTGCGCCGAGGGCTTCGAGCACCACGTGGTGATGAACGCCTCCCGCACCGCCGGCGTGCTCGCGGAGGCATTCCGCCGCTACCTCGGCTGGGAGGTCTATCACCACGAGCCGGCCGAGGACTAGCATGCCGACCGACCGCGAGCTCGCGCTCAAGTCGCTGCACTACCGGCGCCGCCTCCTCCAGGCCATCAAGCACGCGGGCGCGGGCCACACCGGCGGCAGCCTGTCCTGCGTCGACATCCTCAACGTCCTCTACAACCGGATCCTGCGGATCTCGCCCGCGACTGCCGCCGACCCCGGCCGCGATCGCTACCTCCAGAGCAAGGGCCATTCGGTTGAAGCGCTTTACACCGTGCTGGCCGACCGGGGCTTCTTCCCCGACGCCGAACTCGACACCCTCTGCCGGTACCGCTCGCGTCTCGTCGGGCATCCCACCCGCCACGTGCCGGGCATCGAGCAGAACACGGGCGCCCTCGGCCACGGCCTCGCGGTCGGCGTCGGGCTCGCGCTCGCCGCCCAGCGCGACCAGGCGGATTTCCGCGTCTTCGTGCTGCTGGGCGACGGCGAGCTGGCGGAAGGCTCGAACTGGGAGGCGGCGATGGCCGCCGCCCACTACCGGCTGGACCACCTCACCGCGATCGTCGACCGCAACACGCTCCAGATCACCGGGCGCACGCGGGACGTGCTCGACAGCGAGCCGCTTGGGGCGAAGTTCGCCGCCTTCGGGTGGGCGGTGCGCGAGGTCGACGGCCACGATCTGGCGGCGCTGACCGCCGCGCTGTCGGCTCCGCTCGCCGCCGGCCGGCCCGGGGCCGTGCTCGCGCGCACCGTCAAGGGCCGGGGCGTGAGCTTCATGGAGGACAGCCCCCGCTGGCACCACGCGGTGCCGGACGACGCCGAGTTCGCGCGGGCGTTGCAGGAGCTGGACGCCGCCATCGCGGCGGTGGAGGGAACGCCGCCATGAGCGCGCCCGCCCCCGGCATGTACAGCCCCGCCGCCGCGGCCACGGCGGCCCGTCTCGGGTTGAAGCTCGGGCGGCCGAACCTCGAGGCGTTCGCCGA
>DATJUU010000201.1:0-7158 GCA_035502155.1 Opitutaceae bacterium
CTGCGGCGATTCCCACACCAGCACGCACGGCGCGTTCGGCGCGATCGCCTTCGGCATCGGCACGACGCAGATCCGCGACGTGCTCGCCACGCAGACCATGGCGATCGGCAAGCTCAAGGTCCGCCGCATCAACGTCACCGGCCGGCTGAGCCCCGGCGTCTACGCCAAGGACGTCATCCTGCACATCATCCGCACGCTGGGCGTCAACGGCGGCACCGGCTACGCCTACGAGTACGGCGGGGCGGTGTTCGACCGCTTCTCGATGGAGGAGCGCATGACCGTCTGCAACATGTCGATCGAGGGCGGCGCGCGCGCCGGCTACGTGAATCCCGACGAGACGACCTTCGCCTACCTCGAGGGCCGGCCGTACGCGCCCAAGGGCGCCGCCTGGACCGCCGCGGTGGCGCGGTGGCGCGCCTGCGCCAGCGACCCCGGCTGCGCCTACGACGACGTCGTGACGCTGCGCAGCGAGGAGATCCCGCCGACCGTGACTTGGGGCATCAACCCGGGGCAGGGGCTCGCGATCAACGAGACGGTCCCCGACCCGGCGCGCGCCCGCGATGCGGCCGAGAAGGCCTCGATCGAGGAGGCGCTGGCCTACATGAAGCTGCCGCCCGGCGCCCCGATCCGGGGCACGAGGATCGATGTGGCCTTCCTCGGTTCCTGCACCAACGGCCGTCTGACCGATTTTCAGGAGGTGGCGAAACACCTCCGCGGCCGGCGCGTCGCCACCGGCGTCAAGGCCATCGCCGTGCCCGGCTCGCAGGCGGTCGGCCGCCTCTGCGCCGAGCTCGGGATCGACCGCGTGTTCCGCGACGCGGGTTTCGAGTGGCGCGACGCCGGCTGCTCGATGTGCCTGGCGATGAATCCCGACAAGCTGGTCGGCGACCAGCTCTGCGCCAGCTCGTCCAACCGCAACTTCAAGGGCCGGCAGGGCAGCCCCACCGGCCGGACCATCCTCATGAGTCCGCTGATGGTGGCCGCCGCGGCGGTCACGGGCCGGGTCAGCGACGCCCGGGAGGTGTTCAACGTCCGTTGACACCTCCGGTTCGGGGTTCGGCTTTCAGCGTTCCGGGCTGACCCAACTCCGAACCCAGAACCCTGAACTGCTTCCTCCCATGCCTCTCGCAAAAATCACCACCGTCACCGGCCGGGGCGTCTGCGTCCCCGGCAACGACATCGACACCGACCGCATCATCCCCGCGCGCTTCATGAAGTGCGTCACGTTCGACGGCCTCGGGGAATACCTGTTCCACGACGTCCGGCACGACCCCGACGGCACGCCGCGGCCGCACCCGCTGAACGATCCGCGCTTCGCCGGCGCGACCATTCTGCTCTCGGGCGCCAACTTCGGCTGCGGCAGCTCGCGCGAGCACGCGCCCCAAGCCATCCAGAAGGCCGGCTTCCGCGCCGTGGTCGCCGAGGGCTTCGCGGAGATTTTCTTCGGCAACAGCACAGCCCTGGGGATTCCCTGCCTGAACGCCAGCCGCGCCGACCTCGAGCGTCTTGCGGCCGCCATCGCCGCCAACCCGGCGGTCGAGCTGACCGTGGACGTCGCCCGGGGCGAGATCCGCTTCGCCGGCCACGTCATCGCGGCCGCGATGCGCCCCAGCGCCCGGGACGCCTTGGTGAACGGCCGCTGGGACGCCATCAGCGAGCTGTTGGAGGGAGTGGAGAGCGTAAAAAAGATCGCCGCGGGCCAGCCCTATATGGCAGCCTGAACTCTCCCAGGGAATTGACGCTGAAAAATCAATGAATCTTTTCTGCGGTTTGGGCGTCTATTCCCTGATTCTCCCTCCATGCCAATCCTCCCCACGCTGGCCGTCATCGAAATCTTCAAGGGCGCGGGACTGCTGATCTACCCCTTGGGCATCTGCTCGGTGGCCGCAGTCTACATCATCTGCGAGCGCACCTACGCGCTCCGCCGCAACGTGATCATGCCCCAGGATCTGGTCGACGCGATCGTCCAGAACCGGGCCTATTCCGGCGGGCGGCACTCGGTCCTCGCGCGGATCCTCGAGTTCTCGGAGGAGCACCGGCACGATGCCGATGCGGTCGAGGCCTACGCCCGCCTGGAAATCAACCGCATGGAGCGGGGGATTCCCTACCTCTACATCATCTATGCGGCCGCCCCGCTGCTCGGCCTCACCGGCACGGTCACCGGCCTGCTCCGGGTGTTTTCGCAGATTGCGCCCGACACGGGCCTTCCCGATCCGGTGGCCTTCACCAAGGGCGTGGCGCTCGCGCTGTCGGCGACGGTGCTCGGCCTGAGCATCGCCATCCCGGCGCTGGTCGGCGGCGGCTATCTGGAGCGCAAGGTGGAGAGCTACGGCGTGCAGATCGAGTCGCTGCTCGAGCGGATCAACAGCCGGCGTGGCAATGACACGCCCTCCGAGCCCGCCGAGGCGTCCCTCCGCTAGCCGGCGCCGTCCCCCGGCCGCCCTTCTCCTCATGGCTCATCTCACGAAACGCCGCCGGCGTCCGGAGCTGAACTTGGTGCCGCTCATCGACGTGCTCACCATGCTCATCTTCTTCGCGTTCGTGACGATGCAATTCAAGACGGTGGCCACGCTCAACATCACCCTGCCCAAGGTCGAGACCGCCGGCAAAAACGAGTTCAAGGGCTCCGTCACCATCGCCGTCGACCGCGAGGGCAAGATGACCTTCAACGGCAAGCCTGCGAGCGAACTCCAGCTCACCAGCCTGCTCGAGGCGGTGCGCAACATCGACCGCAACATCCCCGTCCTCATCCAGGCCGATCAGGACACGCCGATCAAGAACGTCACGTTCGTGATGGACGCCTGCCGCAAGACCGGCCTGAACAAGTTCAGCCTGCAGTCGCGCTGAGGCCGCGGCCCACTCACGGCTTCCCTCGGGCGGCCTTCTGCATCATCATGGGACGATGAAGATCGTCCTCACCGGCGCCACGCGAGGCCTCGGCCTCGCGCTCGCGGAACGGTGGATCGCCGAGCACCACACCGTGATCGGCTGCGGGCGCTCGGCGCACGAGGTCACCCGCCTGCGCGCAAAGCACCCGGCGCCGCAGGACTTCACGGTGGTGGACGTGGCGGACGACGGCGCGGTCGAGGAATGGGCCCGGCACGTCCTCGAGGCCCACGGTCCTCCCGATCTCCTCATCAACAACGCCGCCCTGATGAACCGTCCGGCGAAGCTGTGGGAGGTGCCGGCGCACGAGTTCTCCCGGCTGATCGACGTCAACATCAAGGGCGTCGCCAACGTCATCCGGCATTTTGTCCCCGCCATGGTCCGCCACGGCTCGGGCGTGATCGTCAACCTGAGCTCGGGCTGGGGCCGGTCGACCTCGCCGGAGGTCGCGCCCTACTGCGCGTCCAAATACGCCATCGAAGGGCTGACCCAGGCGCTGGCGCAGGAGCTGCCGCCCGGCCTGGCCGCGGTGCCGCTCAACCCGGGCATCATCAACACCGAGATGCTGCAGCAGGCTTTCGGGCCGGACGCCGCGAGTTATCCCCGGGCCCACGAATGGGCGGTGCGCGCGGCGCCGTTCATCCTCAAACTCGGCCCGAAGGACAACGGCCGGCCGCTGAGCGTGCCCGGCGTGCCGCACGATTGACCGGCGCCGTCCCGGGCCCGGCCGGCGGCCCCGGTCAGCCCCGCGCCTTCTGGGCGACGGCCCGCGCCGCGGCCACGAACGCCTCGACGAGCGGGGAGCGGTCCCGTTTCCGCCAGGCGAGCGAGAGCTCGAATTCGCGCACCTGGCCGGCCGGCAGATCGCGGTAGACCACGCCGGGCCGCTTCAGATTCTGCAGCTCGGCGGCGATCATCGCCACCCCCAGGCCGGCGGCGACCAGCGCGAGGATCGTGTGAACGTCATGGCCCTCCTGGGCCACCTTCGGAGTGAATCCGACCTCGCGGCAGGCGGCGGTGATCCAATCGTGGAGCTCCGGATTCATGTGGCGGGCGAACATGATGAATTTGGCGTCGGCCAGGTCGGCGAGGCCGAGGTCCGGTTTTTGCGCCGCGGGGAAGTCGGCGGGCAGCGCCAGGCAGAAGCGCTCGCTGGTCAGCGGCTCCACGGCCAGGATGGGGCTGGCCGACAGGCCCCGGGTGAAGCCGACGTCGATGCGCCGGTCCAGCAGCGCCGCCTTCTGCTGTCCCGAGGTCAACTCGGTGAAGCCGATCGCGGCTTCGGGCTGGGCGCGATTGAATTCCCGCAGGACCGCCGGAACCAGGGTGTAGCTGGCCGCCGCCACCGCGCCGATCGCAATAAGGCCGCTCTTGCCCCGGTGCGTGACGCGGATGGCCTCGAAGCCCTTGTCCAGCGCCGCCAGCGCCTGCCGGGCGTGCTCCAGCAGCAGCCGTCCCTCCTCGGTCAGGATGACCCGCCGGCTGGTGCGCACGAACAGCGGCACCCCCAGCTCCCTTTCGATGTCGCGAATGCGCTGGCTCAGCGGCGAGGCGGCGATGTTCAGCCGGTGGGCGGCACGGCCGAAGTGCAGCTCTTCAGCCACGGCCACGAAATAGCGCAGGTGCCGGAGTTCCATGCGGAATGCATCATCACCGGCGGAATTTTCAAGATTGGCAAACTGTATTTTGCACGACGTGAGCTGGCCGCGTGCCCCCCGGCCGGACTAGCCGCGGGCAGCCAGCAGCTCGTTCACCCGGCGCATTACCGCGAAGGCGTCGGCGACGTAGAGCACGTCGGCTTTGCCCTGCGCCCAGCTGCAGGCCGGGTTCAAGTTGACCGCGCGCCGCTCGGTGACGAAGCGCCAGCCGACCGTGTGCGGCTCCTCCCCGTGGCAGCAGGTCGCCAGCCCCTTCGGGTGGCGGGGGGTCGACCCCGTTTGCCCCACTTGATTGAGATGCGAGAGGCAGCGCAGGACCGTCTGACCCTCGCCGGCCAGGTCCACGAGCGACTTGGTGCTGCCGAGCGAGGCTTGGGTCCGGCGCAGAAACTCGAGGATGAGCTGCTCGGCCACGGCGGCGTGGGTTTGGCCGTCGGCTTGTTTCTTAGTCCAGCCGGCCCCGGCGACCAGCAAGAGGCGGGCGTCGGGCCGTATCGTCTGCTCGTCTGCGGGTGGCGCCTTGACCCCGGTCACGGTCGTGCGGCGGTGCTCCGCGGAGAGTATGACTGGCACAGGCTCGACCGCGGCGGATCCGGAGCCGCCGGTCCATGCTGTTGCGCAGCCGGGCTCGAGGAGCAGGAACCAGGGGCGTCCGGAGCGCGTGAGCGATCCCTCCATGCGCTGCCGATAGTACCACCGGCTGGCCGCCGGCTGGCCGTTCGCCACGGCGAGTCCCGTCACATGGGAGTCGATCCGGCCGGCGAGCCGCTGCGCGACGCCCGGGAGCGCGCGGCACCAGCGGGTGCTGGCGGGGGCGATCACGAGGGTGGCGGCGGCCGCGCGCGCGATGGCCTCTGCCCCCGCGGCGTCGGTGGCGTAGCGCGGCACCGCGAAATCGGGTCCGGCGACGCCGAGATAGCGGGTGGCGCCGCAGCCGGCGATCTGATTGGCGGCCGGCGCGACGTCGGCCCCCGTAAGTCCGACCGCGAGGCTGGCGCCGGTCAGGCCGGCGGCCAGCTCCCGGGCGGCGGCCAGCGCTTCGAGGGCGGGTTTCGCGAGGGAGCCGTCGGCCTCGGTGTGGGCCAAGAAGAGGATGGTTTCCATTGGGGAGAGTGGTAGCGAGTAGCGGGTAGCGAGTAGTGAGTAGGGCAGAGGGAGCGGCTGGCTGGAAATGCTCGCTACTCGCTCCTCACTACTCGCTACTTCCATTCATTCGGTCGTTATCCATTCGACGATTTCCCGGGCGATCTCGTCGACCGGGCGATCCTTGACGATCCTGGTTTCGCGGCGCTGCTTCGGGAGCGTCACGCTGGCAAAACCGAGTCCGGCGCCGGCGAGTTTCACCGGCTTGGCGCGCTGGAGCGCCGGCATCACCGTGCGCATGTTGGCCATGCCGACCTGCGGGTTGTTGGGCGGCTCGGGGAGATTGCCGGTGGCCCAGCCCAGCAGCAGCGGTGGACCGGCGCAGACCGACACCTGGTGCCGGCCGCCCTCGATGCGCTCGAGGATCTCGAAGGCGCCGTCGGGGCGGGCCGTCAGCTGGTCGACGCCCTGGAACTGGTCAAGGATGCCGAGCCGCTCGCCGATCAACTGCAGGGTGGTGCCGGCGCCGCGCGACGCCGATTCCCAGCCGCCGAAGACCAGCAGCCGCGTCCGGTCGAGGCCCGGAATCCCCTGGATGGCGTCGGTGAGCGCGGCGGCCACCTCGGCCGAATCGGTGAAGCCGCCGGCGGGGCCGTCGAGGGCGACAAGCTCGAAGGGCGCCTTCTGGGCCACGGTCATCATCACCTGCTGGAGCTTCGCCCTGGGGCCGAGGCTCACGAGCCACACCTTGCTTCCCGGGAAGTTTCTTGCCAGGTGCGCCGCCTCGAACAGGGCGTGGGATGCCCACGGATCGAGCACCGCCGGCAGCATCAACTCGTTCTTGAGCGCCGGGCCGGCGGGCGAGGCGATGGGTTCGAGCGTCTGCAGCGGATCCGGCACGATGCCAGCGCAGACAACGATGTTGTACGCAGTACTCATGAAGAAGTGTTTCGGCTCCCACGAATCCACACGAATTGGCACGAATGAAGGCTCCGCATTTTTGTTCGGCCGCATTCGTGAAGATTCGTGTGCATTCGTGGGCGAAAGGGGTCCTTAGTTTTCCGCCGAATGCAGCCCGCCGGCGCCGGCGCGGAATTCCACCGCCGAACGCTCCGGGTCATCGGGCCGCGGGTGCGCGCAGTTCCAGAGGCACGCGCCGCAGTGGACGCATTTGTCGCGGTCGAACGCCGGCACGCCCTCCGGGCCGGGCGCGATGGCCTGGCCGGAACAGGCGTCGATGCAGATCCGGGCGGCGCACTGCCGGCAAAGCGCCGGGTGGGGAAAGACGACGTGATCGGCGTAACCGCCGGCGGCCTGGACCTTGCCGCCCAGCAGCAGCGCGTCCTGGTGGGAAACGAGGAGCTTGCCGTCGAAAGGGATGGCCGGCCAGCCGGCGCGGTCCATCAGCGCGCCGTGCAGCGACGTGCCCTTGACGGCGCACTCCGTGCGCACGCGCGCGATCTCCTCCGGCGGGACGCGCCGGGCATAGTACTGCTCGATGGTGGGCAGCCGCCGCCAGGGCGGCAGCGGC
>DATJUU010000202.1:0-3060 GCA_035502155.1 Opitutaceae bacterium
CGTGCGCGGGATCGTCGAGGGCCAGAGCGTCCCCGACGTCTTCCTTCCCCGGCTGATCGAACTCTGGCGCCAGGGCCGGTTCCCGGTTGACCGGATCATGACCCACTACTCATTTGAGGACGTCGACCGCGCGGCGCGTGACGCGGAGGAGGGGCGAGTCGTGAAGCCGGTGCTGCGGATGGACGCCGGCTAGCGGGGCGGCTTCGGTTCCCGGACCCGGCTCCGCCGGGGCGCGCCACCGACACCCTTGCGCGCCGCGGAACCTCGCGCCACCGATCCCGCATCAACTCTCGCAATTTGCAGGATTTGTTGCAAAGGCAGGATCTGGTGACGCGATGGCGGCGCCGCTTGCTAGGTTGCTGCCGGCTTCCTTGCAGGGGGCTACAACGAGAACGCGGTGCCTGACGTGTCGGGCGCGCGCCTGCTTTGCCGTGCCCACACCCATCCGCATGCTCCGCTTCCACGTACGCGCCCGAGCCGCCGGGGTTGCCGGGTTTCTTGTGACGGCCGTCCTGCTCGGCAGCGGCCTGACGAGCAGCAGCGCGGGAGACCTCCAGAGCCAGATCGCAGCCGGCAAATCAGCCGCGTCCTCCCTCCAATCGCAGATCGCGGCCGACAGCGCCCAGATTCGGCATACGTCGCATGGCCTGGCCGACGCCAATCGGCGACTGACGGCGCTCCAGCACCAGCTCAACGCGCGCGAAGCGCAACTCCGGGATGTGCAGACGCGGCTGCTGGCGGCGCGCAACCGCCTGGTCGACCTCGAGAACCAGCTTGAGCAGGCGACCCACGCGTTGGCCGCCAATCTGGTCGCCGCATACGAGCATGGGCAGCCGAATCTCGTCAGCGTGATCCTCGATGCCCACGGCTTCACTCAGCTCGTCGAACAGGTCAACTTCATGCACCGGATCGCTCAGCAGAACGCCGCGGTTGTCGGGTGGACGCGCACCACCCGGGCGGCGGTGGCGCGCCAGGCTCGTCTGCTCGCGACGCTCGAGAAGCGTGACCAGGCGCTGACCGCCCAGGTCCTCGCGCAGCGCAACGGCGTGGCCGCGCTGCAATCGGCGCTGCTCCGCCAGCAGATAACCGAGCTCCACGCGCGCGGCCGAGACGCCACCAAACTGGACGCGTTGAAAGCGCGGCTTTCCTCGCTCGAGGCGAAGGCCGCGGCCGAGGCCGCTCGCGCTGCCGCGACCCGCAACGTGAACGTCGGCGGGATCGCCGTCGACACCGGTGGCATGGTGCAGGCGCCCCCGGGTGCGCCGGCCGCGGTGGCCCAGGTGATAGCCGCCGGCAACGCGATCGCGACCCTGCCTTACATCTACGGTGGTGGGCACGCCTCGTTCCACGCCGACGGCTATGACTGCTCGGGCTCGGTCAGCTATGCGCTCGCGGCCGCCGGGCTGGTGAGCTCGCCGATGGTGTCGGGGGACTTCGAGAACTGGGGCGACCCAGGGCCGGGGCGTTGGATCACGATCTACGCCAACGCCGGGCATGTGTGGATGGAGGTCGCCGGGTGGCGGTTCGACACGGTCGCGCTGGCCGAGGGTGGGACGCGCTGGTCGCGCGGCGGCGGCGAGTTCTCCGGATTCGTGGTCCGGCACCCGCCTGGTTTGTAGCGAGCCGCTTGGGAAGTAACTCCCTCTCTGACCCAGTTTCTTCCCAAGCACGAGGTCCCTCGGCGTTCCCGGGCCGGGCTGTCCGCCTGTCTGAGTACGGACCTCAAGCTTTTCGGCTGCCCCAGCCGATGAACCCTCTCGATGAAACGACTCGCAGCTGTTGCCTGCGCGCTCTTTGGCGCGCTTGCTCTTCCCGCCGGCGCCGTAGCCACCCAGCCGGCCAACACTCCCACACCGACCCAGCTCGTTCAGGGCCAGGCGTCCGGCACCGTGATCGGCATCGCTCGCGGCTCGTTCGCGATCGAAGCCGCCGCGGGGCGGATGTCGGTCGTGAACGCGCTCACGAACGCGGCGAACGTCGTCACGGCGGGCGACTTCCCGTACGTCTACGGCGGTGGCCACGCGGAGGCCGGGATCGCCAGCATCGGGATCAAGGGCCCGGGCTACAACAGGCGGCGAATCGGCTTTGACTGTTCGGGATCAGTCGCGGCGGTGCTCTCCGCCGCCGGCGTCTGGCAGCCCACCACCGGCGTTCCCAACGACGCCGGCATCATCGCCCAGCTGAAGAGCGAGCACCTCATCGCACGCGGTAGGGGCACCGGCGCCACTGAGGTGACGCTGTACGACGATCCGGGCGTCCACATCTTCATGGACATCGATGGGCGCTTCTTTGGCACCTCCGACGGCGGTGGGGGCGGCGATCCCGCCGGCGGCGCCGGCTGGCTCGATGACGGCGCGCCCGACGCCACGAGCCACGCCTACAAGCGCTACCACCTGCTCCTTCCGGTCCTCCGCCAGCAGACCACCTTCGAGCGCATCCTCACCTTCCAGACGGGCGGGAAGGCGAGGGTCGTCCATGGTCTCGAGTTCGGAAGCGACGTCCACGTCAGCTACACGCAGACGCCTACGGGCCGCATGACCGCCCTGGGGGTCAAGTAGCGCTCAGCGGCGGCCCCAGCAGCGACATTCCGTGGTGCTCGAAGATCGCCGCGATCTCCGCGCGATCGGGAGACGCGGTCCTGGTCGCCGGGCCGAGCTCCTCATAGAATTTGTGGCACCCGCCGGGTGTGTAGACAACGATGAGCTCGGCCGGCTGGTCGGTCAGGTTCACGACCCGGTCAAGGACTAGTGAACGCGCTCTCACCAGACTGTTGTCGATGCTCTCCGAGCCCTGTTCCACGGCCACGTTGTCAACGGCACGGTCGGGCTCGGCTTGCTCGTCGGCGCGGCGCTGATCGTGCTCGGAATGACGTTCGGGACGCGGACCTTCCAGCGCGACTCGGCTTGATGTGCAGGCCGGGATCAGCCGCCGGTGGCGGTGCACCCGCCTCCGGCGTCTGTCACCCCGCACGCGACGCGAGTGCCATAGGCCGTGTACGCCACCGCCTCGAACGCTGTCGGCGTGGTCGCCCCGAGGTAGATGACGCCGGCTGTGGCGTCG
>DATJUU010000203.1:0-3654 GCA_035502155.1 Opitutaceae bacterium
TTCACGAAGGACTTCCCGGCAAAGGTGACCTCGGGCAGTGGCCATATCAGCCAGTAGCACCAAGGGCGGCGTCAACGCCGACATCAACGTCACGCCGATGGCCGACGTGATGCTGGTGCTGCTGATCATCTTCATGATCACGGCGCCGTTGATCGCGGCGGGATTCGTCGCCACGATGCCGGAGGGCGTGAACCTCATCAAGTCCGAGGAGAAGCCGGACGACGTCATTCTCGGCATCGACGCGCAGGGGCATTACTTCGTCAATACGCACCCGCGCTCGCCGGCGGATGCGCAGCTGGAGTTGGCCAACATCTACGCCAACCGCACCAAGGACAAGATCCTGTTCCTCAAGGCCGACAAGAACCTGAAGATGTCGGTCATCCAGGACGCGATCGCGATGGCCCGGAAGGCGGGCGTGGCGGTCGTCTCGGCCATCACCGACCAGAAGCCGGGGTCGGAGCCGCTGGTCTCCGCCGAGCGGCCCAAGGCGGGAGGCAGCTGAGCCATGGCCATGACCACGGGGGGCGGCGGCAGCAGCATGAACTCCAACATCAACATCACGCCGCTGATCGACGTGCTGCTGGTGCTGCTGGTGATCTTCATGATCACGCTGCCGCTGGCGCGCAAGGCGCTGGACATCCAGGTGCCGCGCGAGGAGAAGACGAAGTCGCAGGCCACGAACCAGATCATCCTGGAGATCAAGCCGGACGGCTCGATGGCCATCAACACCCAGCCGGTGGATTCCGCCGGGCTGGCGCAGCGGCTGTACGACATCTACAACATCCGGCCCGACAAGCTGCTGTTCATCAAGGCGGACGACTCGCGGCCGTACGCGCAGGTGATCAACGTGATCGACATCGCGCGCGGTGCCGGCGTGCAGGTCTTCGGCCTCGCGCCGGGGAACGCGCAGACCGCGGCGACGGCGGGAGGTTCGTAACTCCACCGCCGCTTCGGGCGGTGGAACATCGGTGGCTCGCGGGGCGTAGGGACGCGGACGATGCCTAGCGAGCGCGGGGCGATGCGACAGGTTCCGCTCGCCACACCATTCGGCCGGCTGGCGCACGAGCGCGGGGGCATCCGCGGCGTGCTCCTGTCGGCCGCGGTGCATCTGGGCGTGGTGGCGCTGCTGCTCTGGGGCGGCAGCCGCTTCGTCCTCGCCGACCGCGCGCCCGGACCGGGCCACGGTCGCGGCGGGGGAGGGGGCGGCGGCGGAAACCGCACCCTCGTCCTGCTGGTGCCGCCCCCGCCGCCCGTGGCGCAGCCCGCGCCGCCGCCCCAGGAGCCGCAGGTCATCCTCCCCAAGCAGCTCGCGGTGGTGGTGCCGGCGCCCCAGCCCGACACGGTGCCCCACGCGCCGGCGCCCGCGCCGGTGGCCGCGGGCCCCGGGGCCGGGGCCGGCCAGGGGCCGGGCACCGGGCCGGGCGCGGGCACGGGCAGCGGCGGGGGCACCGGCTCCGGCGCCGGGCCGGGCACCGGCCCGGACTCCGGGGGCGGGGGCGGGCGGATCTACCCGCCGTTCCTGCAGGGCCTGAGCTTCCCGTTCAACGCGCCCCGCTCGCTCAAGGGCCAGACCATCACGGCCGTCTTCCAGATCTCGGAGACGGGCGAGGTCCTGCACGTGGCGCTCGACCCCGTGCCCGACGACCGTGGATTCGCGCGGGAGATGCTGGATCGCCTGCGCCAGTACAAGTTCATTCCCGCCCACACGACGGACGGCCAGCCGGTCGCCGCGCTCTACCGGATCAAGATCACGTTGTGA
The DNA here is from genome assembly GCA_035502155.1 of Opitutaceae bacterium. GTDB lineage: Bacteria > Verrucomicrobiota > Verrucomicrobiia > Opitutales > Opitutaceae > Fen-1467. The sequence continues at coordinate 1,760 of DATJUU010000203.1, forward strand.
ATCGGAGCCGCCGCCGCTACTTTTCGCGGCTCTTGGCAGTCCGAATCCGACACCCGCTGACCCCGGAATCCAATGATCATCGGTCTCGTGCTGGTCGTGAGCGTCCTGGCGCTCCTCGTGGCCCTCGGCCTGGCCCGCTGGGTCCTCAAGATGGACAACGGCACGCCGGAGATGCGCACCATCTCCGACGCGATCCAGGAGGGCGCCGAGGCCTTCCTCAAGCGCCAGTACCGCACCATCGCCACGCTGTCGGTGGTGGTGGGGCTCATCATCTTCCTGATCTACCAGCTCGTGCGCGCGCCGAGCCCGAACGACCCGAACGAAGTGTCGCGGCTCTGGCTGGCGCTCGCCACGACGGCGTCGTTCTTCTTCGGCGCCATCTGCTCGGGCATCGCCGGCTACGTCGGGATGTTCGTCTCGATCCGCTCGAACATCCGCGCCGCGAGTGCGGCCCGGACCAGCCTCAACCGCGCGCTGCAGGCGGCCCTCCGGGGCGGCGCGGTGTCCGGCCTGTTCGTGGTGGCGATGAGCCTGCTGGGCGTGGGCGGGCTGTACTTCCTGGTCCACACCTTCACCCTGATCCCGATCACGAAGATCCCGCTGATCATCGTCGGCTACGGGTTCGGTGCGTCCTTCGTCGCGCTGTTCGCGCAGCTGGGCGGCGGCATCTACACCAAGGCCGCCGACGTGGGGGCGGACCTGGTCGGGAAGGTGGAGGCCGGGATTCCGGAGGACGATCCGCGCAACCCGGCGGTGATCGCCGACCTGGTCGGCGACAACGTCGGCGACTGCGCCGGCCGCGGCGCCGACCTGTTCGAGTCCACGGCGGCCGAGAACATCGGCGCCATGATCCTGGGCTCGACGCTCGCGCTCCGGGTGCAGGCGGCAGGCGCGACCAGCGCCACCTTCGTCGTCGGGGTGATGCTCTTCCCGTTGGTGGTCCGGGCGTTCGGGCTCATCGCTTCCATCATCGGCATCGTGCTGGTGAAGGCGAAGGAGGACGAGGACCCGATGCAGGCCCTGAACCGCGGCTACTGGGTCACGGCCGTGCTGGCGGCGCTCGGCTTCATCGGCGGCACATACTGGCTGCTCCAGTTCCCGGGCCACCCTGATGCCTGGTGGCACTTCGCGGCGGCGGGCGTCATCGGCATCGCGACCTCGATCGCATTCGTCTACATCACGCAGTACTACACCGAGTACCGTTACCGCCCGGTCAAGGCGATCGCCGCGGCCTCGGTGACCGGCCCGGCGACGAACATCATCTCGGGCTTCGCGGTGGCCCTGGAGTGCACGGCGCTCCCGGCGTTCGTCATCGGGGTCGCCATCATCACGTCGTACGACCTGGGCCGCAGCGCGGTCCCTGGCGGCGGCCTGTTCGGCACGGCCGTGGCGACGATGGGGATGCTCGGCACGGCGGCGTACATCCTGGCGATGGATACCTTCGGGCCCATCACCGACAACGCCGGCGGCATCATCGAGATGTCCAAGCAGCCGGAGGAGATCCGCAAGAAGACCGACCGGCTCGACGCCGTGGGCAACACGACCAAGGCCCTGACCAAGGGCTACGCCGTGGGGTCGGCGGCGCTGGCGGCGTTCCTGCTCTTCTCGGCCTACATGGACGAGATCGGCTTCTACACCAACACCACCTTCGCCTCGGTGGACATCGCCAAGCCCGAGATCTTCGTGGCGGCGCTGCTCGGGGCGATGCTCATCTTCTGGTTCAGCTCGCTCGCGATCAACGCGGTGCAGAAGGCGGCGGTGAGCGTGATCAAGGAGGTCCGGCGCCAGTTCTCCGAGGACCCCGGCATCCTGAAGGGCACATCGCGGCCGAACTACGCGCGCTGCGTGGACATCGTCACGGTGGGCGCCCTGAAGGAGATGGTCGCGCCCGGCCT
>DATJUU010000204.1:0-21107 GCA_035502155.1 Opitutaceae bacterium
GCCGACACGCCGAGGGCCGCGAGGCTCGTCCCGCGATAGTTCTCGCTGGACAGGCAGAGGCGATGGTTGAGCGGATCGTAATGGTCGGTCAGCCGGCCCTCGATCTCCACGATGTCGACGTCGTGGATGCCGGCGCGACCCATGACGGCCTCGGCGGCCTCGCGCCCGGTGATCCGGCCCCGCGAGGGGATCTCCGCATTCTTGCTGTAGGCGCTCGACACCCGCATCTGCGCGTACAGGGCGAAAATGAATACCAGAACCAGCAGCAGCCAGAATACCGGCTGGGGAATGAAACCAAAAGCGATGGGCATAGGCATGACGAAAGAAGGTTTGAGGATGGTGACAAGCAGGTCGCGGCCCAAGTTTCAGGCGGAAGGCGGTTTTGCACCTCCTCCCACAAATCGTGGCGGACCCGCGGCTTGCAAGCCGATGCGCGCGAAATGGAAAGATCGGCGGCCGGTGTAATGGGCAATCGCGTCCCGACCGCTGCGCCAAGTCTGCGCACCCGGCGCCGGACCGCCCCCGCCCTTCACCAGCGGCTCGTGACGCCCGCGGACACCTCGCGCCGGGCGGCCGGCACGGCCGGGACGTCCTCGAACGCCGAATTCCAGAGGTTGTCCGCCTGCAGCGACAGCTCGACATTCGGCGCCAGCGGGGGCCGGTAGAACAGGCCGAGCGAGGAGATCAGCGCGCGCCTCCCACCGGTCGTCCGCAGCGGATTCGGCTCCTGGACTCGGGCCTCGTTGTCCATGCGCAGCTCGAAGCCGCCGCCCAGGCGCGTCACGATCGCCGCCGTCAGCCGGTGCTGCGGGAAGTTGAGCGCGTAGAAGCTGCCGTCGACGATGGCGGCGCCGTAGTCGGCGGTCTTGTGGAGGAAGGTGTAGCCGGCGGTGACGGCGAGATGGGACAGGGACCATTTGAGCACCGCCTCGGCCCCGACCGTGTCGAGGTTGACGGCGTTGGCGGACCGGGCGAAGACGCCGTTCCGAAAGGTCCAGTCGACGAGCCGGTCGTCGCGCCGGTAGAAGACCGCGCCGTGCCATTGCCAGCGGCCCCGGGTCCCGTCCCCGCCGACTTCGACGTCGTGGCTGGTCGACCGGCCGAGGTTCGGATTGCCCAGGAACAGGCCGGCGGTGGGGCTCGAGTTGAGCGCCGTGTAGGTGGGGACCTGCGTGGCTTCCGCGTAGCTGAGGTAAAGCCGGCGGGCATCGCCCCCGCTGTCCGCGGTCGCGAGCGCGAGTTCGGCCAGCGGGGACACCGCGGCGGAATCCCGGTTGGTGTCGTCGTAATTGGCGCCGGCGCGCAGGGTCAGCCGGCGCTGATCGGCGAGCGTCCACGACTTCTCCGGCACAATGCCCAATTTGACGTAGCTGCGCGTGTGAAACCGCCCGTAGATGAGCGACGTGGACTTGAGGTCGTCGGCGAGCACCTCGGCGTCGTAGCCGAGCGCCACCGCTCCGAAGTCGGCGTGCCCCGAGGCCGACGCCCCCTCGACCCAAGTCGTGTGCTGGAACGGATGCACCGGGCCGAGCGGGGCAAAGCGGTTGAACGCATAGTCGTCCTTGTTGCGCCGCCAGAACGTCCCCGCCTCGAACCAGTCTCCCGCGTCCCACTGCCGGCGGTGGTGGAGAGCCACGAGCACCGTCTCGAGATTCTCCGATTCGTCGGAGTTGAACGGCGTGTAGAGGTTGGGCCACCCGAAGAACTTCGCCTGATAACCGTAGAATAGATCGGTCTGCGCGCCGCCGCCGGACAGTTGCAGCCGGAAATTGTAGCGCTGGAACCGGTGGTCGCCGAACGGCACCGATCCGTCGGAAGTGGAGCGGGACACCTCCGCGTCCGACGCCAGCGTGCCCCCCGCCACGGGCGCGTCGGCCACCACGCCCTCGTAGAGGCTGGCGCGGTACGACCGGTACTCGCCGGCGCTCAAATCCATTTCGCCCCGCGGCTGGATGCGCTGCCAGTCGTAGGCGACCGTCCCCACGGCGGCATTGAAGCCGTCCAGCGAGTTGTCGACGCCCGTCAGAACGCGCGGTGCGGACAGCATGGCCGGCGCCACCGGGAGCTCGGCGAAGTAGTGGCCGGTCTGGGGATCGAAGAGATCGGTCCCGCCGATGCGGAAGCCGGTGTTTTCGAAGATGCCGCCGCGAATGGTGACATCGGCCTGCGCCTCGGCCAGGTTGCGCGCCTCGACATCGACCAGGGGCTCGAAACGCAGCGCGGTCACGGGCATCGCGAACGAATCCGCCGGCTCCTGCAGCGCCACCCGGGGCGAATAGACCGTGAACGCCGGCAGTGGCACCGGCGATGAATCGTCGGCCGCGGCCATGGACGCCGCCGCCAGCAAGAGGATCGCTCCGAGCAGCGGCCTCCCGCGCCGGCGCGGTGTCGATTCAGGCACATTCGAGCGCAGGGACTGTGGACGGTTAAGCTTAGCTGAAGGCATGGTTAACCATCTGGGACCGCAGACACCAAAACGAATTCTCATTGGGTGAAAACCCGGGGGAATCCGGCCGGCGTCCGGTCGGGATTACTGGTCGCCGTCGTTTCCGATCGCCTCGACCGGGCAGCCTTCCAGCGCTTCCATGCAGGAGGCAATCTCCTCCTCCGTCGTCGGCTGCTTGCTCACATAGGAATAGCCACCTTCTTCGGAGCGGGTGAAGAAGCCCGGGGCCGTCTCGCGGCACAGATCGCAGTCGATGCACTGCTGGTCGACGTAGAACTTGCCGGCCGCGTTGATTTCCCACTTGTCTGCTTTGTTGGCCATGATGAAGGGCGAACAAAAACGAATGCCGGGGGCTGTCAAGGGTATCCCCTCGGAAGCGGCCCGGGGGCCGTTTCGCCGCCGGCGGCCCCCCGCCGCCGCCCGCGGCGCCGGTGCAGGGACTTGAGTTTGTCGGCGGCTGCTCCTAATTTCCGCTCGCATGCTGTCCGACCGCCCCTACATGCGGGAAACCCGCTCCGAGTCGCCGTTCGACCCGGTGAAGTGGCTGATGATCATCTTCATCGCGCTCTACGTCCTGCAGCTGGTCGTGGAGCGGTGGCTGCGGCAGAACCTCTGGTACTACGACTGGTTCGCCCTCTCGCCCGGGTTCGTGCTGCACGGACGCCGGCTGTGGACGCTGGTCACCTACAACTTCCTGCAGAACACGGCCGGCTACACCGGCGGAGTATTCGGACTAATATTCAACCTGCTCGGGCTGTATTTTTTCGGCGGCGACCTGCGCGGGCTGATCGGCACCCGGCGCCTCGCCTGGCTCTACGCCGCCTTCATCGGCGCCGGCGCCGCGGCGTGGTGCGCGGCCTACGCCCTGGGCGTCGACTGGCCGCTGTTCGGCCCGGTGGCCACGCTGGCCGGCCTCTTCGCGCTCTATTGCTGCTACCACGCCAACGAGCAAGTCACCTTCCTCGCCTTCTTCATCGTGCCCGTGACGATGAAGCCGAAGTTTTTCTGCTGGTTCTGGATCGCGCTCGACCTCGTCGGCTTCCTGTTCTTCGAAGCCACGGGCCGGCCATCGCCCCTGTGGAACGGCCACCTCGCCGACCTGGCCGCCATGCTGACCGCCTACGGCTACTATCGCCTCGCCGGCCAGGTCGATCCGTTCGGGGCGCCCGCCGCCCGCCTCGAACTGCCCCGCTGGCTGCGCCGCCGCAAACCGGCCCCCGCCGCCCGCTTCACCCTCAACCTGACCAACCGCGACGACCTGCGCGCGGAGGTGGACCGCATCCTCGACAAGATCAACAGCGACGGCTTCGGCGCGCTGACCGACGAGGAGAAGCGCCTGCTCGACGAGGCGCGCGACGTCCTCAGCCATCGCTGAGTTTCCTGTGCCGTGAGCACGCCGCCCCGGCCCGCCCCGCCCGGAGGCTTCCGCGAGGCCCTCGCGCAGGAGCACCCCGGCTGGGCGGCCGACGCCCTGCCGCCCGACGCCTGGACCCGCCTCGAGCGCCTGGCCGACGCCAGCCCGCTCTACGCGCAGATGCTGCGCCAGCAGCCGGATTACTGCCTCTGGCTCGAGCAGGCGCAGAACCGCGACACCGATTTCCGTTACCAGGCGCTGCGGGACGAGTGGCGCGCATTCGCCGCCGCCCTCCCGCCGGACGCCGGCGATGAGGCCATGCTCGGCGCGCTGCGCCGCTGGCGGCGCCAGATGACCCTGCGCATCGCCTACCGCGACGTGAACGGACTCGCCCCCACCCCCGTGACCGTCGAGGAGCTGACGCGCCTGGGTGAGTTCTGCCTGCGCGAATGCCTGCATCTCGCCCGCCGCCAGTGGGGCGAGCGGTGCGGCGAGCCCTGGGACGACGAGCTCGACCGGCCGGCGCGCTTCGGCGTGCTCGGCCTGGGCAAGCTGGGCGGCCAGGAGCTGAACTTCTCCTCCGACATCGACCTGCTCTACCTCTACGAGGGCGAGGGCCACTGCCGGCGCAACGGACAGCCCGCCGCGTTCTCCAACGTCGAGTTCTTCACCAAGGTGGCGGAAGCCGCCACCGGCATGCTCCAGGCGCAGACCGCCGACGGCTTCCTCTTCCGCGTCGACGTGCGCCTGCGGCCGGAAGGCACCTACGGCCCGCTGGTCCGCTCGCTCGCGAGCCTCGAGCACTACTACGCCGCGGCCGGTCAGACCTGGGAGCGCATGGCGCTGATCAAGGCGCGCCCGGTCGCCGGCGATCTCGCCCTCGGCGAGGAGCTGCTCGAGAACCTGCACGCGTTCCGCTACCCGCGCCACCCGCCGCCCTCGCTGCTGGCCGAGGTCGCGGCGATGAAGACCCGGACGGAGCAGGAGGTCGTCGGCTCCCGGACGCTCACCCGCGACGTCAAGCTGGGCCGGGGCGGGATCCGCGAGATCGAGTTCATCGCCCAGGCGTTCCAGCTGCTGCACGCCGGGCGCTATCCCTTCCTGCAAACCCACGCCACGACCGCGGCGCTCGACCAGCTGGCCCGCTACGGCCTCATGCGCGTGGGGGAGGCGCGCTTTCTCGAGGAGGCCTACTGGCTGCTGCGCCGGGTCGAGCATGCGATCCAGATGCGCGAGGAGCACCAGGTGCACGCGCTGCCGGCCGACGCCGCCGAGCTGGCGGCCATCGCCCGCACCGTGGGCTTCGCCGCGCCGGCCGAGTTCAAGGAGCGCCTCGAGGCGGTGCGCATGCGCGTCCGCCACATCTACGACGGCCTGTTCCGCGGTGAATCGGGCGACGACGCCTTCCAGAAATGGTGGGAGTTCTTCTCGTCCGCGCGCACCCCCCCGGCGGTCCGCGACCGGCTGCGGCGCTGGTTCGGCCCGGAGCCTGACGCCGCCCACGAGGTGCGCCTGTTCGTCTGCGGCGACCGCGGCCACCAGGTGAACCGCGAACTGGTGGTGCGGTTTCAGCACCTGGCCGATTCGCTCGACACGATCCTGCCCGCCCTCGCCCAGCCGGTGCCGACCCTGCGCCGCATCGCCCGGTTCGCCGAGCGCTACGGCACCCGCCAGCAGTTCTTCAACAGCTGCGCGGCCAACCCGCAATTCTTCCGCGTGCTCGCCCTGCTCTTCGACCGCAGCGCGTTCATCTGCGAGCTGCTCGGCGCGCATCCCGAAATCCTCGAGGAGGTCCTGCGCCCCGAGGTCCTCCGCCAGCGCAAGGACGCGGCCGCGCTCGCCGCCGAGCTCGCCGCCGGCCAGGACTCCGCGGACTGGCTCTGGCTCTACATCCGGGCCGAGCAGGTCCGCCACGCGATCGGCGAGCTCCTCGGGCTGTTTACCGTCGAGGACGTCGAGACCGGGCTCTCGCGGCTGGCGGACGCCGTGCTGCTGCGCACCCTGCGCCGGCTCGATCCGGCGGGCCGGCTGCTGCTTGTCGCCCTCGGCAAGTACGGCGGCGCCGAGCTGACGTTCGGCTCCGACCTCGACCTGCTGTTCGTCGGCCCGGACGGGGAGCCCGCCGCCGAGGCGGCCGTGCGCGAACTCCAGCAGGTGCTTCATCACGGCGGCCCGCTGGGCCCGGCCTTCAAGCTCGATTTCCGGCTGCGGCCGCACGGCGACGCCGGCCCGCTCGCGACCACCCCTGCGATCCTGCGCGCCTACCACGCCGCCGGCGGCTCGGGCCAGGCCTGGGAACGCCAGCTGCTCACCCGGGCCCGGGTGGTCGGCGGCAACCCGCGCCTTGCGCCGCAATTCCAGGCCCTGCGGGACGATCTCCTTTACCGCGCGCCGCTGACGGAGGCCGAGGCCGCGACCCTGTGGGCGATGCGCGGCCGGATCGAGCGCGAACGCGACGCGGTGGCGCCGCCGGAGCGCGCGTTCAAGGCCGGCGCCGGGGGCCTCGTCGACTTCGAGTTCCTGGTCCAGTTGCTGCAGCTGCGCCACGGCGGCGCCCATCCGGAACTCCGCCAACCCGGCACGCGCCAGGGCCTGCGCGCCCTCGCCACGGCCGGCTTGATTCCGGCGGGCCCCGCCCAGCGTCTGCTGCTCAATTACGATTTTGTTAAACGCATCGAGATTCTGCTCCGGCGCGACGCCAACACCGCGGTCAGCGTGCTCGGCGCCACGACCGCCGAACGCACCCCCCTCGCCCGCTGGCTGGGCTTCCCCGACGAGGCGGCCTTCTGGGGCGAATACTGCCGCCGGCTGGCCGAAACCCGCGCGCGGGTGCTCCCGCTGCTGCCCCCGGGGGCGGTTCCGTCGCAACAGCCTTGAAGCCAGCCGGCTTTGTGCTTTTGTATGGCTCCTTGGCTTGGCGGGTTCTTCGTGAAACCTTTTGTCGGCAGACCCATCTCATAGTCCCATGATTTCCCTCCTTTCCCTGGCGCCCCGGCTGCGCCGCCCCGTGGCGGTGGCGGCCCTGTCGCTGGCGTTCCTCGCCACCGGCCGCGCCCTGCCGGAGCGCAACTTCGAGACCTCGCACACGCTCGCCACCGAGGTGAGCACGATGGTCGAGCTCCTCGAACAGGTGAACTTCAACCACGAGGCGGTGAACCGCGAGCCCAAGGACAAGCTCGGCGGGGACCTGATCCACGACTACATGGCCGACCTGGATCCCAACCGGATGTTCTTCCTCACCACGGACCAGGAGGCGTTCACCCGCCGCTATGCCTCCGGCGCCGGATTGTACTACACCCTCCGCACCCTCGGCCGGCTCGACTCCGCCTTCGACATCTACGTCCAGTACGAGAAGCGGGTCGAAAGCCGCGTCAACTGGATCTTCGACGACCTGAACAAGGACTTCGATTTCACCACCCACGAGACCTTCCCCATCGACCGGACGAAGAGCGCGTGGCCCGCCACCGAGGCCGAGGCCAACGACCTCTGGCACCGCCGGCTCAAGTTCGAGCTGCTGCAGGAGCTGCTCGACAAGAAGACCCTGGTGCAGGCGAAGCAGGACGTCCACCACCGCTACGAGCGCCTGCTCAAGAACCTCGCCGACACCGACACCGACGAGGTCGCCGAGATCTTCCTCACCTCGCTCGCCAACCTCTTCGATCCGCATTCCACCTACTTTTCGGCCGAAACCTACGAGGACTTCGGCATCCAGATGCGGCTCTCGCTCGTCGGCATCGGCGCGCTCCTCGGCAAGGAGGACGACCAGATCGTCATCAAGGAGCTGATCCCGGGCGGCCCCGCCGACCTGAGCAAGCAGCTCCACGTGAATGACAAGATTGTCGCCGTGACGCCCGCCGGCGGCGAGACCGTCGATCTGATCGGGTTGAAGCTGCGCAAGGTCGTCGACCTGATCCGCGGCGAGAAGGGCACCAAGGTCCGGCTGACCGTCATCCCTGCCGGCGTGACCGATGAGTCCGTCCACAAGGACATCGCCCTCACCCGCGACGTGGTGAAGCTCAATTCCGCGCGCGCCCGCGCCGCCATCTATCAGGTGCCCGGCCCCGGCGGCGAAGCCGTCCCGATCGGCGTCATCACCCTGCCGTCCTTCTACGGCCTCTCCGGCGATGAGGACGACGCCGACGCCAACGAGGCGCACGCCAGCGCCACGCAGGACGTCGCGGAACTCCTCACCCGCCTCGAAGCGGCCGGCATCAAGGGGCTGGTACTCGACCTGCGCAACAACGGCGGCGGGCTCCTCTCCGAGGCCATCAACCTCACCGGCCTGTTCATCAACAAGGGCCCGGTCGTCCAGGTGAAGTCGTTCAGCGGCGAGATCCAGGTCGACGATGACGACGACTCCAAGATCAGCTACACCGGACCGATGGCGGTGCTGACCTCGCGCTTCAGCGCCTCCGCCTCCGAGATCGTGGCCGGCGCGCTGCAGAACTACGGGCGCGCCATCGTCATCGGGGACAGTTCCACGCACGGCAAGGGCTCGGTCCAGACGGTGGTGGAGATGAAGAACGTCAACCGCATGCTCGCGATGCTTCCCGACACCGAGAAGACCGGTGCCGCCAAGCTCACGATCCAGAAGTTCTACCTCCCCAACGGCGCCTCGACGCAGAACAAGGGCGTGACCCCCGACATCATCCTGCCGTCGGTCGACGACTACATGCCGATCGGCGAGTCCGACCTGCCCCACGCCCTGATCTGGGACGAGATCCCCTCCGCCAAGTTCGCCGGGCACCCGCTCGACCCGAAGGTGCTCCTCCCGCTGCGCGAGGCCAGCCAGTTCCGCCTCGAGCACCTGGAGGAATTCGCCCTCCTCCGGAAGAACATCGACTGGTTCAAGGCGAAGCAGGCCATGAAGGAGATTTCGCTCAACCTCGTCGACCGCGAGCACCAGAAGGTGACCGATGACGCGTTCAAGAAGATGATCGACACGGAACGCGAAAAGCTGGCGAAGAACGATTATCCGTACCAGGAATTCACGCTCGTGCCGCCCCCGCCCAAGCCCGCGGCCGCCCCCAAACCGGCGGCGGACAATCCGGACGACGACGACAGCGATGCCCTGAGCACCGACGACGACGCCGGGATCACGGCGGTCGACATTCCGCTGCGCGAAAGCCTGCGGGTTCTGTCCGACGCGCTGTCCCTGTCCAAGAATCCGCAGTACTGGGCCGACGGCGCCGCGCCGCTGACCATCCAGGTCGCGAAGAGCGGATGACCCCGGCCGGCACGCCGCTTCAGGCGCGCCCGGCGAGCAGGTAGCGATCGCGGTCGCTCAGATCGCGCCTCGACTCGGCCCGCGCCAACCCGGCGGCGGCCGCAGCCGCGCGCAGGGTCTCGTGCTGGTTCACGCCGGTCTCCAGCGCCAGGAGGCCGCCGGGTGCGAGGAACCCGGGCGCCGCCGCGATGATGCGGCGCAATTCCGCCACCCCGCCCTCCCCGGCCGCCAGCGCGGCGCGGGGCTCATGCTCGCGCACCTCGGGCGCCGCCGCAGCCAGCTCCGCGTCGGACAAATAAGGCGGGTTGGCGGCGATGAGTTCAAACCGCGCGGCCGGTTCAAGCGCTGCGAACCAGTCCGAACGCAGGAACCGGACGCGCGCCGCCAGGCCGAGGGCCGCGGCGTTCTCCTGCGCCAGGGCCAGGGCGTCGGCGCTGGCATCCAGCGCCGTGACGGCCGCGGCCGGATAGAACGCCGCCAGCGCGAGCGCGATGGCCCCGCCCCCCGTGCCCAAGTCCAGGATCGTCGCTGGCGGCGCCGGCAGCTGCTGGGTGATGAGTTCGCACAGCAGCTCGGTCTCCGGGCGCGGAATCAGCGCGCGGCGGTCGACCCGCAGCTTGACGTGGAAGAACTCCGTCTCGCCGAGGACATATTGCAGGGGCTCGCGGGCGCCGCGGCGCTTCACCAGCGGCCGCAGCCTCGCGAGCTCCGGCTCGGTCAGCGGCCGCTCGAACTGCAGGTAGAGCTGCATCCGCGGCAGCCCGAGCACATGACCGACGAGCAGCTCGGCGTTGAGCCGCGGACTCTCCACCCCCTTGCCCGCGAGAAACTCGGTGGTGCGGGTGATGAGCTCGAGGAGGGTGAGCATGCGGCGCGAGCCACGAGCGTAACGGGCGGCCGGGTCCCGTAAAGGTTCTTCCCCGCCGCTGCGCGCTTCAGAACCGCGCCGAGATGCCGGCGCGCCAGCGCACGCCCGGCGAGGGCACACCCACCGCCTCATCGTACCGTTCGTCGAGTGCGTTCTCCACCGCCGCGAGCACGCTGACCCCGGGGCGCAATTGCAGCCGCGCCGAGAGATCCAGCCGGTGCCAGTCCGGGAGCAGGATATCGCCGGTGGGCACCGACGAATCCAGCACCTGGCCCACGGCCACCAGCGACGCCGCGATGGCCAGCGTCTTGACCGGCGTCCATGCCACGTGCACCGAGCCCTCGGTGCGTGGCCGCCCCCGCAGGCGCCCGCCACCCGGCTCGCTCCGCGCGTCCGCGTAGGTGCCCGTGCCTCCGAGCTCCAGCGTGTCACCGGCCTTCCAGCGCACCGAGGCCTCCAGCCCGTCGCTGCGGATCTGGCTGCGGTTCACCAGCCGCGGCGGCGGCCCGGGATCGAAATCGATGCCGTCCCGGAAGCGGCTGGAAAAAAACCCGAGATCAAGCGTGCCGCGGGAGCCGAACAGGCGCTCGATTCCCGCATCCGCGGTCTGCGCCTTCTCGGGGCGCAGCGCGGGGTTGCCCACCAGCGGATTCGACAGGGCATAAAAGCTCGGCGGCTTGAACCCCGTCCCGGCGTTCAGGCGCAACACCGTGCTGGCCGCGAGCGGCACGCGGACGCCCAGCCGCGGGGTGAGGCGAGCGCCGGCCTGGCGGTATTCGTCCACCCGCAGGCTCGGCTCGACCAGCCATCCGGCCGCCGGCCGCCAGGTGTACTCGCCAAAGGCGCCGACGCGATTGCGCATCGCGGCGAAGGACGCGGGAAAGGCGAACGGCCCGTAGACGAGCGCGGCGTTGCTCCGCCCGTCCTCCGACTGCCCGTCAAGGCCCATCGCGAGCGTGCCGTCGGCGCCGGCCTCCACCGCACCCTCGGCGGCGAAACCGACGCGCTGCAGAGTCGTGGCCTCGAGGCTGGCGGGCAGACCGGCCGGATCGCGCACGCCCGGGGCCACCGCCGGGGCATCGTCGTGGGCGTGCAGCCAGGCGCCCCACGTGCGCAGCCGCCATTTGACTCCGGACGACCGCGCCTCCGGTGACAGCACCTCCAAATCCGCCGTCGTCGTGCTTCCCCAGCGCTCCTCCAGCGCCCGCAACACGGCAAACTGCGGACCCCCGCTGTCGTCCGGAAACGACGCGCTTTCCGTCCAGTCATGGCGCACCGACGCCCGCCACTCCAAACTTCGGCTCTGTCCGGAGGCGCCGGCCGCGACCGCCTCATGCCGCGCGAAATTGCCGTCCGCCCGGCGGCCGTCCTCCGACCAGTGAAAGGACGCCGCCACGGTCGTGTCGTCCTGCCGGACGCTCGTCTCCGCGTAAGCCATCGCCTGGCCCCGGGTGCCGGCGCCGGCGCCGGCGACCGATCCGCCCGGCGGCCCGAGGACGTCGCTGGTCAGCTTGATCACTCCGGCGAGCGCTTCCGGTCCGTAGCGGGCGGACACCGGCCCGCGGACGATCTCCACCGCGGGAAACTCATTCGCGTCCAGCGTGCCGAAATCAAAGCCGCCGCCCCGCGAGTCCGTCCCGTTGTTCACCGGCACGCCGTCCAACAGCACGATGGTGTAGTTCTCCTCGCCCCCGCGCAGGTAGAGCGACGAGCGCCCGCCGGGGCCTCCGGGCTGGTCGACATGCACGCCGGGGTACGCGCGCAGGGCGTCGGCCATGGTCGTCATCGCGTCCGCTGGCGGCAGGAGGATCGAGGTCAGCCCGGTCCGGTTGTCCACGGCCCAGGGCGGCTCAACCGCGTCCAGCTCATACGGCGGCAGGCGGACCACCCCGGCCGCCTCCGGCGCCGACCCGGCCGCCGGGGGCGCGGCCCGCAGCCCTCCGGCCGCCAGACCCAGGGCCGCGAGCGTCACGCCGGCCCGCAGCCGCGCGCGGCGCCGGCCGGAGCCGGAAGGCGCCGGGGAGAATCGATGCATGGAGTGGACGCGGGTGGGCAACCGGCGCGCGCCCGCCACGGGCCGCGGCGCCGGAGTGCAGGGACTCGCGTCGTCGGTCCGGGTTCCCATGGGCTCACGCGTCCGCCGGGTCCGCCCGGCGCGGCGGGGAGTCCCCGCCGGCGAGCGCGGCGAGCTTCTCCTCGTAGTCGGCCTTCTGCAGGGCCGCGACGAGCGGCTCGATGCCCCCCTCCATCACTTGGGGAAGATTGTGCAGCGTCAGGCCGATGCGGTGATCGGTCACGCGGTTCTGGGGAAAGTTGTAGGTGCGGATGCGCTCCGAGCGGTCGCCGGTCCCGATCTGGCTGCGCCGCCGGGCGGCGTACTTCGCCCGCTCCTCGTCCTCCTTCCGCTGGAGCAGGCGCGAGCGGAGGACGGCCATCGCGCTGGCCTTGTTCTTCTGCTGGGAACGGCCGTCGGCGCAGTAGACCACCATGCCGGTCGGCTTGTGCACGATGCGCACCGCCGAATCGGTGGTGTTCACGCCCTGGCCGCCGGGGCCGCTCGCGCGCTGCACCGTGATCTCGAGCTCCTGCGGGTCGATCTGCACGTCGACCTCCTCGGCCTCGGGCAGCACGGCGACCGTGACGGTCGAGGTGTGGATGCGCCCGCTGGCCTCCGTGACCGGCACGCGCTGCACCCGGTGTACGCCGCTCTCGAACTTGAGCCGCCGGTAGACCTCCTGTCCGCTCACGAGGAAGCTCACCTCGCGGAAGCCGCCGCGTTCGCTCACGCTGCTGCCCATGGGATCGATCTTCCACCCGCACGCCTCGGCGTATTTCTGGTACATCCGGGCGAGCTCGCCGGCGAAGAGCGCCGCCTCCTCGCCGCCGGTGCCGGCCCGGATCTCCATCACCGTGTTGCGCGAGTCGGTCGGCTCCGGCGGGATCATGGCGAGCAGCACCGCCTCGCGCAGCGCGGCGGCGCGCTGCGCCAGCACCGGCAGCTCCTGCGCCGCGAGCTCCTTCATGGCGGCGTCGCCGGCCGGGTCCCGGGCCAGCGCCTGCGCCTCGGCCAGCTCGCGGTCCAGTTTCGCCAGCGCGGCGTGGTCGGCCACGAGGCGGGCCAGCTTCTGCTGCTCGCGCGTCACGTCCGCGGCGCGGCGCGAGTTGGCGTAGAATGACGGCTCCGCCATCTGCGCGTTGCATTCGTCAAGGCGCCGCTGGAAGGGAGCGATGTCGGGCACAAGGTCCATGAAACGGGGAAGTACGGGAGGCGGTGAGATTTGCGAATTGCACCCGCCGCGCTCTGCGGCTTGGTTACAGCCGGTCGCACGGCGGCGCCAGCCGCCTAGAGGTGACGATCAGCCATGGCCACCACGCTCTTCACGCAGAACATCATCGCCTGCATCTGGGACTTCGACAAGACTCTTATTCCCGGCTACATGCAGGGGCCGCTGTTCCGGCACTTCGGGATCGACGAGGCGCGCTTCTGGGCGGAGACCAACCGGCTGGTGGAGCAATACGCGCGGCGCGGCTACCGCATCTCCGGCGAGATCAGCTACCTCAACCACCTCCTCACCTACGTGATCGCCGGCCAGATGCCGAAACTGAACAACCGGCTCCTCCGGCAGCTCGGCGCCGAGCTCCAGCTCTACCCCGGCCTCCCCGAATTTTTCGCCCGCTGCAAGGGATTCGTCCGCGAGAAGCCCGAGCACCGGAAGCACGAGATCCAGCTCGAGCATTACATCGTGAGCACGGGCTTGGCCGAGATGATCCGCGGCAGCGCGGTGGCGCCGTTCGTCGAGGGCATCTGGGGCTGCGAGTTCATCGAGAACCCCCTCCAGCCGGGCTTTCTCCAGCAGAAGGAGTTTGACCTCACCGCCGAGGCGGAGATCGCGCAGATCGGGATGATGATCGACAACACCACCAAGACCCGCGCGCTGTTCGAGATCAACAAGGGCACGAACAAGAACCCCGCCCTCGACGTCAACGCGCGGATCCCCGTGGAGGACCGGCGGATCCCGTTCGAGCACATGATCTACGTCGCCGACGGTCCGAGCGACATCCCGTGCTTCTCCCTCGTGCTGGAGCGCGGCGGCAAGACCTTCGGCGTCTACAACCCCGGGCGCCCCGACGAATTCAAGCAGAACGACCAGCTGCGCCGCGCCGACCGCATCGACCATTACGGCCAGGCCGACTACCGGGAGGGCACCGACACCTCGAACTGGTTCCGCCTGCAGATCGGCGAGATCGCGGACCGCATCGTGGCCGCGCGCGAGGCGGCGGTGGCCGAGCGGGTCGCCCGTCCGCCGCGCCACCTCAACACGACGCCCGAGGAGGAGGCCCGGCAGCGGTCGCGGCCGCCGACCCAGGGCACCCTGCCGGTCTAGTCTCCTCCCGCCCCCGGGAGCCGGCTACGGCGAGCTGGCGAGCTGGCGTTCGAGCCGCACGACGAGGTTGCTGACCTGCTGCGCGTAATTGTAGGCCGACGCCGGCGCGCGTCCGTTCACCACCTGGTCGAGGCCGGCGTTCCAGGCCAGCGCGATATTGTAGGGCGTGGCGGCGACGCCGCCGCTCTCCAGCCCGCGCTTGAGCCACTCGTAATGCTTGATCGCGACCTCGTCGGATGTCTCGCGCTGCACCGCGAGGGCGAACGGCTTCCGTGTGTACATCCGCCAGGTGGCATACCGGAACTGGTAGGGCCCGAGCTCGCCGTGCGGGCCGACGCGCGTGCTGTTGCGCGGATTCTCCACCCAGTTGATCGCTTGCAGCGTCTCCCAGCGCTCCGACGCCCACGCCGAGGCCGACGCCAGGGCGAGAGTCACCAGGAGAAGGAAGGCATGCCGCAGGTGATGTGTTGGTTTGTCCATAGGTCCTAAAATTGGCGGCGGATAGATGCTATGGGGGGAGGGCGTGTAAAGGGGTATTTGTTCACAACGCCAAATTGGCGCGGGATTTTACCTTTTACGTTCGCGGTTGGGTGAATTGCACGGGCCGGTAGACCCCGCGGGTTCCCGCGGGTTCGCGACCCACATCATTTTTACCGGCGAAAATCCGCCGGCTTTTTACCACCGCGGAGATTTAGATGGAACAAGTCGCCGCGACGTGGCGCAGGATGAACTCCGCCACCGCCGCCTTCGGCGCCGGCCCGAAGCGGCGCGCCGGCTGTCCGCGTCCCAGCAGCACCACCGCGTTGCGCGCCACGCCCATGCCCAGCCCCGGCCGGCTCACGTCGTTGGCCACGATCCAGTCCAGATTCTTCGCCGCCAGCTTGCGCCGCGCCGAGGCCGCGAGCGCATGCGTCTCGGCGGCAAACCCCACCACGACCTGGCCCGGCCGCTTGCGCGCCGCCAGCGTCTTCAGAATATCGACCGTCGGCACCAGCTCGAGCCGCCACGGCCCGCGCCGCTTCCGCCCCTTCCGGGGTGCGCGCTTCCTGGGACGGTAATCCGCGACCGCCGCCACGGCGATGAACACGTCGCAGCCCGCGAAGCGCTGCGCGCACGCCGCGAGCATCTCCGCCGCCGACCCCACCGGGTGCACCGCCGCGCCGGCCGGCGGCCGCAGCGCCACCGGGCCCGAGACGAGGTCCACCAGCCAGCCGCGCCGCACCGCTGCGGCCGCCAGCGCGTAACCCATGCGCCCGCTCGAGCCGTTGCTGAGGAACCGCACCGGGTCGAGGTGCTCGCGGGTCGGCCCCGCCGTGATCAGGCAGCGTACGCGGCGCTTCACCGGGGCATTGTTGGCAGCCGGCGGGCCGCGTGTCCATCGCGGTCCGCGGCCGCCGCTCAGAGGATGTGCCGCAGCGCGTCCGCTCCCCCACCCGTCATCAGCACACAGGCCAGCCCGCGGCTGGTCCAGCTCACCACGCTCCGCCCGGCCTGCTCCTCAAATGCCGGCGCCCCGCTGCCCCCTCCGGCCCGCGCCAGGTAGAGATGGTACCACGCGCCGCCGCGCTGGAAGCAGATTTCGAAGACCTCATGGCCGGCGATGGTCACCGCGCGGCAGTCGTCCGCCTTCAGCTGCGCCAGGTCCACGTCCGGCATCGTCGAGATCGCATTGGCGGGATTCTGCAGCCAGGCGCCGAACGCCCCGAGCTTGTCCGCATGCGGCCCGGTGTGCGCGCTGAGGGGATCGGCGAGGGCGAAGCGCGCCATCGCGTCGAGCGGGGCCGCGCCCGGGCCCGCGTTCCGGAACCACCGGACGGAGACCACCGAGAGCAGCACCGCCACGGCCGCCGCCATTGCCAGCCAGACGGCTGGGCGCCACCGCGGACGCGCCGCCTCGGCGGCCGGCGGACGGCTCATGCAGGCGCCGGCTAGGATCGCCTCGCGCAGGCCGGCCGGCGGCGCCACCGTCCGCACCTTGGCCGCCACCGCGGCATCGAAGGCCTGCTCGCGCGCGAACCACACCCCGAGCGCCGGGTCGCGCCGGGCCTGCTCCACCGCCGCGCCGAAGGTCGCGTCCCCGGCGTCATGGCCGCCGGGACGGTAGGCCCGAAGGATGAATTTTGCCTGTTCGTTGTTCATGGCGCCTTGCGCACTTGCTGGGTTGAAAAGGGCACGACGTTGTCCCGGGTTCCCTGGCCGCGCCGCGCGAGGACGGCGCGCAGCTGGGTCTTGCCGCGCGACAGACGCGACATGACCGTGCCGATGGGAACGTCGAGGGCCGCCGCGATCTCCTGATAGGAAAGCTCCTCGAGGTAAAAGAGGGTCAGCGGCGCGCGGAACACCTCGTCGACCTCCTGCAGTGCGGCCACGACCGTCTCCGCATCGAGCGCCGCCACGAGGTCCACCGCCGGCGCCGGCGGGTCCGCCTCGTCCGGCGGCAGGTCCTCGAGCGCCGTGGACCGCACATCCCGGCGCCGCCCGCGCAGGAACTCGCGGTACAGCGTGGTGAACAGCCACGACTTGGCCTTCGACGCGTCGCGCAAGCTCTGCCCCTTGGTCGCCCAGATGAAGAATGTCTGCTGCGTGAGGTCGGACGCGTCCGCCTGGTTGCGGGCCAGGCTGAGGGCAAAGCGGTAGAGCGGCGCGTAGTTCGCGTCCACCAATTGCGTAAAGGCGTCGGACCCCATAACGATAAGGAGGCGGTGCGACGGCCAATATTCCCGAAAAAATGCCTCGCGTCGAGGGTGTTGCCCGGAATCTTGGCCTCATGCTCCGGGTGCTGTTGCCCCCCAATCTGGTCGCGGCGGCGGCCCGCGATGCCATCGCGGCCCGGGTCGAGTTCGCCGCCGGCCCGCCGGCGCCCGCCCCCGCGGACCTGCCGGCGTGGCTGCAGCGCCAGCTGGCACCGCCGGCCCGGCCGCCGCTCTTCCTCCAGCTCACCCGCGCCCGATTGCGCGAACTCATCCTCTATACCGCCGGCCTGCCGGTGTTCTTCTGGGTCGACCGCCCCGGCCAGGCGCTGCCGTGGCACGGCGACGAGCTGGGCGGCGTCAGCGAGCACCTCGCGGAACCAGCCGCCACCGCCGAACCGGCCCCGGCCACCCCGCCGCCCCGGGCGCCGCAGCCTCGCTCGCGCCCCGCCGCGGCGGCCGCGCCGCTGACCGTCGACGGCAGCGAGCACTTCCTCGCGCTGACCCTGCCGGCCAAGGACCACCCGACCTACGACGAGGCCCTCGCCCTGGTGCAGCGCCACGATTTCATCCTCGAGCCGTCCAACCGCCGCTGGTGGCTGCGCGACCGCCACAAGACGCTCAACTTCCTGGCCGCCCAGTGGGCGCGCCTGCACGAGCACTTCGGGGCGCAGTTCACCGCCAATTTCGAGCACAACACGGCGCACCTGCGTCCCGCCACCCTGGCCTGCGCGGCGGCCGCCGCGGGCGACGCCTTCGACGTGACGCTCGAACTGCAGGCGGGACACGCCCCGGCGGCCGACGTGCTGACGGCGCTGGCCGGCGCCCGCAGCTACGTCCAGGATGGTGACGCAATCGTTCTCCTGCCGCCGGCGGTGCTTGCCCAGCTCACCGAGGCGCAGCGCCGGCTGACCGACGACCCGGGGGCGGTCGCCGCCCCCCGGCGCACCGTGCGCCTGTCCGGCGCGCGGGTGGCGGAGGCCGACGCGCTGCTCGAATCGCTCGCGCCGGGATTCCAGCCGCCCGCCGCCTGGCGGGAGCGCAGCGCGGCGTTGCGCAATCTCTCGGCGCTGGCGCCCGCCCCGGTGCCGCCGGCGCTCGATTCCTTGCTCCGCCCCTACCAGCGCCTCGGCGCCGCCTGGCTCTGGCATCTTCGCCGCCATGACCTCGCCGGCATCCTCGCCGACGAAATGGGCCTGGGGAAAACCCTGGAGGCGCTGGCATTGGTCTCCGCGCTCCGCGAGGAAGAAATCCGCGATCCCAAATCAAAGATCCCCAATGTCGGCCCCAGCCTGGTGGTCTGCCCGGCGTCGCTGGTCGAGAACTGGCGGCGGGAGGCGGCGCGGTTTGCCCCCGAGTTACGGGTTCTCGCCCACCACGGCGGCGACCGCGCGGCGTCCGCGGCGGCGTTCGCCGGAGTCGACCTGGTCGTCACCTCCTACACCACGCTTGTCCGGGACCAGGCGCTGTTCACGCCGCTGGAGTTCGCCTGCGTGATCGGCGACGAGGCCCAGCACATCAAGAACCGGCGCACCCAGCACGCGCAGGCGCTGCGCGCCCTCCGCGCCCGCGGCCGCTGCCTCCTCACCGGCACGCCGCTCGAGAACCGCCTCGACGACCTGCGCGCGCTGTTCGAGTTCCTGATGCCCGGCTACCTTGCCGCGCCGCCGGCCGGCGCCCGCGGCGAGGACCGGGCGTGGTACGACGACCGGCTGCGCGCGCAGACCGCGCCGTACATCCTCCGGCGCACCAAGGGCGCGGTCGCCCCGGAGCTGCCGCCCAAGATCGAGCAGACCCTGTTCTGCGAGCTGCCGCCCGCGCAGGCCGCGCTCTACCGCCGGTGGCAGGAACAGGGCGAGCGCGAGCTGGACGCCCTGGCCGCCGCCGGCGCCGCCGAGGGCCGGCTGCGGCTGGCGCTGCTGACCCAGCTGCTGCGCCTGCGGCAGGTCTGCTGCGACCCGCGGCTGGTGGAGGAGGGCTGGCCCGCCGACGACCCGGTGCCGGCCAAGCTCGAGGCGTTCCGGGAGCTGCTCGCCGAGGCGGCCGACGACGGCCACCGGCTGCTGGTGTTCTCCCAGTTCACCTCGCTGCTCGCCCTGCTGCGCCGCGAACTCGACGCGCAGGCCACGGCGTACTGCTACCTCGACGGCGCCATGTCCGCCCGCGCCCGGCAGGAGGAGATCGATCGCTTCCAGCAGTCGCCCGACGTGCCCGTCTTCCTCCTCTCGCTCAAGGCCGGCGGCACCGGGCTCAACCTCACCGGCGCCGACATTGTCATTCATTTCGACCCGTGGTGGAACCCGGCGGTCGAGGCCCAGGCCACCGATCGCGCGCACCGGATCGGGCAGACGCGGGTCGTCACCAGCTACAAGCTGATCTGCACCGGCACCGTCGAGGAGAAGGTGCTGCAGCTCCAGGACGCCAAGCGGGCGCTGCTCGCCGGGGTGTTCGAGGCGAGCGAAGCGGCCGCGGCCGGACTTGGCCTCGCCGACCTGCGGGCGCTATTGAAATGACGGATGTCGGATTTCCTTCTCACCACGAATCTACACGAATGGGCACGAATTTGAGTGTGAGGTCGCGCCCCGGACGATTTCACAATTCCGCGGCAAGCCACCCATCCATTCGTGTCTATTCGTGTGCATTCGTGGTGAAGAAAGTCGCACCTTCACCACTCAATCGTCTTCCGGTCGCGGACGAACTTGCCGGTGAGTGAGGGCGGCGCCTCGGCCGCCAGCCAGACGATGGTGTCGGCGCCCTCCGCGACCGAGCGCGTGGCGCCGGCGCCGCCCATGTCCGTGCGCACCCAGCCCGGGCAGGCCGAGTTAACCGCGATGTGCTGCGCGCGCAGGGCGTCGGCAAACTGCCGCGTCACCGCGTTGAGCGCGGTCTTCGACACGCTGTAGGCCGGCGCCCAGCCGGTCATGTCGTGGAGCGCGCCGGCGCCGCTGGAAACATTCACGACGCGCGCGCCGCCCGGCGCCCGTCGCAGCAGCGGCAGCATCGCCTGGGTCACGCGCAGCGGGCCCAGCGTGTTCGTCTCGAGGGTGCGGCGGACGACCCCGGGGTCCAGGTCCTGGATCGAGGCATCGCCGTCCGCGAGGATGCCGGCGTTGTTCACCAGCACGTCGAGGTGGTCGATGCGCTTCGCCAGCTCCTGGGCGGCGCGGGCGACGCTCGCGGCGTCGGCGACGTCGAGCTCGAGGAATTCCACCGCGCTGGCCCCTGCCAGATCCGCGGCCGCTTTCTTCCCGGCCTCCGGCCGGCGCGCGCCGAGCACGACGCGAAAGCCCCGGGCCGCCAGCTGGCGCGCGACCTCCCGGCCGATGCCCTTGTTGGCACCGGTCACGAGCGCGATCTTCTGCCCATCAGTTTCCATTGGCGCGGTGCCGCTATCGTGGGAGGAATCCCATTGACGTCAATCGGGGGCCTTCCTTTGCTGCCCCTTCCGCTCCGGCAAGGTAGCTCAGTTGGTAGAGCAGAGGACTGAAAATCCTTGTGTCCCCGGTTCGATTCCGGGCCTTGCCACCAGCCTCCGCCAAGCCTACGGCTGGCAGGCCACCCTGCAGCATAAGGAGCAAAACACGCGCCGACCCTCTTGATGGCGGCGGCTGCGCGCCGAAGGCTTGGCGACGGCGGGCATTACAGCCAGCATAGGGTCCCTCCTATGCACTACGTGTACCTGGTCGAACGTGTGCACAGCCGCGGCCGACACTACGTCGGCCAAACGGCAGACCTCAGAGCCCGAATCTCCGAGCACAACGCCGGCAAATCCACGCACACGGCTGGATTTCGACCATGGCATCTTGTGTGTTACCTCGGATTCGCCGAAGTTCGGACGGCGATTGCCTTCGAGCATTACCTGAATAGTGGCTCGGGGAAAACTTTCCTGAGATGCCATTTCCTCTAGCCTGCGCGTTCAGATCCAAGGGCTGGCAGATCAGCCCTTGGCAAACGGGCAAAACTCGAGCCGGGTCACCTGAAGGCGAAAGGTGCCGCGCCGAAGCCATCAGGGCGAAGGCGGGCCTCCTGCAGCTCCAGCCGGCCCCATCCATTCGGCCGGCCTACTTCGCCCGCTCGCGGAGCCGGGCCTTGGCCGCCTCGAAATCAGCCTCCGAAAGGATGCCCTTCCGCCGGAGG
>DATJUU010000205.1:0-15995 GCA_035502155.1 Opitutaceae bacterium
AAGGGCCCGGCTGGTTCCCCGCCGGCAAGGCGATAACGATTCGAATTCAAGACGACGATGGACCCCACCAGATCAAGCTCGATTGAGTCGTTCCGCCCGAAAAAGCCTTGGAATTGTGGCCGATCTTGGACTCGGCATTCGCAGTGGGCCCTCGATTCGCTGGGTCGATCTGCTTTCCGTACGACGATTCGAGCGTTTTTGGCCACGGTGTCCCGGCCCGTGGGAAGCATAGGCCGCGCTTCCCCGGAGTTCGGGCGATACTCCGCGGGGACGACCACATGGCGCGCTTCCGCCTGTACACTCTGATACCGGATGCAGCACGACCCGCCTATTAGTTACGGCAAACGGCTGAGCCCAATCGCGATCGCGTTGCTGCTGGCGATCGGGAGGGCGGGCGTTTCACCCGCATCTGGTCGGCAGTCGGTCGCGTCCCCGGCCGGCGTTTCAGTCAGCCTCGATGAGGCGACTGGCCGATATGAGATCTTCACTAGGGCGCCGGAATGGATTTTTGGGGGAGAGATAGGGCGGCCCGTGAAGATCGTTGCCGAACAGCGCGGCGAGGACCGGCTCGGCTCTTATCAGGAGTTGCGATTTGGCTGGGAAGATCGGGTTCCCGTCTCTGCCGGCATTCGCCTTTATGACCGCAAGCCGGTGGTGCTTTTTGAGGCTAGGCGCGAGAAAGCCACCGACGAGGTTCCGGCGCCATTTCCAAGATTCACGACCTTCCCCGTCCGCCTGATGCATTTCAGCTACTCGGGCCAACGGTTCGCTCCGTATCGCTATGACCTGGAGGCGACCGGCACGCCGTGGCTGTTGTTTGACGGGCAAGGCGACGCGGTGATCCTGTCGCCGGCAGACAATTTCATGGTCTCGCGGATGGAGGGGGACGGCAAAACGGAGATCGCGAGCGGGTTGAACGACGGTCTCACCGGCGTCCCGGCGAACTTCGCCCATGGGACCTTGATGGCGTTTGGCCATGGCATCAACGCCACCTGGGATACTTGGGGCCGGGCTCTCATTGACCGGCAAGGGACGGTCCGGCCCGCGAACAACGCTGACGTCGGCCTGCGCTACCTTGGGTATTGGACCGATAATGGCGCCACCTATTACTACAACTATGACCCTTCCCTGGGTTATGCTGGCACGCTGGCCGCGCTGGTGAAGCACGAACGCGACACGGGGGTTCCCATTCGCTATCTTCAGCTGGATAGCTGGTGGTACTACAAGACGCTTACCGGTCCCGATGGGAGGAGCGGGACCCCGAAGAATCCCAACCTGCCGGACGGTGAGTGGAATCGCTACGGCGGGTTGCTCAAGTACGCGGCGCACCCGGCAGTGCTGCCCGACGGCTTGCAGGGCTTTCAGAAGCGGATCGGTCTGCCGCTAATCACACACAACCGTTGGATGGATCCTGCTAGCCCCTATCGCCTGGCCTATGAAATCTCCGGCTACGCCGCCATCGACCCGCGGTGGTGGGATGAGATCATGGCGTACCTGTCGTCCGGCGGGGTCACCTGCTATGAACAGGACTGGCTTGACGTGATCTGCGCCCACTCCCCGGCGCTGGCCTCGACCGTGGACGCTGGGAATGCCTTCACCGACAATATGGCGCGCGCGGCCAAAATGCGGGGTATAAGCCTTCAATACTGCATGGCGCCCCCCTGCTTTTTCCTGCAGGGGTCGCGCTATGACAATCTCACGACCATCCGGGTGAGCGACGACCGTTTCAAGCGCACCCGTTGGGACCAGTTCCTCTACGCTTCCCGGCTGGCCAGCGCGGTTGGCATCTGGCCGTGGACGGATGTATTCATGAGTACCGAGACCGACAATCTGCGGATGGCCGTGCTCTCCGGCGGCATGGTTGGGATTGGCGATGCGATCGGCCGGGAGAACCGCGACAATCTGCTGCAGGCCGCACGGCCCGACGGCGTGCTCGTCAAGCCAGATGCGTCGCTCCGCCCCGCCGACGAGATGTACCTTGCCGAAGGACGCGGCTCAAAGCCTCCCATGATCGCGTCGACTTATACGGACCACGGCGGAGTGCGTACGGTCTATGTGTTGGCCTACAGCCGGAGCGCGGAGGGGGTGGACACGGGCTTTTCCCCGGCGTCGTTTGGGCTGGCGGGCGAGGTGTATGTGTACGAGCCGGCGAGCCACAACGCCACGCGCATGTCGGCAAACCAGCGCTTTGCGTTTCAGTTAGGTAAGGACACGAGCGCGTATTACATCATCGCGCCAGTGACTGGAATGGGCGCGGCCTTTTTTGGCGATGCCGGCAAGATCGTCACCAATGGGCGTCAGCGGATCGAAACAGTCGAAGAGCAGCCGGGATGCCTTGTGATCATGATCACTTTTGCCGCAGGGGAGAAGTCGGTGCGCCTCTTTGCCTATTCGAGAACGGCGCTGCGTGCCGAGGCTCGCAGCGGATCGGTTCACGATGCCACCTTTAATGCGGCGGTCGGCCGATTCGAGTTTTCCGCTTCTCCCGCTGGCCCGACCGTTCGCGAAGAGCCAGGTGGCGATCCTGTCCAACATGCCGAGATCTGCCTTTATCCCCAATAGTCCGAACGATCCACTCGGCGGTTTTGCACTCGGATTTCCGCTGCCTGGGGTCGCGCGATCATGAACCCGGACCGCTTGTTTCGGGCGAGCTGCATCGCCCTGGTCGTCACGGCCATGAGTTTTGCCATCCGCGGTGCCGCGGCCGAGAGCTGGGCCGCGGATTTTCATCTGACGAACGAGCAAGTCGGGTGGATCAACGGCACCGCCTTTTGGGGCTTCACCTTGGCGATGATCTTTGGCGGACCATTGTGCGACGTCTTGGGCCTCGGTCGCATCCTCGTGATCGCGTTTTTCGGGCACGCTGCCGGCATCCTGCTGACCGTCTTTGCCCGCAGTTTCTGGGGCCTATATGCTGGGACCCTGCTTTTCGGCCTCGCCAACGGCTCGGTCGAATCTGCCTGCAATCCGTTGATCGCAACGCTCTATCCAACCGACAAGACGACCAAGCTGAACCATTTTCATGTCTGGTTTCCCGGCGGCGTTGTCATCGGCGGCCTGGTGTCGTTTGCGCTGACCCGCGTTGGCTTGGGCTGGAAGATCCAGTTCGCCACCATGCTCATCCCTCTCGGCGTTTACGGCATGGTGTTCCGCGAATGCCAGTTTCCGCAGACTGAGCGGGTTCAGCAGGGTGTTTCCGTCGGGGCTATGTTTCGCGCCTGCCTGCGTCCTTCGTTTCTTGGCATGGTGGCCTGTATGCTGATGACGGCGGCGACCGAATTGGGGCCTGGGCAATGGATTCCCACCATCCTTGGCAACGCTGGAGTGTCTGGGATTCTCGTTTTGGTTTGGATCACGGGGCTGATGGCAGTCGGTCGGCAATTCGCGGGCGTTTTTGTCCACCGTCTCTCCCCGTTGGGCATGTTGCTCATGAGCGCGGTGTTCAGCGCTCTCGGGCTTTTTGCCATGAGCCATGCAAATGGCGTGATGCTTTTCGCTGCGGCCACCGTCTTCGCCGTGGGAGTCTGTTTTTTCTGGCCCACCATGCTTGGCTTCGTGAGCGAGCAGTTTCCCACCACTGGGGCGCTGGGTTTGGCAATCATGGGCGGGGCCGGCATGTTGAGCGTGAGCATTGTGCTTCCCCTCATGGGCCGAATCTTTGACCAGGGCATTGTTTCGCGACTGGGGGCCGGCGTGCCTTCGACCTCGGCGCCAATCGCCGTGCAGGCCGCCGCTGGCTTGGAGACTCTCGGTCGCGTTTCCCTCCTGCCAACCGTGCTCGCGGTGATCTTTCTTATCCTGTTAGTTGTGCAGAGACTGAAGATTCCCGTGAGCGAGCCAACCTGAGGTTCCTTGCCGCGAACAGGATTGATATAATTCAATGGCGCCGTTGGACACGAAGCCCATCGTCAGAAATTTGCCAAGGATTTGTCCGGGAATTGAGCGGCTAACGGTGCGAGTGGGGTGAAATCCCATCCTCGACGCCTTTGCCACCAATTTGGCAGCGAACCGATTTTGGCCTTGTTCTCGGTGCATCTTGATGCTCCTTTCTGCCGGTTCTAACTCACGTCTAAACAACTCAAAGCACGCTCAGCGAAGCTCTTCTGTTGTCCGGGAGAATTCGGTTCGAATCCCACCCTCTCCGCCAGTTTGCCGCGGCGCGAGGCGGCGACAGGCCCCATGGCCCGCCCGGCGCCGGAGATTCCAATCGGGCGCTTCAGGCGGACGATGACATCCGTGGTTCCGGGTTTCCCGCCGCCCCGCGTTCGACGGTCTCAACCATGGCCCTCGTCGTGGTCCGGATCGCGAAGGTGTTCGCGATCGTGCGCCACGGCGATGCAGCCGGAGAGCGCCAGCAGCACGGCCAGCAATAGGATGATTCTTCGCATGCGCGCATCGACCGGGATTGCCGGCCCCGGTTCTGAGCGTGACGATGGTGCGCCGGCATCGTCGCGCCGCGCGAACCATCCGGTCCCGGGCGGGTCAAAACTCCGCCCCGCGAACCGACGGAAGCCGGGTTTTGCTATTTCTTGAAGAGAGGGTCCGGGGGCGCGGACGCCCTGAATCCCGGGAATACCAAAAAAAGAGTGGAAATCCGAATCGCCTAGGGCAGCTGGGCGTACTCAATGCCATGGTCCTCGCCTCAATTCCCGCGCACTCGCGCCCATGCTTATGATCGCTAAGGCCCAGCGGCGACAGACGCGCTTAGGTCACAATATTGGTGATTGTCGCCGCGCGTCGATGGCGCTCGTGGCTGTTTTGATATGTTCTGGGGCCGGGTGTACGTTCATGCGAAAGCCATTCCGCACGCCGCCACCGAAATACACGGTTTTCCCGGATTTCGCCATTGCACCGAGGGTTCAGGGCAATGATGTCGATTGGAAGGATCCGGCGGTGCGGGAACGGATGGCGGAGTGGAAAAGGGCGTACAGCCAGGCCGTTGACGACTATCCAGTGTGGGGAGTCGATCCGTCGCGTTTGGAGAGCGAATTGAAAGACGTTTTCAACGAAAATGGAGAGATCCAAGGTCTGTCACAGGCTTGGAAGGATGGGGCGCAGAGAGATATCCTTGATAAAGCAAAGAGTCTATTTGAAGGTGGCCAAGACCAACTCCCAGTCCTCGCTGGCGATGACCGCCCGCGGATGTGGTTGGAAAACAAGATTCGGGGTATGTTCAAACATACTGACGAAGAGCATCCCAGTATTCTGTCCCACGACCCCAAGAGCTTGAAGGAAGTGCCGGCGCTGGACGCGTTTCAACTGCGCGAGGTGTTGAGTTATCAAGATCCGATCAATGTCTCTGTCACACCGGTATGGAGCTACTCTGATCAGGCCGAGCCGCAATCGGCCCCGCCGGCGAAGCAGACTGCAACGTTGAGCGACTCAGGCAAAGGATCGGTGGCGATTTCAATCTCCGGCCCCGAAGCTCAATCCCAACCCGCCGCTGCCACCCGAGCGCCGTCATTGCCGGAATTCGAGCCGGATCAACAAATCACACTCAACGTATCAACGGTGCTCAACAGTCCGTCGGTGCTGGACCGAATCGAATATGTCAGCACCTACATCTATGTTTATCCGTGGCAGAGCCGCCCCAACCGGGATTTGACCCTGGAGGGTGAATTCTGGCGCAACGTATTCCAATTCACCACCGGCCGAGATCCATCGGGTTTGGAACCTGCGATGAGAAGCGCCGCGCTGGAGATGCGGGTGTTTATCCGGGATACGGGGACGACGGCTACTCTGGCCACAATCGCACTCGGTACGCAGCAGGAGAACACGACCGAGACGGCGACCGCGGGTCTCGGCCTCGCGGCACCAGCAACGGCGCCCACCCATTTGACGCCCAATTTGGGCTATTCCCAGGCGTTGGGGGCCACGAGCACCGTTACCCAGCAACAGCAGTTGGATTATCGAGCTACTTACCTTGATCCGCACGGCGATTTCCTGCGCATAACCCAGCGCGGGATGCAGTCGGCAAATCTGGCCGGTCGGTATAAGGAGCAATTGACGCTGCACGTCCCCGCCTCGGCAACGCAATACCGCGTGCTCGTGCCCAAACGAGACAACGACGGCAAGATCGTTGACTATGTGCTCACGACCCTTAGCCAGCCGATCTACGCGGAGGTGGACGCATTCACATTCAGTGTAGTTGAAGCGCGTGAGCCGACATCGTTGACCTATTCGGCGAACGACCACTACGGCCTCGATGACAATCGAGATGCGAATTTCGTCGTAGCGGTGACCCCACCGCAGAGAGTGACCCTGTGGCGGTTGGAACGAAAGCTCCTTTTCGTCGACAGCTCGGATGTGTATGGCAAGTCAACCGGCGCCACCAAGGATGTCTTCGTGCGTACCCCGCCCGGAGGTCCGTCTCAACTAATACTGGCCGGATTTACTCCAGCCGAGGCAGGCGAATTCATGTCGCGTTTGCGCACGGCCGGAAAGCTCAAGCCGTTCTGGGTCGACAAACCCGTTCAGCAATTCCCATCGGCAGGCGAATTTCAGATTGGATACCGGCTGAACGAGGAGTCACCCGAGCTCACGGCGCTCGGTCCCTCGGAGTGATTACTGTTGGTCCGGCGGTTGAGCCTTTCGCGTGGCATGACGGCCCGCCGTGGCCCAAGGGCGGATGATTGCGAGCGCCCGAACTGGATGGCCGCCGCTTTTTCGAACTTTAAGGAATGGCTGGACCTGACGCCGTTGCGCCGCCCGCCGCGGCCGCGCGGCTGCCGGCCAGCGCCTCGTGGATCGCCTGCAGCATGGTCTCCGCCGTGAAGGGCTTGGCCAGAAATGAGGACGTGCCGAGGCCGAACGGCTCCATCGACTTTACATTACCCTTCAGGCCGCTCACCGCGATCACCTTCACCCGCGGGTCGATCCGCCGCAGCGCGTAAATCAACGCCGCGCCGTCCAGGACCGGCATCGCCATGTCCGTCAGCACCGCGGCGATCCGCGCCCGCTGCTGGGCGAACAGCGCCAGGGCCTCCGCCCCGTTCGAGGCCGTCAGCACCTCGTAGCCGTACGCCTCCAGCGCCTGCCGGCTGATGCTCAGGATCGACGCCTCGTCGTCCACCACCAGGATCGTCTCGCCGCTGCCGCGCGGCGGCGCCACCGGCGGCACCGTGCCGCGCGCCACCGCTGTTTCCGTCGAGGCCGGCAGGAAGAGCTTGAAGGTCGTGCCCCGGCCCACCTCCGAGGTGCAGGTGATGGCGCCGTCGTGGTTCTTGACGATGGTCAGCGCGGTCGACAGGCCCAGCCCGGTGCCCTTGCCGGGCGCCTTGGTCGTGTAGAACGGCTCGAACAGGTGGCGCTGCACCTCGGGCGGCATGCCCGTGCCCGTGTCCTGCACCTCGAGGACGACGTACAGCCCCGGCCGCAACTGCGGGATCATGGCCGCGTACTGCTCGTCGATGCGGACGTTGCCGGCGACGAGCGTGATCCGGCCGCCGTGCGGCATGGCGTCGCGCGCGTTTACGCACAGGTTCATCAGCACCTGGTGGAGCTGGGTCGGATCGCCGGGCACCGGCCAGACGTCGGGGTCGATGCGGCTGCTCACCTCGATCGCCTTGTGGAACGTCTCCTTGATCAGCTTCTCCACGTCGCGCACCACCGCCTTGGGCTGGACGAGCAGGTGCTGGCCCTCGAGGCCGCGGGCGAAGGTGAGGACCTGCCGGACCAGGTCCGCGCCGCGCTGGGCGCTCGCCTCGATCGTGGCGAGCAGCTTCTGGCTGTTGGCATCGGCGTGCCGCATCCGCAGCAGCTGGATCGCCATCACGATCGGCGCGAGGACGTTGTTGAGGTCGTGCGCGATCCCGCCCGCGAGCATGCCGATGCTCTCCATGCGCTGGGCGCGCAGGTATTGCGCCTCCAGGCGCTTCTTCTCCGTGATGTCGGTGCTGATGGCGAGGACGGCCTTCGGCTGGCCGGCGTCGTCGCGCAGGAGCGACCAGTGGGACTCGACGGTGAACGGTTCGCCGTCCCGGCGCTTGTAGGTCAGTTCGCCGCGCCACTCGCCGCGCTGCAGCACCTCGCGGAATGCGTCGTAATACTGCGGCGGCACCTCGCCCATCGCCTCGTTGATCGTGCCTGCGCGCAGCTGTTCGATGGTCAGGCCGAGGTGGCGGGCCGCGTTCTGGTTGCAGTAGAGGTAGTGGTGCTGCAGGTCGCGCACCACGATCATGTCGTTGGCGCTGTCGAGCAGGGTGGCCTGCTCGCGCAGCTGGTGCTCGACCGTGACGCGCTCGGTGACGTCGAGGACAGTGCCGATGACGCGCTGGGGGCGGCGGTCGTCGCCGCGCACGACCGTGATCTGCCCCTGCATCCAGCGGAAGGCGCCGGCCTTGTCCCGCATGCGAAAGAGCACCTTCGCCGATCCCTCGGTCTCGTCGGGGAACCGGGTGCCGGCATGCTCGAACATCCCGCGGTCGTCGGGGTGCACCGCCTCGAGCCACTTGGCCCGGGTGGCGAAGACCGGCTCCTTCTCGTCGTAGCCCAGCAGGTGTTTGAACTCGGGCGAGATGTAGAAGGCGGCTGTCTGGGGATTCAGTTCCCAAAAACCGAGATTCGCCGTGCCGAGCACGAGGTTGAGGTGGGTGTCCCGGTCCTTGAGCGCATCGAGCAGGCGGCGCCGTTCGATCGCGCCGCGGATCACGTGCTCCAGGGTGGCGGCGGCAAGGTCATCCGGCGCCAGGCAGTCGTCGGCCCCGGCGGCGCGGGCCGCGCTCTCGTCCGCGTCGTGCCCGCCGAGCAGGATGAGGGGCGCGCGGGCGATGCCGCCGGCGTGCGCCGCCTGGATGAGCTCCAGCCCCGCCGCCCCCTCGAGGCGATCGCCCACGAGGATGGCGGCGTGCCGGTGCGTGCCGGCCAGGCGCAGCCCGGCATCGAACGTCGGGGCCTCGTCGACGGAGTAGTCCGCGGTCTTGATGCCCCCGAGGTGGGCGCGGACGCGGGCCCGCCGCTCGGCATCGCCGTCGATCAGGAGGATCCTCAGGGTCTCACGGGTCATGAAAGCCGGCGAGCCTGGCTCAGGCGGGCCGGAAGGGGGAGGCCCCCAATATGCGGGGGGCGGGCGGGGGTGAAAGCCGAAACTGGCTCAAACCCGGAACCCACGGGCCGGTCAGCAGACTGGCGCTGGCCGGCGCGCGGCGTTTGGGGTCCGTTCGAACAACCGGGGCACCCAAAAACCAGGGCGACCTTGGCGCCTTGGTTGTTTCCCCAAGCCTCGACCTTCCCAAACCCGCCTCAGCCGCCGTTGCGCCCCGGCTGGCTGGCGTCGCTGATGAAATACGCCTGCGCGGAGAACGCGGGCTCGCCGTCGTGCCGGGGCACGGGCAGGTAGGCGCCGTTGGGACCCAGCTCGCGGGCCTGCTCGTTGTCCTGGAACTCCCGCGGCAGCAGCTCGTGGAGCAGGCGGTGGCGCAGGTCCGCCGCCTCGAGCGGGAACAGCACCTCCACCCGGCGGAAGAAATTGCGCGACATCCAGTCGGCGCTGCCCGCCAGCACCAGCGGTTCGCCGCCGTGGTTCTCAAAATAATAGGCGCGGGCGTGCTCGAGGTGCCGGCCGACGATGCTCCGGACGCGGATGTTCTCGCTCAACCCCTTGATCCCGGGCACGAGGCAGCAGGTGCCGCGCACGATCAGGTCGATGCGCACCCCGGCCTGCGACGCCGCGTAGAGGTTGTCGATCGTCGAGCGGTCGACGAGGTTGTTCATCTTGGCGAGGATGCGGGCGGGCCGGCCGGCGCGCGCGTGCTCCGCCTCCCGCCCGATCAGCTCCTGCACCCGGGCGTGCAGGTTGTAGGGCGCCACCAGCAGGTGGTGGAACTCGGGCGAGCGCCCGAAGCCGGTGAGGGCGTTGAACAGGTCGGCCACCTCGCGGGTGATGTTCTCGCGGCAGGTGAAGAAGCTGAAATCGGTGTAGGCGCGGGCGGTGCGCGGGTTGTAGTTGCCGGTGCCGAGGTGCACGTAGGGCCGCAGCCGCGCGCCCTCGCGGCGCACCACCAGGCTGCACTTGCAGTGGATCTTCAGCCCGACCATGCCGTAGACCACGTGCACGCCCGCCTCCTCCAGCTGGCGCGCCCACTGGATGTTGTTGGCCTCGTCGAACCGCGCCCGCAGCTCGACCAGCGCCGTCACCTGCTTGCCGTTGCGCGACGCCTCCATCAGGGCGCGGACGATGGGCGAGTCGCCGCTGGTCCGGTAGAGGGTCTGCTTGAGCGCGAAGACCTGCGGGTCGCGCGCGGCCTGCTCGACGAAGTCGATCACCGGCGTGAAGGAGTCGTAGGGGTGGTGCAGCAGGATGTCCTGCTCGGCGATGGCGGCGAAGATGCGCTCCGGCGGCTGGAGCGCGGGCGGGTGCGCTGGCGTGAACGCCGGGTACTTGAGGTCCGGCCGGTCGAGCAGGTCGTAGAGGCTCATCAGCCGCATGAGGTTGATCGGGCCGCGCAGGCGGAAGGCGTACTCGTGGGAGAGGCCGAGGTGGTCGCAGAGCGAGGTGAAGGTCCGGTCGTCCAGGCCCTCCTCGATTTCGAGCCGCACGGCGGCATTGCGGCGGAGGTTGCGCAGCTCCTCCTCGATCTTCTGCAGCAGGTTCTCCGCCTCCTCCTCGTCGATGTACAGGTCGCTGTTGCGCGTGACGCGGAAGGCGTGCGCCCCGTTCATGCGGTAGCCGGGGAAGAGCTCGCTGGCGCAGAGCTTGATGATCTCGCTCAGGAAAAGGAAGCGCTGGGGGCCGTGGGGCGTGGGCTCGATGTGGACCAGCCGCGGCAGGATGCGCGGCACCGGCAGGATCGCCATCAGGCCCTCGGGGTCGGGCGCATCCGGGTTGGTGAGCGACACCACGACGTTGAGGGTCTTGTTGCCGAGTTGGGGGAAGGGATGAGTCTGGTCGACGGCGAGCGGCGTCAGCACCGGGTACACCTGCTCGCGGAAATAGGTGCGCGCCCAGTTGAGCTCGGAGGCGGTGAGCTGGTCGGCCGTCTTGATGTGGATGTCCTCCCGCGCCATCGCCGGCACCAGGTGCTCGTGCCAGCACGCGTGCTGGTTCTCGACCAGCGAGGCCACGACCGAGTGGATGCGGCGGAGCTGCTCGCGCGGGCCGAGGCCGTCGAAGCTCGGCTCGGTCACGCCGCTGTCGACCTGCTGGATGAGGCCGGCGACGCGGATTTCGAAGAACTCGTCGAGGTTGGAGCTGAAGATGGCGAGGAATTTCACCCGCTCCAGCAGGGGATTGGCCGGGTTCTGGGCCTGCTCGAGCACGCGGCGGTTGAATGCGAGCCAGGACAGCTCGCGGTTGAAGTACGCCGTCCGCACGGGGCGGGCCGCCTCCGCCGTCTCCGCGTCCGGGCGCGGCTCCACCGCCCGCGGAACGTCCGGGCGGACCGCGGGGGCGACGGATTTCACATGGTTGGTGCGCTTGGCCATGGGAACAGGGACTGCGGAACCGGCAAAAGGTTGAGCCTACCAGCGCCGCGACGCAAAACGAGAACGAAGTGGAAGGTTACGGAGAGGTTACAAATCAAGCGCTTGCGCACACCGGCGGCTGGCGGCGACCGGCGTTTGGTTCGAACAACCAAGGCACCAGGAAACCAAGGCCTCCCTGGCGCCTTCGTGCCTGGGTTGTTCCTGAAAACCGCTGCGGCACCGGCCTTCAGCCCACGACCACGGTCTTGATGTTCACGAACTCCCGGATTCCGAAGGGTCCCAGTTCCCGGCCGTAACCGGAATCCTTGATGCCGCCGAAGGGCAGGGTGGGATCGGAGCGGACCGAGTCGTTGACGAACACCAAGCCGGCGTCGAGTCCGGTCGCGGCGATGCGTCGACCCCGGCGCCGGTTGCGCGTGAAAACGGCGGCGCCGAGGCCGAAGGGGGTGTTGTTGGCGGCGGCCAGCGCGGCGTCGGCGTCGGCCACCGGCACGATGGCGGCCACGGGGCCGAACAGTTCCTCGTCGAACGCCGGCATCCCCGGCCGCACATCGGTAAGCACGGTCGGCTCGTAGAACCAGCCCGGGCCGGGCCGGGCGCGGCCGCCAAGCAGCAGGCGGGCGCCGAGGCGCACGCTGCGGCGCACCTGCCGGTGCAGGGCGGCGCGCAGGTCGGCGCGCGCCATCGGACCGACCTCGACATCCGCCTCGTCCGGCGGGCCGACCCGGCGGGCGGCGATGCGTGCCACGAGGCGACGCTCGAACGCCGCGCGCACCGCACGCACCACGATGAAGCGCTTGGCGGCGATGCAGCTCTGGCCGCTGTTGACGAGCCGCGCCCGGGCGCACACCTCCGCGGCCAGGTCGAGGTCCGCGTCGGCCAGGATCACGTACGGATCGCTCCCGCCGAGCTCAAGCACGCCCGGCTTGAGGGCGGCACCGGCGAGCGCGGCCACCTCCCGGCCCGCCTCGGTGCTGCCCGTGAGCGTCACCGCCTTGATGGCGGGATGGCGGATCAGCGCCGGAACCTGGTCCGAGCCCACGAGCACGGTCTGGAAAACCCCGGCCGGAAGACCCGCCCGCCGGAAGACCGCGGCGATCGCCCGGGCGCAGCCGCCGACGTTGGAGGCGTGCTTGAGCAGCACGGGGTTGCCGGCCATGAGCGCGGGCGCCGCGGCGCGGAACACCTGCCAGTAGGGGAAGTTCCACGGCATCACGGCGAGCACCGGCCCGAGCGGCTGGAAGGTGACGAAGCTGCCGGCGGGCGCCCCGGGCGGCCGCTCGTCGGCGAGCAGCGCCGCCGCGTGGCGGGCGTAGTGGTCGCAGACCAGTGCGCATTTTCCGATCTCGGCGCGCGCCTGGGTGATGGGTTTGCCCATCTCCGCGGTGATGAGCCGGGCGTGTCTCTCGAGTTCGCCCCGCAGAACGCCGGCCACGGCGCGCAGGTGGCGCGCCCGGGCGGCGAAGTCGAGCTGGCGCCAGGTGCGGAAGGCGGTGCCGGCCCGGGCGGCGGCCGCCGCCGCGGCGCGGGCGGATTGGGCGCGGTGGCGGCGGAGAACGCGGCCGGTGGCGGGATTGACGGAGATCAGCGGCATGGCGAAGGCAGGGTCAGGATACCGGAGCGCACGGATCCCGAGAAGAGGCAGCCCCGGATCTTTTTGCGCCCGGGCTGTTCAAACCAAATACCGGGCCAGCGTCTTTCGCAACTGCTGCCGCGCGCGGTAAAACCGGGTCTCCACCGCCTTGGCCGTGACGCCGACAATCGCTGCAATCTCGGCGTGCGACTTGTCCTCGTACTCGAACAGCACCACGGCCTCGCGCAATTCGGCCGGCAGCGCGGCGACGGCTTCCCGCACAACACCGGCCCGCTCGGAGCGCAGCGCGTCGTCCGCCGGCGTCGCGTCGTTTGCGGTTTGGAACTTGGGATTTGGAGTTTCCGATTCGCTGCCCAGCGAATCGGTGGGGTGGCGCCGCTGCCAGCGGGCGCGGGCTCGTGCGGCCAGCTTTTCAGCACCCGGGAGAGTTCGGGATCGCGGTCGTTCATGGCACGTAATACGCCGCGGGCCGGGGCACCCCTCAGGGATTTCTGCCCGCCGGACGGGTGGCTTGCCTACCCGGCATGGCGGCCGTTTCAAAGCGCAAATCGCGCGCCCCGGCGCCGGGTTTCCGGCGAAACCGGCAATCATCTGGAACGATGAGGCGCATCAGGTTTTTCAACTAACCCCGTTTGCCGCCAATCACTTATGCTGGCCGCCGTTCAGGTCCACCTTCAACCCAAAACCCAAAACCCAAAACCCAAAACCACCTCTCCCATGAAGGTTTCCCTTCCAAGACTCCTCTGCCTGCTGGTGCTCGCCGGCCTGCCCCTGCCTACTCTCAACGCGGGCGCCGAATTCCTCCTGGCCCCGCTGGCGCGTGCGTTCGGCGCGCCGCCGGAATCGGAGCTGGCCCGCTGCCGCGTGGCGTTTCAGGGCCTGCAAAGCCACCTGGGCTCGAGCCGGGTGGTGGTCGCGCCGGTGTACTTTGTCGACGGCCACAAGCGAAGCTGGCGTCCCGATTTGGCCGACGCCCTGTGCCACGAGGCGGGCACCCACACCGGCGCGAGATTCGCGGTCGCGGCGGCCAAGCCGCAGGTCGGTCCGGCCCAGCTCGGCCACAATCAGCTGCGCTACCTGTGGCACCGCGCCGCCGATTATTCGGGGTGGGTCCAGACCGCCCGTCCGGGCGCCGACTATGTCTGGTTCGTCGAGATCTGGGGGCACAACGGCAATGTCGGCGCCATCCACGTCTACGTCGTCGACCCCGCCGGTCAGATCGCCTACTGCCGGCTGTTCAACTCCCATCATTTCGGCGACCACCTCCCGCTGGAGGGCGGAGATGCCGTGCGGCTCATCGTGGATGACTTCTTCCGCAACCTGGCGCGAAATCCCAAGTCGGTTTTCCCGCCCTACGGCGTCGGCTGAAGTTCGCGACCGCCGCGATCGCGATCGCCGGCCCGGGTCACCGCTCCCGCGCTGGCGGTTTCGTTTGCGCGCCAGATAGTCCTCTAAGGCCGTCAGTTCTGCCGGCCGGTAGCCGCGGGCGAGGGCAGCCGCCGTCTAGAAAGCGTCGGCCAGCGACTGCACCTGCAGGGCGCGGCGCAGATCCTCAAGGCTGGTGCGGCCCTTGACGGTGATCTCGGCGGGTTGTCCCGGCAGCAGGTCGAAGTAATCGTCGGACGGCGTCGCGTCGAGGTCGCCGAAGGACAGGTGCACGCTGCGGGCCAGCACCGGCGAGCGGAGGCGCAGCCGGACGCCGTCCGCGGCGGACGTCAGTTCGGTGGCGATCGCGGCGGCGGGGAGGTGGATGTCGTGGGTCGGCGCCAGGTAGATCAGGTTCGTCGAAAGCGTGTCGTCGCCGGCCATCAGGTCCGCGGCGACAAACACCTTGGTGAAATCGATTCCCTTGGCCTGCAGCTCCGCCAGCGGCCGGCGGAGATAGACCTGGCTCGATCCGGCCGGGATCGCGACGCCGGCCGTCGCTTCGTCCAGCGTCGTCCCGTCGAATCGCATCACCCGCACGCGCAGGGTGCCCTCGACCGGCGCGCGGCGGTCCGAGACGATGTACACCGCCAGCGCGCCGTCCTCGACGTGGGGCGACACGAGCACCGGCGCATAAAACCGCCGGGCGTAGTACTGCAGCGCCTTCCAGCGGCCGAAGTAGTCGATGCTCGACCAGGAGGCCACCGGCCAGCAGTCGTTGAGCTGCCAGAAGAGCGAACCCATGGTTTCGGGCCGGCTCCGACGCCAGTGCTCGGCGCCGACCTTGATGCCCTCCGCCTGGAGCACCTGGCTGACGTAGAGGAACGACGCGAAGTCCTTCGGCTCCTGGTAGTATTGGCGCAGATAGTCGTGGATGATCGAGTTGCCCTGCTGGTTCTTCTGGTGGGCCAGCATGACGGGCGTGAGGATCCCGGTGCGGTCCTCCGGCGCGGTGAAGGCCTCCACCGTGCGCATTTCGGGGAAGGACTGGAAGCCGTACTCGGAGACGAAGCGGTACTCATGCTTCTCGTAGTCCGTGAACGGCACGCGGCCGTGCCACACGCTCCAATCGTGAAAGTCGCCGGTGCGGTAGGTGTCAGTCTGCTCCTCGAAATCGCTCGTGGGCGAGCTCGACCAGTACGGCACCTCGGGATCCAGTTCCCGCACCTTCTGGCCGATGACACCGTAGAACAGGGTGAGGTAGTCCTTCCACATCTGGATCTGGGCCTCGGGGGCGATGGTGCGCGAGTGCGCCGCCCAGGTGAACGCGGCCTCGGTCTCGTTGTTGCCGCACCACAGTACGATGCTGGGGTGGTCGCGCAGGCGCGTCACCTGGTCCTCGATCTCCCGCGCCACGTTGAGCTTGAAATCGTAGCCGCCGGGCTGCCAGTCGTTGCCGAACATGCAGTCCTGCCAGACCATGATGCCGAGCTCGTCGCACAGGTCGTAGAATTCGTCGGTCTCGTAGTAGCCGCCGCCCCAGTGGCGGATCATGTTCATGTTGGCGTCGCGGGCGCCCTCCAGCACGCGCCGGTAGTCGGCCTCGGTCACGCGG
>DATJUU010000206.1:0-34159 GCA_035502155.1 Opitutaceae bacterium
CTGGCCGTCACGATCTGCGACTCGGGCAGATACGATCCGGTCACCACGTATTTCTGCATCTGGACCGTCTGGTTGTTTTGGTCAGAGGCCGCCGGGGCCGCGTTGTCTTGGGCGAACACGAACGATGGCAGGGCTGCGCCAAAAACAAACGCAAGCGCCGCCCGGAGCTTCCTTACGGAATTCAGGTTCATTGTGTGATCAGTTGTGCTTTGGTTGGTAAGAGGTTGTGGACTAAGCCCACCCAATAATCTCTTGGGGCCGAGAGTAAGCATGGCTTCTGCCAGTATGCAATAATTATGTTAAAAGGCGGCAATTAAATGGTAACAGGCTAGGAGCTTACGATGAACCGCTTCGCTCTTTCGCCATTCTGGGCGATGAACGGGCGAGCGGTCAATTGACCGCTCGCCTCCTCCGACGCGATCGGCTGGAATCGCGGCTGCGCTGCCGATGAAGGAACTGCTCGAAATCCTGGATCTCCTGCATGCCGACCCGGCCGCCGCCACCGCGCTCGCCACCCTGGTGCGGGTGGACGGATCCTCCTACCGGCGCCCGGGAGCGCGCCTGCTGCTGGCCGCGGATGGCCGTTGCGCCGGCTCGATCAGCGGGGGCTGCCTGGAGGACGATGTCGCGGCCCATGCCAGCGAGGTGCGCGCCGGCGGCGCGGCCCGGACCGTCACCTACGACACCACCACGGAGAACGATCAGGTGTGGGGCGTGGGACTCGGCTGCCACGGCGTCGTGCACGTGCTGGTGGAGCGCTTGTCCGGGCTGCCCGCCTGGGCGCGGGTCCTGCGCGAGAACCTGCGGCGGCGCGTGCCGACCGAATTGGCGGTGGTGTGGGGCGAGACCGCCGCCGCGCGCGGCACCTACCTGGCCGGCGACCTGCCCGGCCTGCCCGACGCCGCGATCTTCCGCCAGCTGGTGGCACCACCGCCCGCGCTGGTGATCTTCGGTACCGGCAACGACGCCCGGCCGCTGGTGCGCTTCGCCCGGGAACTCGGCTGGCACGTGACCGTGGTGGATCCCCGCCCCGCCATGGCCACCGTCACCCGATTTCCGGAGGCCGACTCAGTGGTGGTCGCACGTCCGGAAGAAGCCGCCGCCCGCGTCGCGCCCGCCCCGGACGCCCTGGTCGTGATCATGACCCACCACTATGCGCACGACCTGCCCCTCCTGCGGCACCTCCTTGCCCGCCCCCTCGCCTATCTGGGCCTCCTGGGTCCCCGGGCCCGGGCCGAGCGGATCCTCCGGGAACTGGACGCGGGCGGCCTGCCGGTCACCGCGGAAATGCGCGCGCGTCTCCACGCCCCGGTGGGTCTCGACCTTGGCGCCGAGACAGCCGAGGCGGTGGCACTCTCGATCCTGGCCGAGATGCAGGCGGTGCTGGCCGGACGCGATGCCCGGCCGCTCCAGCAGCGGACCGCGCCGATCCATGGCTGACCCGCTTCGATTCGGCGCGGTGATTCTCGCCGCCGGCGCGTCGACCCGCATGGGCACGCCCAAACAGCTGCTGCCCATCGGCGGCACCTCGCTGCTCCGCCGCGTGGTCGACGCCGTCCTGGCCTCACCCGCGTGGCCGGTGGTGATCGTGCTCGGTGCCCACGCGGAGCTCATCCGGCCGCAGGTGGTGCGCCTGCCCGTGCTGCTCGTCGACAACGCAAGCTGGGAGGAGGGCCTCACGTCGTCCATCCGTGCGGGGATCGGCGTGCTCGAATCATTTTCGCTCGCCCTCGATGCGGCGCTGCTGGTGCTCGGCGACCAGCCCGGGCTGTCACCCGGGGCCCTCCGTCGCTTGGTGGCGACCCATGGCCAGTCCGGAGAATCGATCGTGGCGGCCCACTACGGGGGCCATCCCGGTCCGCCCGCGCTGTTCGCCCGGAGCCATTTTCCTGAACTCCTGGAACTGCGCGGCCTGGGCGGCGCCCGCCCGCTCCTGGCGCGGCACGCAGACAGAGTCGCCACCGTCGACCTGCCGGAACTCGCCGTCGATCTCGACACCCCGGAGGACTATCGCACATTCCTCGCCCGCCACCCCGCCCCAACCGGAATCCAGCCATGAGCCTATCACCCCGCCCGCCCCTCATCCTCGCCGGCCTGCTGCTGTTTCTGTCCCCGGCCGTCAGCCGCGCCCAGACCCCGCCCGCCCCGGCGGGCAAGGAGGCGCTCAAGGCCGAACTCGCCCGGATGGAGGACGCCTTCTGCGCCATGGCCAGGGACCAGGGCATCCTCGCCGCATTCGAGCATTTCGCCGCCCCCGACGTCGCATTCATCGACACCGATCCCCTACACCTCCGCGGCCTCGCCGCCGTGCGCGCGCGGATCGGGCCCGACCGGCCCGGCACCAGCCTCACCTGGTCGGCGCTGTTCACCGACGTGTCGGATGACGGCACGCTCGGCTACAACTGGGGACGCTACGAGGCCCGCTTTCCCGGCTCCGATGGCCGGGAGGTCGTCCGCACCGGCTTTTTCCTCACCATCTGGAAACGCCAGCCCGACGGCTCGTGGCGCTACGTCATGGACAACGGTGCGCCCGACAAACCGCCGGCGGCCCCCGCCGCCGCTCCGGCGGCGCCAGCCGCTCCGCCGAAGCCGGGACCCTGAACCCCGCCCGCGCGGTCAGGGAAGCTTCGCCTCGGCGACCTTCTTCGCCTGCGCCGCCCGGTAGTCGTCGAGCGCCCGGCTGATCTGCGCATCGGCCAGCGCGAGAATCGCGGCGGCGAAGAGGGCGGCGTTGACCGCGCCCGGCCTGCCGATCGCAAACGTGGCCACCGGCACTCCGCCCGGCATCTGCGCCATCGAAAGCAGCGAGTCGAGGCCCTTGAGCGAGGCCGACTCCATGGGGACGCCGAGCACCGGCAGCGGAGTGAGCGCCGCCGCCA
The DNA here is from genome assembly GCA_035502155.1 of Opitutaceae bacterium. Taxonomy (GTDB): domain Bacteria; phylum Verrucomicrobiota; class Verrucomicrobiia; order Opitutales; family Opitutaceae; genus Fen-1467. The sequence goes on from DATJUU010000206.1 coordinate 2,880, forward strand.
CCCCCGCGAGGTGCGCCGCCCCGCCCGCCCCGGCGATGACGATCTTCAGCCCGCGCGTCCGCGCCGTCGTCCCCCACTCATACATCAGCTGCGGGGTGCGGTGGGCGCTGATGACGCGCTTTTCGTAGGGAATCCCGAGCGCGTCCAGCGTCTGCGCCGTGTGCTGCATCGTCTCCCAGTCTGACGTGCTGCCCATGATGATGCCGACCAGTGCGTTTGCCATAGGCCCAACGCAGTAGGCGAAAGGCGCCGGCCTCGGCAAACGAAAAGGCAGGGCATTTGCCCTGCCTTGCGCTGCACCGCGGCCGGCCGGTCCGGCTCAGATCAGCGACACGCCCTTGGGCACCCGCACCACGGTCGTGCCCGCGATCTTGTCATGCCACGACTGCTTCCCGTCGTCGAAGACCACCCAGAGGAACCCGAGGCCGATCACCACGAGCGAGATGAGGCAGCCGAGCGCCCGCACGATCGCCGCCGTCCAGTCCAGCGGGCGGTCGTCGAGGCGCACCACCTTGAGGTGGAAGATGCTGCCGCCGACCGTGGTGCCCCGCAGCTTCCACAGGACCGCCGCGTAGGCCGCGGCCAAGAGCCCGAACAGGCCGCAGTTGACATGCAACCACGGTACCAGCCGGGTGACGATGAGGACCAAAATCAAATCAATGGCCATCGCGAGCAGCCGGATCCAGAACCCGGCGCGCGGCAGGGTCACCGCCGAGATCACCGGCGGCACGGGCGCCGCGGGGACGGGAGGAACGGCCCCGGGTGCCACCGCGCCAGCGGCCGGCTCGGCTCCGGCGGCGGCAAAGGCCATGCCGGCGACCGGGGCGGCGGGGGCTGGAGCCGCCGGCATCGCGGCGGCGGGCGCCGCCGCCGCGGACTTGGCTCCGTTTTTGCGCATGTTCAGGACGAGCGCATAAACCACCATGCCCAGGCCCAGCACCCCGATCAGGGCATGGACGATGAAGGCGAGAATCGGGACCAGGTAGAGCAGCATCACCACCACACCGCCGATGATCACCGTCACCGCGGCATGCCCGTAATTCCCCTGGCCGAACAGCCCCGTGAAGCGCCGTCCGAACCACGCGAGCATCGCCACGCGCCCGAACAGCTTCGCCACGACCAGCCCGATGCCAAGGAAGGGGATGACCACCACGCCAATCCCGGTGATGGCAAGCAGCACAATGACCAGCGGGATCGCCAGCATCGTGAGCAGGGTCGCCAGAATCGTGAATCCCGGCCGTTGCTCCAGGGTCTCGGCGCATTTCTCGACGCCCCGCGGGAAAATCAGCGCGACCAGGGTGTACAGCAGGAGGAACGCCGCGGCCACGAGCCACGCCCACCCGGTCCCGGCGGCAAACGACAGCAACCGGCCCTTGAGCAGAGCCGACTTCACCCAGGCATACAACCAGCCGAAGCCCGGGAAATGCCCGCCGATCGAGACCGTCTGCACGCTGCCATGGACCGCCGCCGGATCAATGGTCGGCGTGCCGCCGATCACGACCACCTGGCCCTTGACCACGGCCTTCGGGCCGAGATCGACGTTGCCCAGGACGGCAACCACATCGCCGTGTACCGTGCCGTTGACACGCGTGTCGCCCAGCACCGCCACCGCGGCGTCGCCCACCGAGCCGTTGACGGTCGTGGTGCCCAGCACCGAGACGGCCGCGTCGCCGACCGTGCCGTTGACGGTGGTGCTCCCCAGCACCGAGACGGCCGCGTCGTTGGCGTCGCCGTCCACCGTCGTGTTGCCCGCGATCGACACCGCGGCGTCGTTGAGCTGCTCGCCCGCGGCCACGTGGGTGTTGTAGCCGATCGAAACCTTGGCGTTGTCGCCCGATGACATCCTGGCGTGGTGCCGGGGTGCCGTGTGCATCGCCTTGGGCGTCTCGGCCGCAGGAGCCGCGGCCGGGGCCTCGGTGTCGAGGCGCCGCATTTCCGCCGCGGGCGGCTGCGCGGCCGCCGGGGCCGGAGCGGGTTCCGGCGCGGGCTGCGCCGCCGGGGCCGGCTGGGCCGGCGCGGGGGTGGCGGGGGCCGGAGCGGGCGGCGGTGTGTCCTCGCTCCGCAGGGCGACCGCGCCCAGCAGCGCGACCGCGGCCACGGCGCTCAGGTATTTGATCAGGGGATGTGTCTTCATGGGTTGAAGCGGGTTGGAGGTGAAAATTGCCGGCGGTCAGCGATGGGACCAGAAGGTGCGGTAGGCGGCGGCGCCCAGCCCGAAGAGCATGGCGTAGAGTCCCGCCACGAAGGCCGCGGCCCCGTAGAGCCACCACGCCGGGATCTGGCGCACCAGCAGATCAACCAAGTCGGCCAGCCAGCGCCCCGCGGCCACGAGGCTGTCCACGAGCGCCAGCGCCGGCCCAAAGGTGTGCTGGACCTGCGCGGAATCGAGGCCCGCCTGCACCGGAAGGCCCGCAAACATCAGGACGGCCGCGGCGCCGACGCAGACCGCGACGAAGAGGACGCGCACGCTTTGCGGCCAATGGTTCCAGGAGCGGTGCCACCAGGGAATGACGGCCTGCCGCTCGAGGGCGGCCAGCACCCGCGTTTCCAGGGAGGCGGGGGCGCGGCGGTCCGGCAACGAGCGCAGCGCCGTGTGCACCAGCTGTTCGAGTTGTTCGGGGGTCAGGCGTTCCATGGCGAAAGGCTTTCGGTTTCGGAGGGGTTCAGGATTCGAATTTTTCGTGGCTCGCGCCGCTGCGCAACAGCACCCTGGCCAGAGCCTCGCGCCCGCGCATGATGTCCGTCTTCACCTTGCTCAGCGACACGCCGAGCCGCGCGGCAATCGTCTCGTACGGCAGGTCCTCGAAATGATACAGCACCAGCGGCACGCGCTGATGCTCGGGCAGCTTCTCCAGCGCCCGCTCCACCCACGCGCGCCGGTCGGCCTGGTTGAGCGTGTCGAGGAAGTTGTCCGGCGCCGCGAACTCGACCGGCGCCGCCTCGCGGTCGTCCTCGTCGCCGGGGCGCGTGATCTCGGAGAAGAAGCGCCAGCGCTTCCGGTAGCGCTGGAGATGGTTGATGCTCAGGTTGGTCGTGACGGTCTTGAGCCAGCCGCCGGCCGTGACGCTCTCGCGCAGGTTGTCCCAGTGCTCGTACGCCTTGAGGAACACCTCCTGGGAGATGTCTTCGGCCTGCGTCTCGTTGCCGAGGAGACGCACCGCCGTGGTGTAAACCATGTCCTGATAGTTTCGCATGAACGTGGTGAAATCGACCGGGGCCGTCATCCCACTTTGAGAGGCTGGCACTGTTGACTCATCGTTCATGCGGAGAACACGTTCCGACTCGGCAAAGTCGCAGGAAGCTCGGCGCCCCACCCCGCCGGGGGACCGGTGGAGGCCGCCCTTCACCCCTGTCAGAGAACCGCGCTTCTGCCAAGGGTTAACCCGCCGGAAATCAACGAGCTGCCGGCCTTGCCCGCGCCGGCCCGGCCGTCATAATGGCGGCCAAACAACGGTTCCGCGTCCCCTCCCCGGGGACCACCCAACATGGCAACTTCAAATGGCTCGCCTCCCTCCACCCTCCCCGAAACTGGATTCCTGCCCGTAGACCCGGCGCTGGAAGCCGCCGTGCGCGCCAAGGGCGAAAAGCTCTTCGCGCTGATGGCCGCGCATCCCGCCCCCGGCATCTTCTCCAAGAAGGGCGCCTACGCGCGCCTGATGGAATGGGCGATGCGGGACCCGGCCTTCAAGACCCAGCTCTTCCGCTTCGTGGACGTGCTGCCGGCGCTGGATTCCTCCGGCGAGATCGTCCGGCACCTGCAGGAGTACCTCGGCGACCAGGCTGTCGCGCTCAATCCCGCGCTGAAGACGGGGCTGGCCGCCGCCTCGCTCGCCCCGGCGCTCGTCGCCGGCCCCGTCAAGGCGCAGGTCCTGGACATGGCGAAGCAGTTCGTCGCCGGCGCCGGCCCCGACGACCTGGTCAAGCAGCTCCACCTCAACACCAAGGCCGGCCGCGCCACCACCATCGACCTGCTGGGCGAAACGGTGGTCAGCGAGGCCGAGGCCGACGAGTTCCTCCGCCGCAATCTCGAGGTGCTCGACACGGTCGCCACCGCGCTGCGCGCGTCGCCCGAGCCCGGCGCCAGCGACGTCGGCCCCGCCGGCCCGCTGCCGCGGCTCAACCTGTCGGTCAAGATCTCCGCGCTCACGCCCGACGTGCACCCGGCCGATCCGGAGAACAGCATCCTCGCGCTCAAGCAGCGCCTGCGGCCGATCCTGCGCCGCGCCATCGAGGTCGGCGCGTTCATCAACTTCGACATGGAGAGCTACAAGCTGAAGGACCTCACGCTCGCGCTCTTCCGGTCGATTCTCGAGGAGGACGAGTTCCGCGCCGGCCCGGCGATCGGCATCGCCCTCCAGGCCTACCTGCGCGACTGCGAGCGGGACCTGCGCGCGCTCATCGCCTGGGCGCGGGAGCGCCGCCGTCCGCTCACCGTGCGCCTCGTGAAGGGCGCCTACTGGGATTCCGAGACCATTCTCGCGCGCCAGCGCGGCTGGCCCGTGCCGGTGTGGTCGCGGAAGCCCGAAAGCGACGCCAACTTCGAGAAGCTCACCGTGCTCCTGCTCGACAACGCCGACATCGTCACGCCGGCCTTCGCCTCCCACAACGTCCGCTCCTGCGCCCACGCCATCGTCCAGGCCGAGCGCCGCGGGATCGACCCGCGCGCCTACGAGTTCCAGGCGCTCTACGGCATGGCGGACGAACTCAAGGCCGCGCTGCTCCAGGGCGGCCACCGCGTGCGCGAGTATTGCGCCGTCGGCCAGCTCCTGCCCGGCATGGCCTATTTCGTCCGCCGCCTGCTCGAGAACACCTCCAACGAGGGCTTCCTGCGCCAGAAGAACACCGGCGAGGCGACCACCGAGCAGTTGCTGCAGAACCCGGTGGAGTTGCTCGCAACCGGGAAGCGGGCCGCCGACGCCGGCCAGGCCGCCCCCGCGGCGTTTCGCAACGCCGCCAACACCGACTACACCCTCGCCGCCGCGCGGGAACAACAGCGCGCGGCCCTCGAGGCCCTGGGCGCCCGCCTCGGCCGCAAACATCCGCTGATCATCGGCGGCCGGAAGATCGCCGACCGCGAGTACGTGCCCTCGGTCAACCCGGCCCGGCCCGCGCAGATCGTCGGCCATTGGGCCAAGGCGACCGTCGCCGATGCCGAGGCGGCCGTGGCCGCCGCGCGGGCGGCGTTCCCGGCGTGGCGGGCGACGCCCGCCGCGGCCCGCGCCACGATCCTCGAGCGCGCCGCCGACCTGCTTGAGACGCGCCGCATGGAGGTCAACGCCCTGATCATCCTCGAGGCCGGCAAGCCGTGGATGGAGGCCGACGCCGACACCTCCGAGGCGATCGACTTCTGCCGCTTCTACGCCGCCGAAATGCGCCGGCTGGGATCGCCGGAGATCACCCAGCGCACGCCCGGGGAGTATTGCACGCAGCTCTGGACCCCCCGCGGCGTGGCGGTCGCCATCGCGCCGTGGAACTTCCCGCTCGCGATCCTCACCGGGCTGACCGTGGCCCCGCTGGTCGCGGGCAACGCGGTGATCATGAAGCCGGCCAGGCAGACCTCGGTCATCGGCGCATTCCTGGCCGACGTGCTGTTCGAGGCCGGCGTGCCGCCGGGGGCGCTCAACTACCTGCCCTGCTTCGGCGGCGAGATCGGCAACCACCTCGTCGCCCATCCGCAGGTCGACGCCATCGCCTTCACCGGCTCGCGGGCCGTCGGCTGCCGGATCTGGGAGCTCGCCGGGCGCACGCCGCCCGGCCAGGCCAACCTCAAGAAGGTCGTCTGCGAGATGGGCGGCAAGAACGCGCTCATCATCGACAACGACGCCGACCTCGACGAGGCGATCCCCGCCGCCCTTTACAGCGCCTTCGGCTACAGCGGCCAGAAATGCTCGGCCCTGTCGCGGCTGGTCGTCCTCGCCGGCGGGTACGACCGGTTCCTCGAGCGCTTCCTCTCCGCGTGCCCCAGCGTGCCCGTGGGCGACCCGGCCCTGGCCGGCACGATCGTCGGACCGGTGATCGACGGCGACGCACAGAAAAAAATCCTCGGTTACATCGAGCAGGGCAAAAAGGAGGCACGGCTCGCCTGGCAGGCGAAACTGCCGCCCGAACTGGCGGCCGGCGGCGGCTATTTCGTGCCGCCCACGGTGTTCGCCGACGTCCGGCCCGAACACGTCATCGCCCGCGAGGAGATCTTCGGCCCCGTGCTTGCGGTGATGAAGGCCCGCGATCTCGACGAGGCCTTCGCCCTCGCCAACGGCGCGGACTACGCGCTCACCGGCGGCCTGTTCTCCCGCAGCCCGAGCGCGCTCGAGCGCGCCCAGCGCGACTTCCTGGTCGGCAACCTGTATCTCAATCGCGGCATCACCGGCGCGGTCGTCGAGCGGCATCCGTTCGGCGGCTTCAAGATGTCCGGCGGCGGCACCAAGGCCGGCGGCCGCGAGTACCTGCAGAACTTCATGTTCCCCCGGGCGATCGCCGAGAACACGCTACGGAGAGGTTTCACGCCGCCGGAGGAATAACGTTTCGCCCAGACCCGCCGCAACTTCCCGCCCGGCGGCGGGTCTTCAGGGCGATGCCGATTCTGGACTGGAGCCTGACCGTCCTGCTGCTGGCCGGCGGGCTGGTGGGCGCGGTGATTCCGCTGCTGCCGGGCACGACGCTGATCCTCGCCGGCGTGGTGCTGCACAAGCTGCTGGCGCCGGCCTCGCTTTCGTGGTTGGTGGTCGGCTGGGTTGCGCTGCTTTGGCTGCTGTCCCTCGTCCTTGAGGTCACCGGTGTCATGCTGGGCACGCGTCTGGGCGGCGGCTCCAAGTGGGGCATGCTCGGCGCCGGGGGCGGCGCGCTCGCCGGGGCGATGGTTTCCCTGCCCGCGCTCCTGCTTGGCACCATGCTCGGCGCGATCCTCGCCGAGCGGGTGGCCCGCAAACGCAACCTCCGCGAGCTCCTGCTCGCCGGCATGGGCGCGGGCCTGGGCTTTGCCTTCAGCTACCTCAGCCGCCTCGCGTGCGCGCTGACGATGATCGGGGTCTTCATCCTCGCCGCGCTCCGCGCCTGAGCCGTCCGGCTCACAGGCGGCAGATCAGCAGCTCGCGCTCGTAGACGATCTCCTTCGGCAGGTGGTTGTGGAGGTCGAGGAACAGCTCCTCGTGTTCAATCACCTCGCGCCGCCAGGCCCCGCGGTCGACGTTCATGATCTCGTCCCACCGGGCGCGCGGAAAATCGAGCCCGCCCCACTCGATGTCTTCGTAGCGCGGCACCCACCCGATCGGCGTCTCCTTGCCCAGGGCCCGGCCGCGCGCGCGGTCGACGATCCATTTCAGGATGCGCATGTTCTCGCCGAAGCCGGGCCAGAGGAACTTCCCGTCCTTGTCCTTGCGGAACCAGTTCACGTGGAAGATGCGCGGCGTCTCGGTCAGCTGGCGCTGCATGGAAATCCAGTGCCGGAAGTAGTCGCCCATGTGGTAGCCGCAGAACGGGAGCATCGCCATCGGGTCGCGGCGCACCTGGCCGACCGCGCCCGCCGCCGCCGCCGTCGTCTCCGAGCCCATGGTGGCGCCGACGTAGACGCCGCTCGACCAGTTGAAGGCCTGGTAGACGAGCGGGATCGTGCTCTGGCGCCGGCCGCCGAAGATGATCGCGCTGATCGGCACGCCCTCGGGCTTCTCCCAGTCGGGATCGACGCTCGGGCACTGCCGTGTCGGCGCGGTGAAGCGCGCGTTGGGGTGCGCGGCCTTGCGACCGCAATCCGGCGTCCACTCCCTGCCCTGCCAGTCGACCGCCCGCGCCGGCGGCGTGTCGGTCATGCCCTCCCACCACGGACCGCCGTCCGGGGTGAGGGCGACGTTGGTGAAGATGCTGTTCTTCGCCAGCGTCGCCATGGCGTTGGGATTCGTCCGTTCGCCGGTGCCCGGGGCCACGCCGAAGAATCCGGACTCGGGATTGATCGCGTGCAGGCGCCCGTCCGCGCCCGGCCGGATCCAGGCGATGTCGTCGCCCACCGTCCACACCCGCCAGCCCTTGAAGGCCTTTGGCGGGATGAGCATCGCGAAATTGGTCTTCCCGCAGGCGCTGGGAAACGCGGCGGCGACGTAGGTCTTCGCGCCCTCCGGATTCTCGACCCCCAGGATCAGCATGTGCTCCGCCATCCAGCCCTCGTCGCGGGCGATGTTGGAGGCGATGCGCAGCGCGAAGCACTTCTTGCCCAGCAGCGCGTTGCCGCCGTAACCCGAGCCGTAGGACCAGATCTCGCGGGTTTCCGGGAAATGGACGATGTACTTCTGCTCCTTGTTGCAGGGCCACGGCACGTCCGTCTGCCCTTTTTTCAGCGGCGCGCCCACCGAGTGCATGCATGGCACGACCCGCCGGCCGCCCTCGTCGATCAGCCGGAAAACCGGCCGGCCGATGCGCGTCATGATGCGCATGTTCGCCACGACGTAGCCGGAATCGGTGAGCTCGACGCCGATCCGCGACAGCGGCGAGTCCAGCGGCCCCATGCAGTAGGCCAGCACGTACATGGTGCGGCCCTTCATGCAGCCGTGGAAGAGGCCGCGCAGGGTCTTCTTCATCGCGAAGGGCTCGACCCAGTTGTTCGTCGGGCCGGCGGCGTCCCGGGACAGGCTGCAGATGAAGGTGCGGTCCTCGACGCGCGCCACGTCGCCCGGATCGGAGCGGACGAGGTAGCAGCCGGGCCAGCGCTTCTCATTCAGCCGGATGAACGTGCCGCCGGCCACGAGCTGCGCGCAAAGTCGGTCGTACTCCGCCTGCGAGCCGTCCACCCAGTGCACGGCGTCGGGCTGGCAGAGCGCCACCATCTTGCGCACCCACTTGAGGAGGTGGGGATTCGTGCTCAGCGGTGCCGCCGGGTTCCGCTTCTTCATGGCCGGCGCGACGGTAAAAAGCGAATTGCGGGTGGCAAACCGGAAAACCCGCGGGCAATATGGAGTAGCATGGTTATCGGGCCCATTAGCTGAATTAAGCTCCGGGCGCCAGCCCGCCGTCACCGCACCCTGCGATTGGTTCCCCCACCCCTTCCCTCCATGAACAAACTCTGCACCTTCGGCGGCGCGACGATCGGCAGCTATGTCGGCTGGTTCCTCGGCATGCGCTTCGGCTACTTCGCCGCCTTTGTGGTGAGCGGCGTGGCGTCGCTGGTCGGCGTCTATGCCGGCTGGAAGCTGGCGCAGCGCCTCCGCTGAGCGTTCCGGGTCACGCCGGCGGGTCGGCCGGCTCGACGTGGACCGCCACATCGGTCACCGCGAGCGGCGAACGCAACAGGGCGAACTTCACCGCCCGCGCGATCTCGTGACCCTCGCGCACCGAGAGCTCGCCGTCCACGTGCACATGAATGTCGACCAGGTAGCTCAGCCCGCTTTTGAGCACGCGGCACTTCTCGACGCGCCGCACCCCGGCCACGCCCCCGGCCACGGCCCGCACGTCATTCTCGACGTCGCGCCAGGCGGCGGTGTCCATCACCTCGAGCAGCGCCGCGCGGGCGATACCGAAGCCGTTGTAGGCGATGACCACGCAGGCGGCGAGCGCCGCCCAGGCATCCGCGGTCTCGTAGCCGCGCCCGCCGATCAAGGCGATGCTGATGCCGACGAAGGCGGCGGCGGACGTCAGCGCGTCGGCGCGGTGGTGCCAGGCCTCGGCCTGGAGCGCCGCGCTGGCCACGGCCCGGCCGGCCGCCTGGATCCGCCGCGAGAAGAAGATCTTGATCGCCACCACCCCGACCAGCACCGCCAGCGTGGCCCAGTGCGGCGCGGCGTGCGGATGCAGGATGCCCCGCACGCTGTGCAGGCCGATCCATCCCGCCGCGTAGAAGATGAACAGGGAAACGACGAGCGCGGCGATGGGCTCGGCCTTGCCATGGCCATAGGGATGGTCGGCGTCGGGCGGGCGCGCGGCGATGCGGAAGCCGCCCCACACCAGCAGCGAGGAGAAGATGTCCAGCAGGGATTCGACGCCGTCCGCGACCAGCGCCTGGGAGCGGCCCAGCACCCCGGCGGCCAGCTTCAGGCCGGCGAGGACCGTGTTGAGCAACACCCCGCCCATCACCAGGCGGGCGCTGCGGTCGGCCCGGGCGGCGAGATCGGCCGGCGTCTCGGACGGTGGAGGGGCTGGCATCTCCCGCACGCCTAGCAGGGGCGCCGGGCCGGCACAAGTCCGGCGGCGGCCGGAACGATCCGCCGGCGGAGTTGACCCCCCGCCGCGCATGAACCACGCTGGGCGGCGATCCGGCTTCGCGCGATGGCCGACACCACGATTTCCGCCGACCCTGTAAAGCAGTTCTCCGTGTTCACGGAAAACCGCGTCGGCCGGTTCTACGATCTCACCGCCCTGCTGGCCGCGCACAACGTGCACCTGGTAGCGGCGGTCGTCCTGGACATCACCGACAGCGCGCTGGTGCGCATGATCGTCGACGACCCGGACAAGACCCGCGAGCTGCTCATCCGCCACGAGTTCCCCTTCGGCGAGACCGACATTCTCTCGGTGGAGATGTCGGGCGAGGCCGGCCTCAAGCAAGTGCTGGCCGCGCTGCTGGAGGCTGAGATCAACATCCATTACGTCTATTCGTTCATGAAGCGGCCGGAGGGCCGGTCGGCCTTTGCCCTCCATGTGGAGGATGCGGAAATCGGAGCGCAGGCGCTGGGCCATCGGGGTTTCAAGGTGTTGACCCAGCGCGACATATCGCGTTGAGAATCCCCCCGGCACCGGGGATGCGACGCGCGCCTGCAGAAGCGTCGGAAGCTGCGCGGTTTTCGGGGCGGGTTGGTTGCACTTAAGCCAACTCCGCTTTTGTTCCCGCATGCTTAACCGATACCCAGCCAACCGCTTCCGCGCCTTCGCCGCTTCGCGTGGTACCCGCCCCGAGGGTCGCCGCCGTTTCCTGCCCATCCAGCCGGCTTCCTAGTTCATCCCGCCTCCCCATGTTCAAGCCAACCTTCCGGCGGCGGGCCGCGCTGGCTGCCGCCCTTATTTTCCCTTTTTCCGGGGCCTTCGCGAGCGAAGCCCAGATCCAGCTCCCCGATCTGCGGGCCGTGTCGTTCCACGTGCCTGGCGGCGCGCTGGCCGGCATGACCATCCTCTATGTCGGCCTCGCCGTCTGCATCCTCGGCATGCTTTTCGGGCTCTGGCAATACCGGCAGACCCTCCGGCTCCCGGCGCACGCGTCGATGACCGACGTTTCCCTGACGATTTGGGAAACGTGCAAAACCTACCTGCAGCAGCAGGGCCGGTTCCTCATCGGCCTGTGGGGCCTGATCGCGGTGTGCATGGCCTACTACTTCGCCGGGCTGTCGCACGAGCCGCTGTCCCATGTCGGCATCATCCTGCTCTGCTCGATCGTCGGCATCCTCGGCAGCTACGGCGTGGCGTGGTTTGGCATCCGCATCAACACGGTCGCCAACTCGCGCACCGCGTTCTCGGCGCTGCGGGGCAATCTGCTCGCCACGCTCAACATCCCGCTCCGCTCGGGCATGAGCGTCGGCCTGCTGCTGGTGTCGATCGAGCTGTTCTTCATGATCGTCATCCTCGCCTTCGTGCCGCCGGCGCTGGCGGGCGCCTGCTTCGTCGGCTTCGCGATCGGCGAGTCGCTCGGCGCCGCCGCCCTGCGCATCTGCGGCGGCATCTTCACCAAGATCGCCGACATCGGCGCCGACCTCATGAAGATCGTCTTCCAGCTGCCCGAGGATGATCCGCGCAACCCGGGCGTCATCGCCGACTGCACGGGGGACAACGCCGGCGACTCCGTCGGGCCCACCGCCGACGGCTTCGAGACCTACGGCGTCACCGGCGTGGCGCTCATCGCCTTCCTCGCCCTCGCCCTGGTGCACGACCCCGCGGTCTGCGGCCTGCTCATCGTCTGGCTCTTCGCCATGCGCATCCTGATGATCCTGAGCTCGCTCGGCTCCTACCTGCTCAACGAGGGGCTGAGCCGGACGATTTACGCCCGCGCCAACGACTTCGACCTCGAGGGGCCGCTGACCAACCTCGTCTGGATCACGTCGATCGTGTCGATCCTCGTGACCTTCCTCGCCAGCTACCTGCTGCTCGGGGACCTGCCGGGCCACGACGGCCTCTGGTGGAATCTTGCCGTGATCATCAGCCTCGGCACGCTCGCCGGCGCCGTCATCCCCGAGTTCACGCGCGTCTTCACCAGCACCAAGTCGCGCCACGTCCACGAGATCGTCACCTCTTCGCGCCAGGGCGGCGCCTCGCTCAACATCCTCTCCGGCCTGGTCACGGGCAACTTCTCCGCGTTCTGGATGGGCCTGGTCATCCTCGCGCTCATGGTCGTGGCCAGCCACTTCGCGAACCACGACGTGGTGGCCGGCTTGATGCCGCCCGCGCTCGGCTTCGCCGCGCCGATCTTCGCCTTCGGCCTGGTGGCCTTCGGCTTCCTTGGCATGGGGCCGGTGACCATCGCGGTCGACAGCTTCGGGCCGGTGACGGACAACGCGCAGTCGGTCTACGAGCTCTCGCAGATCGAGAAGCGGCCGGGCATCGCCGCCGAGATCCAGCGGGACCACGGCTTCACGCCCGACTTCGAGCGGGCCAAGCTCTCGCTCGAAAAGGGCGACGGCGCGGGCAACACCTTCAAGGCCACGGCCAAGCCCGTGCTCATCGGCACCGCGGTCGTCGGCGCGACCACGATGGTCTTCGGCATCATCCTGCTGCTTGACCGGACCTTCGGCGGCGTGGTGGAGAAGCTCAGCCTCGTGCATGCCTCCACGGTGCTCGGCCTCATCATGGGCGGTGCGGTCATCTACTGGTTCACCGGGGCCTCGACCCAGGCGGTCGTCACCGGCGCATACCGCGTGGTGGTCTACATCAAGCGCCACATGCGCCTCGACGCCGCCACCGCCTCGACCAAGGACTCGAAGGAGATCGTCAAGATCTGCACCCAGTACGCCCAGAGCGGCATGATCAACATCTTCATCGTGGTCTTCTGCTTCGCCCTCGCCCTGCCGTTCTTCGACCCCTACTTCTTCATCGGCTACCTCATCGGCCTCGCGTTCTTCGGCCTGTTCCAGGCCATCTTCATGGCCAACGCCGGCGGCTCGTGGGACAACGCCAAGAAGATCGTCGAGACCGACCTGCGCCAGAAGAACACCGCGCTGCACGCCGCCACCGTCGTCGGCGACACCGTCGGGGATCCGTTCAAGGACACGTCGGCTGTGTCGCTCAACCCGGTGATCAAGTTCACGACGCTCTTCGGTTTGCTGTCCGTGGAGATCGCGGTGAAGATGACCGACACCGACCTCAAGTATCTCATCGGCACCGCCATCCTGATCGTCGGCCTGGTGTTCGTGTACCGCAGCTTCTACGGCATGCGCATCCCCGAGAACCCGGCGGACGACGCCGCGGTGAAGGCCGAGATGAAGGAATTCTAGCCCGCCCGTTCCGCGGGCAGCGTCTCGTCGCACCGCCACTCGGGCCACAGCGCGCCCAGGTGGTGCTGCCCTTCCTCCAGCACCGCCCGGATCAGCGGCGTCGGCCGGCCGTGCCAGAGCGCGGCCACCACCACCGGCTCGAATTCCGCCAGCGGCAGCACGCGCACCCGCGCACCCCGCACGACCCCGGGCAGGTTCACCGTCAGACCGATGCCCTCGCCGTTGGCCACGTACTGCGTGATCAACTCGAGCGAGCTCGCCTCGATCGCCGCCGGCCACTCGACCTTCAACCGCCGGAGCCCCTGCTCGAAGCGCCGGGTGATCGGCTCCGTCGCCGGCATGGTGATCAGCGGTTCCTTGATCCGGCCCCGGGCCCACACCTCCGCGGCCGACCGGTGGCGCGAGGTCCGCGGGACCAGCAGCGCGAGCGGCACGCGCAGCAGGCGCAGGCAGCTCAGCCGGGCGGGCGGGCGGCTCTCCAGCGGCATGATCGCGAGGTCGACCTGCCGGTCCTGCAGCCACGCGAGCAGCTGCGGCGTGAAGCCGGACTGCAGGCTGAGCCGCAGCTGCGGATGGTTCCGGCGCAGTTGCTGGACCACCGGCGGCAGGTATTCGCGCAGGATCACCTCCGAGGCCCCGACGCGGATCTGTGGCGCCGCCGGGGCCCGCAGGCGCGACTCGACCGCGCCGAGATTGTCGAAAAACGGGCGGACAAAGGCGAACAGCTGCTCGCCCGCCGGGCTGAGCCGGAACGGACTGCGGTCGAACAGCCGCGTGCCCAGATCATCCTCCAAGGCCAGCATCTGGCCGCTCACCGCGGGCTGCTGGATCCCGTAGGGAATGTGCCGGACGGCCCGGCTGATGCCCCCGTGCCGGGCGACGTAGTAGAACAGCTCCAGATGGTGGATGTTCAGCACGCCCGGCCAGACTGCCGGGGTCGCCGGGCCGATGCAACGACGACGCCGTCATCCAATTCGAAATTCGGCGGCGCGATGATCGCTATCAGGTTTATCGATTAACGGTCCGGCCAGCCATGCGGCTATGCTCGGCGGCGAACCGATTCCCCGCCCATGACCACCCTTAGGCACGCCGCTGTTGTTCCGCTCTGCGCCGCCGCGGTCCTCGGTCTCGCCCTGGCTCTGACGGCCCCTTCCTTCGGCGCCGACCTCCGGCATCTGCGCCGCCCCGCCCCGCCGGTCGCCGCCGACTCCGCTCTCCTGTCGCAGGTTGCCCGCGCCCAGGCCGCCGCCGTTTTGGCGCAGCATCCCAGCGCGCCGGTCGCGGCGCTGCTCGGCTTCTGACGCGGCGGCGCGCCGCCGCCCGGTCGATCCGCGCCCGTCAAAACCTGATCCCGGGCATGATTTCGAGACAGAGTGAATACTCCTGGTATCCCATCGCCTTCCAGAAGGCGATGCCCGGCGTGTTCCTGCACAGCACCTCCACCGTGAGCCTCTTCCCGTGCGGCCAGATCTGCTCCACCAGCGTCTGCATCACCCGGCGGCCGATTCCGCGCCGCCGCCGGTTGCGCACCACGAACAAATGCCGCAGGTAGATCTCATCCGGCGCCTCGCGGTACAGCGCGTAGGCCACCACCGCGCCGTGCTCCTCGAACAGAAGCGCCGTGTAGCCGCCGCGGCCGATCCAGAGGCGCATCCGTTTGGCAAGCTGGAGCTCGGTCATCGGATTGCGGTGCCCCTCGTCCTGGATCAGCTGGCGGTTCAGCACCCCCAGCAGGGTGCAGTCGGCGCGGGTGGCGCGGCGGACGGTCAACGGCTTCATCGACATTCCAACTTTAGCCGTCGCACCAGAGGCGTCGAGCCGCGACGGCGCTCCCACTTCGCGGTTGCCAGCGCGCCGCGCAGCGTTCTCGTTCGGGGCGCGTCCCCGCCGCCCGCGCCGGCCCTCCGTCCATGACCCCCGCCGCCCCTTCCGCCCCCGCCGACCGCGTTCCGGCATTCCCCGGCGCCAGGCGCGCCCTCGCGCTGCTGCTGCTGGTCAACCTGCTTAACTACATCGACCGCTATGTGCTGGCCGCGGTCGTCCCGTGGCTCCGGCAGACGTTCTTCGCCGGCCCGGGCGGCGGGCTCGAAGCGTCCGGCGGCGACTTTCTCGGCGCGGTCCTGCACTGGTCGCAGCGGCACCTCGGGTTCAAGCCCGAGAACGCCCTGATCGGCGTGCTCGGCACCGCCTTCATGGTGGTGTACACCCTCGGGGCCCCGGTTTTCGGCCGTCTGGCGGAGCGCTGCTCCCGGTGGCTGCTCATCGGCATCGCCGTGATGCTCTGGAGCCTGGCCAGCGGCGCCTCGGGCCTGGCGGCGACGTTCGGCGCGCTGCTGCTGACCCGCTGCTTCGTTGGCGTCGGCGAGGCGGCTTACGGGCCGGTGGCCCCCGCGCTCCTGTCGGACTTCTATCCGGTGCGGGTCCGCGGCCAGGTGCTGGCGTGGTTCTACATGGCGATCCCGGTGGGCAGCGCGCTCGGCTACGTGCTCGGCGAGCGGGTGGCGAACTCCGGCCTCGGGCCCTGGGGCGCGCGGATCTTCGGCCTCCCCGCCGACAGCTGGCGCTGGGCGTTCTACGTGGTGGTCGGTCCGGGCCTGCTGCTGGGCCTGACCAGCCTGTTCCTGCGCGAACCGCCGCGCGGCCAGGCGGACCTTGCCGCCGCGGCTGCGCCCGCCGCCGTGCGCTGGCGCGACTACCTGGTGCTCCTCCGCACGCCCTCCTACGTGTACTGCACGCTCGGCATGACGGCCATGACCTTCGCCATGGGCGGGATTTCCTTCTGGATGCCGTATTACCTAACCGGGCGGCCGGGCGCCGGCGGCGCGCCCATCACCACCTTCGGCGGCATCGTCGTCGTCTCCGGCCTGATCGCCACCTACCTGGGCGGCCTCGCCGGCGACAGGCTGCGCGCGCGGTTTCCCGGCTCCTATTTCCTCGTCTCCGGCGCCGCGATGCTCACGGGCTTCCCTCTCTTCCTCGCCGTGCTGCGGGCGCCGTTTCCGCTCGGCTGGCTCCTCATCTTCCTCGCCTGCTTCTGCCTGTTCTTCAACACCGGCCCGACCAACACCGTCCTCGCGAACGTCTCCCACCCGTCGATGCGGGCCGCGGCCTTCGCCCTGAACATTTTCCTGATCCACACCTTGGGCGACGTCATCTCGCCGGTGGTCATCGGGGTCCTGAGCGACCGGTACAGCATGGACGTCGGGTTTTTGGCGGTGGGCGTGATGTTCCTCGCCGCGGGTGTGTTCTGGCTGCTCGGCGCGCGCCATCTCGCCCGCGACACGGCGCGCGCGCCGGGACTGCTGGGGAGCACGCCCGCGGCCTGACGCCGGCCCCGAAGCTTTTGACTCGGCGCGCCCCGCGCGGCATCATGTTTTTCCGCGATGCATTACCGTGACTTCGGCCGGCATGGCTTCACGTGTTCGGAGATCGGCTTCGGCGGCTGGGCCATCGGCGGCTCGTGGGGGGCGCAGGGCGATGCCGACTCGCTGGCCGCGCTGCACCGCGCGCTCGATCTCGGCGTCACGTTCGTCGACACCGCCGCCGGCTACGGCAACGGCCGCAGCGAGCGGCTGATCGGCCAGGTGCTGCGCGAGCGCGCCGCCGCCGGCCGGCGCGAAAAAATCTTCGTCGCCACCAAGACCCCGCCCACCGCCGGGATCTGGCCGCCGTCGCCCTACTGCCGCGCCGACGAGCGCTACCCGGAGGCCCATCTCCGCGCCAACGTCGACGAGCGCCGGCGCAACCTCGGCGTCGAGCGCCTCGACCTCCTCCAGCTCCATACCTGGACCCGGGCGTGGAACCGCGACCCGTCGCCCTTCAGGCTCCTCCGCCGCCTGCAGCAGGAGGGCGCGATCGGCCTGGTCGGGCTGTCCACGCCCGAGCACGACCAGAACTGCGTCATCGAGCTGATGCGCGGCGGGTGGATCGACGCCGTGCAGGTGATCTACAATCTCTTCGACCAGGAGCCGGCCGCGGAGCTGCTCGACGTCGCCCGCGAATGCGGCGTGGGTGTGATCGTACGCGTGGCGTTCGATGAGGGTGCGCTCACCGGCAGGTTCACTGCCGCCACGCGGTTCGCCGAGGACGATTTCCGCGCCAGCTACTTTGCCGGCGACCGCCTCAGCCGCACGCTCCGCCGCGTCGAGGAGGTGCGCCGGGATCTCGCCGGCTCCGGCTTCACGCTGCCGCAGGCCGCGCTCCGCTTCGTGCTTGCCCACCCCGCCGTGTCGACCGTCATCCCCGGCATCCGCAGCGTCGCGCAGGCCGAGGCCAACTGCGCCGTCTCCGACCTGCCGCCGCTGCCGCCCGCCCTGCTGCTCCAGCTGCGCCGCCATAACTGGCGCCGCGGCGTCTGGTACGGCGGGAAGTGAGCCGCGGGGGAGGCCGCGCTCCGGCCTTGGCACCGGCCCGCGGCTGGCCGAGACTCCGGGCGTGGTCGTGCTGTACGCCTTCGCCCCGCTGTTCCTCGGCTTCGAGCTCTGGCAGCTCGTGATCGCGGAGCGCTACGTCGGCATCAAGCAGATCGAGCGCGGCACGGATCCGCGGGAGCTCGGCCTCGGGCAGGTCACGGCCGCGGCCTGGACCCTGGCGTTGCTCGCCTACTGGGCGTGGCTGTTCCTGATGCTCTTCCAGCCGTGGGGCCGGCTGCAGGTGCTGCTGATGATCCTGGTGTTCACCGGCGGCTTCCTCCTGCGCCGCGGCTGCGGCCTCAAATGGCTGCTGGTGGTCCTCACCTTCGAGGGCTCGATCCGCATCGGGATGCTGCTCTCGCTCTGCGCCCTCGCCTGGCGCCGGCTGCTCTGACGCCGGCCGCGCCGCGGCTCAGATTCCCGACCGGCGGGTCAGGCCCTTGGGGGCGGCCGCGCCGAACGAGGCGGCGAAGAAATTCTGCGCGGCGGTCATCAGCCGGGAGTACTTCTGGTAGTCGCCCGCCCACGAGTTCGGCACGCACACGCGCTTCAGCAGTCCCCGCCCGATCTGGTCCGGCGCCGCCGGATCCGGCGCCAGTTCCACGGTGAAATTCGGCCGGCGGGTGTGGACCACGAAATGGCGGGCGGGCCCCGGGGTATCGCGCTCGATGCGCAGGAAGTGGGGGAAATGCATGACCGCGAACTTCGCCCGCACCGTAGCCATCCCACCCCCTGCCACAAGCCCCAATTTCGCCGCCGGCGCGCCGGCCGCGCCCGTGGAATTTGCCTTGAGCCACACCGATTCCGACCGCAAAACGGGTGCGTCCCGCAGCATCAATTCCGCCCTCTCGCCATGAAATTTGCCGACGCCCCGCGGCTGCCCAAGCTCCCCTTCATCCTCGGCGACATCGCGCTCCTGCTGCTCGCCGCCTTCATCGTCGAACGGCACCCGAATCCCCTCGCCCCACTGCCGCTGCTGATCATCACCGCCTGCTTTCTGGCCGGCGTCGTGGCCACGATGATCCCGTTCCTCGCCAACTATGCCCGCGACCAGGAGGAGGCGGCCGTCTCCCTCCGGCAGGAGCTGGGCGAGCAGTTCAAGCGGCTGATGGCGGCCTCCGAGCACCTCCAGCATTCGACCGCCCAGCTCAAGACCATCGAGGAGATCGCGACCAAGAACCTGCAGGCGGCGGAGAAGCTGCCCTACCGCCTCCAGGAGAAGATCGCCGAGTTCAACCAGCAGCTGGCCGAGACCGAGAACGAGGAACAGGAGGCGCTCAACCAGGAGCTGGCGGCCCTGCGCGCGTCCGAGAGCGAACGGCTCGCCGGCATCGCCGACAAGATCGCCCGCGCCACCGCCGAGTGGACCAAGCTCGAGGCCGACCTGCGCAAGCAGCTGGCCGAGGCCGCGCAGCTCGAGCCGAAGCTCACCGCCGTCCTCGCGACCCTGGAATCCCGGATCGCCGCCCTCGCCGCCGCCGCGCCCGCGCCCGCTCCCGTCTTCACCGCGCCGGCCCCCATCGCGATTCCCACTCCCCCGGTCCCCGCGGCGGACCCGCCGCCGGTCGTCGCGTCCGCCGAACCCGCCGGGGCGGCGCCCGTGGCGGAGGCGGCAGCCGCGCCCAAGCCCCCGCGCAAGCCGCGCCCCCCGCGCAAACCCAAGGTCGAGGAATCCGCCCCGGAGGCCGCGGCAGTCGCCGCGCCGGTCGAGCTCATCGCGGAGCCGGTCACGGACGAGGCGCCCCCGCCCGAGGATTTCTCCCAGGTGCCCGCCGAAGGGGCCAAGCCGGCTGCGTCGGCCGACGGCCGCACCCGCCTGACCGTCGTTTCCTACATCGGCATCGGCAACAAGCTCTACCTGCGCGGGGACGGCCCGGGGCTGAGCTGGGACAAGGGCGTGCCCCTGCAGTTCGTTTCCATCGGCCGCTGGCGGTGGGAGACGGGCGACGCCAGCGCGCCGGTCAACTGCAAGATCTTCAAGAACGACAAGCTCGAGGCGCCCGGCGGTCCGATCACGCTCGCCCCCGGCACCGAGCAGGAAATCACCGCGGCGTTCTGAACGCGCGGCTTCAGTAGTGCGGCGGCCGCTCCGCCGGCCCGGACTCCCCGCCCGGCTCCGCGGCCAGCTTGCCGCGCAAATCCGCCACCTGCTGTTTCAGGCGGTCGATCTCCTCCGTCAGCTGCAGCATCGCCCGGTCCTGCTCGGCCACGTGGCGCTGCAGCCAGGCGAGCCGCTCCTCGAGCAACGCGAGACGATCGGGATTCATGACGCTGGCAGCATTACGATTGCAGCAGGCGGCGCAACGCCGCGGGTTCGGTCACCGGCTCCCGGCAGGTGAAATCCTCGCAGACGTAGGCCGTGGCGCGGCCGCCGCGCGGCGTCATCGCCGCGAGGTACGGCGCCCGGCCGGCCAGCCAGCGCTGGCCCGCGCCCCCGTCGGCCGCGAGCAGCGCCCGGCGCGGCCCGAGGCGTTCGTGCAGCACCGCCGCCAGCGCCCGGAAGTCGTCGGCGCCCGGCGTGCCCGCGAGCACCACCGTGCGCGGCGGCGCCATCAGGAGTTCGAGCGCGCACAGCAGTTGCGGCAGCGCGTGCGGCGCCCTCTCCCACTGCCGGCGGGCGGACTCGACGCACCGCCGGGCCCGGTCCCGGTAACCCGGCGCGGCGGCCGCCGATCCGGCCGGCCGGTCGGACTCGCCGGTCAGCCACGCCAGCCGCACCAGGTTCAGCGCCGCGACCGAACCCGGTGCCGGCTCCGCCCCGTCGTAGTCCTCCTTCAGCCGCGCGATGATCGCCGGATCGTCCGCGCACGAGTTGAAATAGCCGCCGGCCGCGGAGTCCCAGAACAGCTCGTCCATCTTCGCCTGCAGCCGCTCCGCCCACTGCAGCCAGCCGATGTCGAAGCCCGCCTCGTAGAGGTCGAGCAACCCCTGGATGAGGAAGGCGTAGTCCTCGGCGAAACCCGGGATATCGCCGCGCCCCTCCCGGAAGCTGCGGTAGAGCTGGCCGGTCGACTCGTCGTGGAGCTCGCGGCGGAGGAAGTCCGCGACGCCGGCCGCCCGCGCGATCCAGTCGGGCTCGCTGAGCACCTGCCCCGCCTTCGCCAGCGCCGAGATCATCAGGCCGTTCCACGCCGTCAGGATCTTGTCGTCCCGCGCCGGACGCGGCCGTTGCGCCCGCGCGTCGCGCAGCCGCGTCAGGCCCGCCTGCAGCCGGTCGCCGGCCGCCTCGGGCTCAAGGCCCGCCTGGCGCGCCGTATCCGCGAGCGGTTGGCGCTGGCGCAGGATGTTTTTGCCGCGGAATTCGCCGTGGGGATCCCGCTCCGGCGGGACGTTGCCGCCCGCCTGCACGTCGAAATGGGCGCCGAACATGCCGGCGGCGTCCCCGAGCAGGCGGTCGATCTCCGCTTTCGACCACAGATAAAACGCTCCTTCCGCGTGTTCTTCCTTCCCGGGGTGGCTATCCGGTTTCCGGTCTCCGCTTTCCGGTATGACGCTGTCCGCATCCTCCGCCGAGCAGAGCCCGCCGCCCGGCCCGGCGAGGTCGCGGAGCGTGTAGTCGAGGATGCCGCGCGCAACCCAGGCGTAACGTTCGTCGCCCGTCGCCTGCCGCGCCTCCAGGTAGCTGATCGCCAGCTGCGCCTGGTCGTAGAGCATTTTCTCGAAATGTGGCACGAACCATTCCGCGTCCACGGAGTAGCGGTGGAAGCCGCCGCCCACGTGGTCCTGGACGCCCCCCTCGGCCATCCGGCGCAGCGTGACCGCGGCCAGGCGCACGGCGGCGGCGCCCTCCGCCGCGCCCCGCGCCGCCGCGTAGCGGAACAGGAAATTGAACACGGCCGGGCGCGGAAACTTCGGCGCGCCGCCGAAGCCGCCATAAGCCGGGTCAAACGAACCGGCCAGCTGCTGGAAACAACCCTCGATCGCCGCGTCGGCCGCCGCTGCCAGCGTGCCCTCGGCGCCGCCTGCGGCCGCGCCGGCCTCCGGGTAATGCCGCAACGCCTCCGTCACGCGCGCGCCTTCCGCCACGAGTTGCTCGCGCTGGCCGGCCCAGGCCTGGGCCAGCGCCGTCAGTACGGCGGGGAATCCCGGCCGGCCGTAGCGGTCGTCCGGCGGAAAATAGGTGCCGCCGAAGAACGGCTGCAATTCGGGCGTCAGCCACACGCTCAGCGGCCAGCCGCCCGCGCCGGTCGCGGCCTGGACATAGGTCATGTAAAGGCGGTCCACGTCCGGCCGCTCCTCCCGGTCGACCTTCACGGGCACGAAGTCGCGGTTGAGCTGCGCCGCGATGGCGGCGTCCTCGAACGACTCGCGGGCCATGACGTGGCACCAGTGGCAGGTCGCGTAGCCGATGGAGAGGAAGATCGGCTTCTGCTCCGTCCGCGCGCGGGCGAAGGCCGCCGCGCCCCAGGGATGCCAGTCGACCGGGTTGTGGGCGTGCTGGCGCAGGTAGGGCGAGCGTTCGGCAGCCAGGCGGTTGGGCGCGCGGGCGGGCATGGGTTCACCCTCGCGTAATCGCCGGTTTCCGCAAAAAGAAACTGCGGCGGCGGGGCGGCGGATTTGGCTTACCGCGGCGGCGCCGCCGTCTACGCTCGCCGCGCGTCCATCGCCATGCTCGGGGCCTTCCTCACCACCGTCTTCTTCTCGCTCTCGGTTATCTTCGCCAACCGGTCGATCCGGGCGGTCGGTTTGACGCGGGCGAACCTCGGCCGCCTGGTGGTGGCGCTCGTCTGCCTCGGCGCCTGGGCCCACCTCTTCGGCGGCGGGCTCGGCGGCGCCGGGCGCAACTGGTTCCTGCTCAGCGGCGTGATCGGCATGGGCGTGGGCGACCTCGGCAGCTTCTATTCCCTGCCGCTGCTCGGCTCCCGGCTGGCCATCCTGATGGCCCAGTGCCTCGCCGTGCCGATCGCGATCGTCGCCGAGCGGCTGTGGCTGGGCACGCGCCTGTCCTTCACCCAGTTCTTCTGGGGCGCGGTCATCCTCGCCGGCGTGGTGGTGGCGCTGCTGCCGACGCCGAAGAGCCCGCCCCGCGTCCGCGTGCGCCCGCTGGGTTTCCTCTGGGGACTGGTGGCCGCCGCGGGCCAGGGGCTGGGCGCGGTGGTCAGCCGGCGCGCCGCCGAGGCGGCGTTCCGCGCCGGTGAGTCGGTGGATGGCGTCACCGCCGCCTACCAGCGCATCATCGGGGGGCTGGTGATCACCGCGGCGTACTTTCTGGTGCGGGCGTGGCTGGAGCGCGGCCGCGCCGCGCCGGCGCCGCCCCCGCCGGCGCGCAACTACCTGTGGATCGTCGCCAACGCCGTGTGCGGCGCGGTCATCGGCGTCAGTTGCTACCAATGGGCGCTGGCGACCACGCCGAGCGGGCTGGTGCTGCCGATCGTCGCCACCACGCCGCTCGTCATCGTGCCCTTCAGCTACCTCATCGAGGGCGAGCGGCCGTCGCGCCGTTCCCTGGTCGGCGGCGTGATCGCCGTGAGCGGGGCGGTCGCCCTGGCCCTTGCGTGACCCCGGGCGCGCCGGCTATTTCTTGACCGCGCCGAGCATCGCCTTGGCGGCCCGGAAGGGGGCGCGGGTGATCGACGGCCGCGCCGGCGGCGGCACGTTGAGCTGGCGCTCGCGCTCCTCCATGGCGGCCGCCACCTCCCGCAGCTGCGCCTCCCACTGCTGGATGCGCGCCCGCTCCTCCTTCAACACCAGCTTTTCGTCGGTGAAATTGCGCCGCTCCGCCTCGAGCATGTCCATCGCCCGGTTGACCTTGGCCCAGGCCTCGTCGAGCGACGGATCGCGCTGGCAGGAGGGATCGCGCTGGAACGGCTCATGCGATGGGCGCGGCAGCACGCGGAGGACCGGCTGCGGCTCGGGTTCCGGCGCGGGCGCCTCGGCGGCCGGCTGCCGCAGGTGCTGTTCGTAGGTGCGGAGGTTTTCCTCCTGGGCCCGCAGCAATTCCAGGTCCTCGGCGAGCCGCTCGCGGTCGGCCGCCAGCGCCGCCTGGCCTTCGCGCAGTGCCGTCCCCTCTTCCCGCAATCGCAACCCCTCGGTCTGCAGGTCGAGGCGCAGGTCCTCGAGCAGGCTGCGTTCGCGCGCCAGTTCGTCCTCGGTTTTCCCGGGCGCCGGCCCGGCCGGCGGCTGCGCGCGCTCCGCCGCCAGGGCGGCGCGCTCGCGATTCAATTCCTCGCGGGCCGCGGTCAGGGCCCGGGCCTTTTCATCCACCGCGGCCTGCGCCGCGGCGACAAGCTCCCGTTCGCTGCGCAGCGCGGCGCGCTCGGCCTCCACGCCGGCGTGCTCCGCCGGCCCGGCCGGCGGCGTCTTCAGCTCCGCCTCCAGCGCGGCCTTCTCGCGCGCCAGCCGCTCGGCGGTCTGCTTGATGTCGTCGCGCTCGCGGGTGAGCCGCTGCAGCTCCTCGCGCAACGCCTCGGCCGTCGCGGGCGGGCCCGCCGCCGGGGCCGGGTCCTCCAGACCGGCGTCGAATTTCGCCAGGATCGCCTCGACCTCGGCCAGCTCCTCGGGCGTGAGATCGACGGGGCCGGCGGCCTCGCCGGGGCGGAGCAGCTCGTGGACGCGGCGCACCACGCGCGTCCAGTCGCCGTTCGGGGCGAGGACGTCGGTCACCGCGAGGCGGATGCCCTGGATGACCGAGGGCAGCTCGAGCTGGTCGACCAGCAGGAGCACGGGGATGCGCGGCTGGAGCTTGCGGAGGGCGTGGACGAACTCCACCGGATCGGTTTCGGTCAGCGGATTGGCGAGCAGGGCCAGGTCGAACCATTCGGCGCGCGCGGCCTCGAGCGCCGCCGGCGCGCGCCCGCAGGGACGAACGTCGTAGCCGACGCCGGCCAGCAGCAGCGTGAGCGTGCGACGCGTCTTCTCGTCGCTGTGGGCCAGGAGGATCTTCTTCACGAAATTCATGGTGCCTTTGAGTGGATCGGGGTCTCGGTCGGACCGGAGATACGATACCCCAGGGCAGACCGGACGGGAAAGTATTTGAGCCCCGTCCATGGGGATTTACCCCTTTTTACCCCTGTGGGGTTCACGGGGGTTGCAGCCCGCAAGATCGCGAGCGACGCCCGGCCGCGCCCGCGGGCGGGTTTGCATGTTTGTTTTACCGTCGCGGGGGCCCGCGCGCGCTCAGACGCGGAATAGCACGTCCTCGCGGTTGAACATCCGCACGCAGAACGCCAGCGCCGCGGCGGCGTAGAGGCAGGTCGAACCGAAGATGAGCGCGAGGTACGGCCAGTGGTACACGCCCGACACCAGCTCCTTGCTCACGAGCGCGAGGTTGAGGATCGGCACGAGGGCGAGCCGGGCGTTGAGCTCGAGGCCGGGCAGCAGCCCCATCATCGCCGGCACGATGATCAGGATGATCATGGGCGAGGCGTAGCTCGACGCCTCCTTGATGCTCTTGGCGTACAGCGACACGGCCAGCAGCACCGCGCAGAACAGGACCGCGACCGGCACCACCATGACCAGGACCAGCAGCAGGCCGGCCGGGTCGATCGCGGGCAGGCCCGGGAGGGCCCGCGCGGCCGGGGCGCCGCCCATGACCAGTCCGCGGGCGAGAAAGGTGGCTCCGGACGAGATCAGGGAGATCAGCCCCGTCGCCAGCGAGGCCGTCAGCACCATGAGGAACTTGCCGAGCACGAGGTCGCCCCGCGCCACCGGGCTGCACAGGATGGTTTCCATCGTGCCGCGCTCCTTTTCGCCGGCGGTGAGGTCCATCGCCGGGTACATCGCCCCGGTGAAACAGAGCAGGATGACGAGGTAGGGAATCAGGCCGCCGACCAGATTGCCGCCGACCTTCTCCGGCGGCGCCACGTTCTCCGTCCGCACCTCGAACGGTCGGATTAGCTCCGCGGGCAGGCCGCGCGCGGCCAGCCGCGCCGCGACCGTGCGCTGCCGGTACTCGTTGAAGAAGGTGCGCAGCTCGCCCACCGCGAAGCCCGATCGCAGTTCCCCCTCGTAGTCATAGATCTTCACCTCCGCCGCCGCGCCCCGGGCCAGCGCGGCGTCGAAGCCCGGCGGCAGTTCCACCGCGGCGCGCAGCTGCTTGTCGGCGATGCGCTGCCGCCAGTCCGGCGCCGCCGGCACCAGGCGGATCCGCCGGTTCGCCGCCAGCGCGGCATGCACCGCCGGCGAGTCGCCGTCGCCCAGCAGCATCACGCTGGGGACCTCGGCGCGCGCCTTGCTCATCACGCGAGCGGACACGCCCACCGCCACCATCATGATGCCGGGAATCATCAGCAGCGGGATCAGGATCATCGAGACCAGCGTCCGGCGGTCGCGCAGCGAGTCGCGCAGCTCCTTGCCGTAGACCGTGAGGATGTTGCGGGCGTTCATGGCGCCTCCTCCCCGCCCACCGCCCGCACGAAGATCTCCTCCATGTCGGGTTCGCCGTAGCGCGCGCGGAGCTGTTCCACCGTGCCCTCGGCCACCAGCCGGCCGCGGTGGATGATGCCGACCACGTCGCAGAGCTTCTCCACCTCGCTCATCACGTGGGTGGAGTAGATCACGGTCTTGCCGCGGTCGCGCCGGTCGCGCACGAAGCGCACGATGTTGCGGGCCGTCATCACGTCGAGCCCCACGGTCGGCTCGTCGAAGATGCTCACCGCCGGGTCGTGCACCAGGGTGCGCGCGATCGACGTCTTCTGCTTCATGCCGGTGGAGTACTTCTCCACCCGCCGGTCGAGGAACTCGCGCATGCCGAGCTCGTCCGCCAGCCGCTCGACGCGGGCGGCGATCACGGCGTCGGCCAGCCCGTGGAGGCGGCCGAAATAGGTGAGGGTCTCGCGCGCCGTCAGCCGGCCGTAGAGCGCCGTGCTCGTGGCGAGGAAGCCGACGTTCGCCCGCACGCGGCCGGGCTCGGCGGTGACGTCGAACCCCGCGACGCTCGCCCCGCCCGCGGTGGGGCGCAGCAGCGTGGCCAGCAGCCGCAGCGTCGTGGTCTTGCCCGCGCCGTTGGCCCCGAGCAGTCCGTAGATCTGCCCCGGCCGGCAGGTGAACGACACGCCGTCGACGGCGCGGATTTCGCCGCGCTTCCGGTCCTGGAACACCTTGGTGAGCTGCCGGGCCTCGATCATGTGGGTGCACAAAAGCGGGAAAACGCGAAAGTGGGAAGGCGGGAAACGAACGGCGTCCCCGGATCCGCGCCTCCGATTTTCCACTTTCCCGCTTTCCCGCTTTCCCGCCTTGCCTTCACAGGCTCAACCGCTCCCGGAAGGCCTGGGCCTGCCGGCGGGAGAGCTCAACCTTCGCCCCGCCCTTGAGCTGCACGAGCAGGCCGCCGCTGAACCACGGCTCGATGCGGTCGACCCACGCCAGGTTGATGATCTGGCGGCGGTTGGCCCGGAAGAACGTCCGCGGGTCGAGGCGCTCCTCCATCGCGTTGAGCGAGCGGAAGAGCTGCGGCTGCGCGTCCTCGAAATGCAGGCGGGTGTAGTTGCCCTCGCTCTCCATCAGGCGGATCGCCTTCAGCTCCACGAACCAGCAGCGCTCGCCCTCGCGCACGAAGACCTTGTCCTCGGGCGCCAGCCGCGCCGGCCGGTCCGCCGCCGGGCCCGCCGCGCCCCCGCGCGCCGCCAGCTTCTCCAGCGCCGCGGCCAGCCGCGCCGGATCCACCGGCTTGAGCAGGTAGTCGAGGGCGTTGAACTCGAAGGCCTTCACCGCGAACTCGTCGTACGCGGTGGTGAAGATCACCTGCGGCAGCGGCGGCTCGAGCGACTCGAGGAGCGCGAAGCCGTCGTCGCCCGGCATCTGCACGTCGAGGAACAGCAGGTCCGGGCGGAGCCCGGCGACGCGCTCGCGGGCCTCGTCGGCGTCGGCCGCCTCGCCGACGACCGCGACGCCCGGGTGCGCCGCCAGCAGCCGCCGGAGCTCGTTGCGCGCGAGGCGCTCGTCGTCCACCAGGAGGGCTTTCATGGGTTCGGCGGCGCGCCGGCCCTCAGGTAGAGGACCGCCTTCCGGCAGTCGATCACCGCATCGCGCCGGGCCAGCAGGTCCCCGCCGATGACGCCATCCATCAGGCTCAAACCGCGCCGCCGCAGTCCCTCATTGACATGCGCGAGGTCCATCGCCGCGCAGGCGACCTCCCGTTCCGTCCACCCGGCCAGCGTCAGTTCGGCCACCCTGGCGTTGAAAATGGCCAGGCTGCCGCCGCCGGCGCCCGCGCCCCGGCGGGAATCCGCCGCCAGGGGCAGTCCCAGCTTCTGCGCAAACGCCAGATCCAACAGGGTCTGCCCGGCGCCGGTGTCGAGATAAAGCCTGGCCGGCTGCCCGTTCACCCGCGCCTCCGCCAGGGCCAGATGGCCGGACGCCGTGCGCGCCAGCCCGATCGGCCGGTAGCCTTGCGCGGTCAGAAAATCCGCCAGCGGGGTCATGGCGGGGCCATCGGTTCGCCCGGCAGCCGCTCCATCCCGCCGCCCGGACTTGGTTGGCGGGCGGCCGCGGCGAGCGGCACGCCGACCTCCGCCACCACCCGGCCCGGCGGGGTTTCGCGCAGGTGGAGCGTTGCGTGGTCGCCGAACAGCAGCCGCAGGCGCTCCCCCGCGTTGCGCAACCCCACCCCGGTCGAGCCGCCGCCGGCCGCCAGGGCGCCCGGGTTGGTCACCTCGATCCGCAGCTCGTCCCGCGCGCACCACGCCCGCACGGCGATCTCGCCGCCCTCGCGCCGCGGCGCGATGCCGTATTTGACCGCGTTCTCCACCAGGGTCTGCAGCAGCATCGGCGGCACCAGACAGTGCAGGGCCCCGGGCGCGACGTCGAGCCGTACCCGCAGCCGCGCCTCGTGCCGCACCTGTTCGAGCGCGAGGTAGTCGTTCACCGTGTTCAGCTCGTCCTCGAACGGCACCGTCTCCAGATGGCCGCTCTGGAGGGAATAGCGCAGCAGGTTGGCCAGCTGGGTCACGGCCTGGCGGGCCCGCGCGGGATTCTCGTCAATCAGCCCGCGGAGCGAATTGAGCGAGTTGAAGATGAAGTGGGGTTTGATCTGCGACTTGAGCGCCCGCAGCTCGGCCTCCTTGACCACGGCGACGAGGCGGAGCTGCTCGATCCGGAGCCGGTTGTAGCGGTCGAAGAGGTGGTAGAAGAAATAGAGGCAGAGCCAGCCGGCCATCAGCATCGAGCCGTCGGTCAGGCCGAGGGCGATGAGGGCCAGGGGATGGTATTTCTCCGGCCAGGGATTGCGCAGCAGGCCGTAGGTGATCCCGTAGGTCAGCGTCATCCAGACGGCGGACAGCGTCAGCGCCATGCCGAGGATGCGCGGCACCAGCGGGCGCCAGCCCAGATCCTTCCAGCCCCAGCGGGCGATCCAGTGGCGCGCGTAGTGGGTCAGGAGCAGGCCGACGGCCAGCGCCTGCACACTCGCGGCGAGCGAACCGCCGCGGCTCGTCGGCGCGCTGAACAGCCGCAGGAACAGCAGCTGCACCACGAGCAGGAACAGCCAGCCGCCGGCCTGGCACGCCACGTACAGCCGCTCCTTCGCCCGCCGCCGGAGCCCGGTGTCGGCGCCGTACGCGAGGGAACTGGCCGCGGCGTCCATGAGGGGCCCAGACTAAGGCACGGGCCCGCGGCGGCCGCAAACATTAGACAGGCGGTCCCCCGCCGGGATCAGCGGCGGCGCGCCTCCGGCTTCCCCCGCCGCGCCCGTCCGACTATGCTGCCGGCCATGACCTCCCCCCGAACGCCCGCCACGCTGCTGGAGATCTCCGGCGCCGATTATCCGCCCGCGCGACTCGCCGACGGCGCGCTCGTGCTCATTGACGCCCAACGCGTCTATATCGACGGACGCCTGGCGCTCCCCGGCATCCGGCCCGCGCTGGCCGAGGCCGCACGCCTGCTCGCCCGGGCCCGCGCCGCGGGTACACCGGTGGTCCACGTGGTCCAGCACGGCCGCCCTGGCGGCGCCATCTGCGACCCCGGCGGAGCCGACGTCGCGGTGGTAGACGAGGTCGCGCCACAGCCCGGCGAGCCGGTGATCATCAAGTCGCTGCCCAGCGGCTTCGCCCGCACCACCCTGGACGCGACGCTCAGGCAATTCGGCCGGACCCATCTGATCGTCACGGGTTTCATGACGCACATGTGTGTCAGCTCGACCGTGCGGGCCGCCCTCGACCTCGGCTACCGCTGCACGGTTGTCGCCGCCGCCTGCGCGACGCGCGACCTGCCCGACGGCCGCGGCGGGGTCGTGCCCGCCGAGGTCGTCCACCGGGCGAATCTCGCCGCGCTGGCCGACCGGTTTGCCGTGGTGGTCCCGGACGCCGGAGCGATCCCGGACTAGGCGGGCGGCACGAAGAACCGGCGGGCGAAACGCGGCAGGAACTGCAGCAGGCCGACGATGCCGCCGGCCACCAGCAGGTCCCGGCGGCTGCCGCCGAGAAAGACGCCGAAGTAGCCGCAGGCCTCCGCCAGCGCCAGGCCCACGATGAAGAAGATGAACGCGACCCGCGCCCGCGTCATCCGCGGCAGCAGCAGCCACCGGATCGCCGCGCTCAGCAGCAGGAACCCGAGGCCGACCAGCGCGACGGCGGCCTCCCCGGCGGGCGTCGTCGCCGGCGGCGCCACCCGCCGGCCGAACTGCCAGACCTGCAGGAACCCGGCCAGGAGGCCCAGCCACAAGACCCACCAGACCGGCAGCGGCGGCGCGCCGAAGCCGGGACGCCCCTTCGCTGGTCCGGCGCTGCTGGCGCCTGCGGTGCCTGCGGTGCCCATCGGAAATCTCCGCGACCGCGGTCTACGCCCCGACCGGGTGCCAGGTGGTCTTGAACTCGAGGAAATCGCGGATGGCGTAGACGCTCTGGGCTGTCTCCGCGAACCAGTCGAGCTTCTCCTCCGCCTTCCAGAATTTCGTGCGCTTGACGCTCTCGACCGCCCCGAGCGCGAGCGCCTTGCGCTCCTCCGCGTCGGCCACCGCCGCGAGGGCGCGCAGGTGGGCATGGGTGGCGAAGGTCGGCAGCAGCTCCTTGCGCAGGCCGGTGAGCAGGTTGACCACGCCGCCGGGCAGGTCGCTGGTGGCCAGCATCTCGCCGAGCACGATCGCCGGGTACGGCTGGCCCGTCGACGCCAGCGCCACCACGGTGTTGCCGCTGACGATCACCGGCGCGACCAGGCTGAGCAGGCCGAGCAGGGCCGGCGCCTCCGGCGCAAGCACGCCCACGATGCCCATCGGGTCGGTCACGGTGAAATTGAAATAGGGCGCGGCCACCGGGTTCACGCCGCCCAGCACCTGCTCGTACTTGTCGGCCCAGCCCGCGTAGTAGATGAGGCGGTCGACCGCGGCCGCGATCTCGCGCCGCGCCGCGGCCGGCGTGGCGCCCCCGACGCGGAGCGCGTCGGCCATGTCGCCCGCGCGGGCCTCGAGCATCTCGCCGAGGCGGTAGAGGATCTGGCCGCGGTTGTACGGCGTGCGCCTCGCCCAGCCGGGCCCGGCCTTGGCCGCGGCCTCGACGGCGTTGCGCAGGTCCTTGCGCGTGCACTGCGGGATGTTGGCGAAGAAATT
>DATJUU010000207.1:0-6117 GCA_035502155.1 Opitutaceae bacterium
CGTCGGCGTCCGCCCCGGCGGCCGCGGGCGGACGGGGTGAAGGCGGCGCTGGAGGCGCGTTCATTTCCCGAGCGAGATCAGGTTCGCGAAGAGACGATAGGCGCCCGGCACCCCGTCCGGCAACTCCCGGAAAAACACCAGGCCGGTGTAGACGAACCAGCCCCGGCCGTCGGCGGCGACGAGCAGGCTGCTCTTGAGCGGCGGCTCGCCCGGGTCGCTCATCGCCAGCACGGCGGTGTAGTGCGCCTCGTCCCAGCTGCTCGGGAAATAGGTGCCGCGCTCCTGCGCCCAGCCGGCGAAATCGGCCACGGTGATCCGGTTGGGCGTGTTCAGCACCGGATGGTCCGGCGCGAGGAAGGTTACCGGCGCGTTCTCGTCGGTGACGCGCAGCCGCGGCGCCGGTCCCTCGATCGACAGCGGATAGGGCCCGAGCTCGGTGGTCTTCAGTTCCCGGCCCGGCCGGTTGTACTGCTCGACCACCGTGCCGCCGGCCTCGACCCAGGCGAAGAGGCCCGCGACGTGGTCCGCGAGATCGGAGCGGACGTTGAAGGCGCGCACACCGATGACGACCGCGTCGAGGCCGCGCAGCTTCTCCGGCGTCAGGTCGGCGCCGGTGAGCGCGGTCACCTCGCAGCCCATCTGCTTGAGCGCGTCGGCCACGCTGTCGCCGGCGCCCGGAAGATAACCGACGTGCTTCGCGCGCACCGCCAGCTCCAGGCTCACGGCCTTCAGCCGCGTCGCCGGCTGCAGCAAAATGGGCGGTATGTGCGCATAGTCGATCGCGTACCGCCCGGTGTCGTACCGCGCGCCGCCCACCTCGATGCTCGCGCCAATCACCGCCCGCTCGGGCTGCGCCGGCGCCGTCACCGTGAACGCGTACCGGTTGCGCTCCCCCACCCTGGCGAAGCGGGCGGCCTGCTCCGCGGGCTCGACCTGCCAGCCGGCGGGAACGTCAAGGCGCAGCGTGCCGGCCGCATTGGCCCGCGCCGCCGTCGCCTCGACCACCACCGGCCGCGCGGCGCCCGGCGCGAAGAGCTCGACGTCGGACGCAAATTCCAGCGACACCGGCGGGATCACCTCCAGCCGGCGGCGGACTTCGCTTCCGTCGGGGCGCGTCGCGAGCTGCACCGGCTCGTCCGGCACCACGAGAGTCTGGCCGCCGACCTCGAACACGAACTCCACTGGAAACGCCGGCGGGTCCTCCGGCCGGCCGATGAGCGAGGGATCGTCGACCCGGAACATGCCCGGCGTGCCGGGTTCGCGCAGCCAGTAGGGCTGGCTGACCGCCGTCCCCGCCGGCAGGCGCTCGGTGGCGTCGCGGGCGGCCGGCTGGCCGGCCGTCAGATCGACCGGCGTTCCGGCCGCGGCCGCGACGACGGGATAACGGACCGCCAGCCACCGCACCGGCGTGGCGCTGCCGACGACAGCCGTATGATGCAACGCCATCAGTTCGCCGGGCACGACCTCGGCGTCCGCGATGGTGGTTTCTACCTTCAAACCCAGGCACGCGGCCAGGATCCGGTCGAGCACGCGGCGCTTTTCGTTCACCACGGGGTCATCCGGCAGCAGCGGCGCGAGCCGGGCGCGGAGCGCCAGCAGCGCCGGCACGCTCGCCGCCGGGTCCTGCCGGTTGAAATGGGCGATGACGTCGTCCGCCGCCTTCCCGATCTCCGCGCCGCCGGGGAAGCGGGCCCAGGTGGTGTCGATGCCGTCCATGAGGTCGGCCGTCGGCGCGTCGCCGCCGAGCAGGAGGAACGTCTCCGGTCGCGGCCCGTCGCCGGGACGGTTCGAGAATCCGCCCAGGCCCTGCGTCTTGTGCATGCCGCGGCTGCGGTTGGCAATGGTGCCGAGCGCCTCGCCGGTGACGGGATCGTCGCCGCCGGCGTCCTCCTTGATCGTCGGGCCGCTGAGGGGCAGCGGGCCGCCGCCGAAATTGAAGCTGTTCCAGAGGATCCGCCGCGGCTGCCACGGCGCGAGCCCCTCGCGGATCTGGTCGGGAAACGCCTTGGCGTCGCCGGCCAGCTTGAACGCCTCGACCGCGAGGATGGCGGAGGCGGTGTGGTGGCCGTGGCCGCCGCTGCCGGGCGGAATCGGGAACCGGGTGATGACCACGTCCGGCCGGAAGGTGCGGATCACGCGCACCACGTCGGCCAGCACCTGCTGGTGATCCCAGATCGCCAGGGATTCCTCCGGGGTCTTGGAGAAGCCGAAATCGATCGCGCGGGAAAAAAACTGCCGGCCGCCGTCGACGCCCCGGGCGGCGAGCAGCTCCTCGGTGCGGATCACCCCGAGCTTCTCGTCGAACTCCGGCCCGAGCTCGTTCTGGCCGCCGTCGCCGCGGGTGAGGGAGAGATACGCCGTGCGCAGGGCGCGGCCGCGCGACAGCCAGGCGATGAGCTGCGTGTTCTCGTCGTCGGGGTGCGCCGCGACGTAGAGCACGCGGCCCGTCTCCCGGAAACCGCGCAGGTCCTGGAGGATCGCGGTGCCGGCCTCGGGCGCCGGGGCGGCCGCAAGCGCGGCGGCGAGACCGGCGCCACCGACCGCGAGGAGGAGGCCCCGGCGCGCCGCGCGCGTCCGGCCGGCCGGCAGTACGGCGGGGGTCATCCGTGCAGGCTGGCGATGAGCGCCTCGTTCAAGCGCGTGTACTCGCCCTTTTCCGGCCCCGTGGCCTTGGCGACCAGCTCGAGCGACTTCTGCGCCGCGGCCTCGGCGCCGGCCTTGTCACCCATGGCCGCCAGGATGATCCCCTTGTGGTAGTAAAGGTAATAGGCGTCGGGCTGGGCGGCGATCGCAGTGTCCATCCATTTCACCGCCTCATCGAGATGGATGTGGTGGTCGCCGTAGAACATCGCGACCTGCGCATAGGGTTTCTTGGGCGCATCTGACGCCATGAACGCCTCGATCTGCGGCTCGAGGATGGAGACCACGTCGACGCCGAGCTTCACCGGCACGCGCCAGCCGGCCCAGATCAGGTTGAGCGTGGCCGACTCGTCGCGGACGTCGTTGATGTCGATGGTAAAGGTCTCGACCGGCGGATCGATCTTGACGGCCGTGGCCGGGACGCGGACGACGTCTTCCTTGGCGTCGTACTGGTAGGCGCCCCACTGCTTGGCGGTCTTGTTCAGGATGACAGTCCACTCGACCGGGCCCGGGATCGCGAACAGGCCGTAGGTGCCGGCGGGGACCGGGGTCCCGCCGAAGGTCACCGGCGTGCTGAAGGTGATCCGGGTCGCGGCGTTGGCGCCGACGCGCCAGACCTCGCCGTAGGGGTTGATGTTTCCGACCAGGACGCGGCCCTTCAGGCTGGGGCGCGAGTAATCGATCTCGATGTCGGTCAGGCCCACGCGCTGCTTGAGCGTGCTGGCCGGACTGGGGGCCGGGAATTGGAGCTTGGCCGGCGGGGGCGTCTGGGCGGCGAGGACGCCGGCGAGGGCCGGCGCGGCGAGGAGCGCGAGGGAGGCGCGCAGCAGCGGAGTGTTCATGGGGAGGAGTGGGCGGTGATTACTTTTTGATGGCGAAAGGGAGGGCGAACTGGGTGGTTTCCCACTGGATCTTGATCACGCCGCCGCCGGTGTCCTTGTCGTTTTCCACGGCGATCGTGAGCTGGTCGACCGGCGCGGCCAGGGTGGTCTTGACCATGTCGAAGCGCGCCAGGTCGTGGGTCACATCCACCGGGATGCCCCATTTGCCGATGTTGGTGGAGAAGGCCAGCTTCGTCGGCCCGTTTTCGGACGGGACGGTGTAGAGCGTGTAGGCGCCGGCGGGCACGGTCACGTCGCCGATCTGGAGCGGCTGCTGGGTGATGAGCAGCGTGGCCTCGTCCGCGCCGAGCCGGTCCGGTTTGTCCCACGGCACGAGGCCGCCCCAGATCTTCCGCATTTCGCCGGTCGTGGGGCTCTTGGTGTAGGGCCGGCCGTAAGTGATGGTGATGCGGTCGCCGGTGCGGCGGTCGCCGACGACCGTGCTGATGGTTTCGTGCGGGCTGAGGCGTTTCTGTTGGGCGGAGAGCGGAAGGGCGCCGAGCAAGCCGGCGGCCAGGATCATCGGAGTGAGGACGGAACGTTTCATGGCGGAAAGAGGGGAATCGACCCCGGCAGGGGGAAAGAGCGGCAGTCGGTTCAAAGCCGCGGGAGCGGAAGGGGGCGGTGCATGAGGTTAAGGGGATGCCGCAAGCGGCTGGGCGCCAGCCCCCAAAGGAGGAAGCGAACCGGCCATTGTCAAGGGGCGGTTGGTGACGGGATTAGGCTCGCCTTGGCGGCGGCGGCTGGCAGTGGCTAGAAGCGTCGAGCACCGCCCCGGCCATGGATTCCTCCCCCGCCCCCGCCGACCCGCCGCCCGCTCCCGCGGCGACCCCGCCGACGGAGTCCGCTTGGTGCCGGCGGCTGACCGGCCCGGGAGCGGCGGCCGCGGTGCTGGCGGCCTTCTGGGTGCTGCTGATCGCCAGCTTGTGGCACAAGAGCCAGACATTCGACGAATTGGGCGGCGCCACCGCCGGCTACACCTACTGGAAGTTCAACGACTACCGCCTCGATCCGGAGAGCGGCAACCTGCCACAGCGGCTGGCGGCGCTCCCGCTGCTGACCGGCCGTTACCGCTTCCCCTCGCCCGACAGCGCCGCCTGGCACGGCTCGAATGTGTGGGCGCTTGGTTACCAGTGGCTGTACCAGTCGGGCAACGATGCGCTCGACCTGTTGCGCCGCAGCCGGGCGGTGAGCGGGCTGCTGGCGGTGGCGCTGGGAGCGCTGGTGTGGGTCTGGTCCCGCCGCCTCTTCGGCCCGTGGGGCGGCCTGCTCTCGCTGCTCCTGTTTGTGCTCAGCCCGACGATCCTGGCCAACGGCGCGCTGGTCACGACCGACACGGCCGTGGCGCTGAGCTTTTTCGCCGCGGTCGGCGGCCTCTGGGCGCTGCTGCACCGGTTCACGCCGCTCCGCCTGCTGGGCAGCGCGCTCGCCACGGCCGCGCTGTTCGTGACCAAGATGTCGGCGCCGCTGATCGTGCCCATCGCGCTGCTGCTGCTCGCGGCGCGCCTGGCGGCCGGCGGGGACCTGTCGGTGGAATTCGGGCCGTGGCGGCGGCGGCTCGCCGGCCGCGGCGCCCAGGCGCTCGCCTTCGCCGGCGCCGCGCTGGTGCACGTCCTCGTCGCCTGGGCGGTGGTCTGGGCCTGCTTCGGCTTCCGTTTTTCCGCGCTGGCGGACACCAAGGGCGGCGACCGGCTGTTCCACCGCTGGGAGCTCCTGCTCGGCAAGCCCGATCCGCTCACCCTGTTCGATCAGCTGGAACTGGACCCGGCCCAGAAGACCACCGTCTATCACCTCCTGCAAAACCCGGCGCTGCAGGTCGAGCCGTGGGCGCCGACGCATGTCGAGGCCCTGGACTACGTCCGCCAGAAGGTGCTGACGCCCGCGCAGGCGCAGGCCCTCGAGCGCCTGCTGGCCGCGCCGCCGCCGGACTGGACCGCCCGCGTCATCGACTTCTTCCGGCGCCACGAGCTCCTGCCCGAGGCGTACCTGTACGGGCAGAGCTACATGCTGCGGTTTTCGCACCTCCGCAACGCGTTCCTCAACGGCGAGGTCAGCCTGGCGGGCTGGTGGTGGTTCTTCCCCTACACCTTCCTGGTCAAGACACCGCTGGTCGTCTTCGGGATCCTCGGGCTGGCCGTGGCCGCCGCGGCGGTGCGCCGGCGCCCGGCGGGGGCGGCGCCGGGCTGGTACCGGACGCTGCCGCTGTGGACCCTTTGGGGCGTGTATTGGATCACCGTCATGCTGGGGAACCTGAACATCGGGCACCGTCACCTCCTGCCGACCTATGCGCCGCTGTTCGTGCTCGCGGGCGCGGCGGCCGGGTGGCTGGAGGGCTGGCTGGCGGCGGGGCGCGCGGCGGGTTCGGCCTTCGGCACCCGGGCCGGCCGGATCGCCGGCGCCGCGCTCGGCGTGCTGGTCGCGGTCCTCGCCGTGCAGGTGCTGGGCTTCTTCCCCGACTACCTCGCCTTCTTCAACGTCCTCGCCGGCGGACCCGCGCACGCCTACCGGCACCTGGTCGACAGCTCGCTGGACTGGGGGCAGGACCTGCCCGGGGTGGCACGCTACCTCGACCGCCATCCCGCGACCGGGCCCGTCT
>DATJUU010000208.1:0-8724 GCA_035502155.1 Opitutaceae bacterium
CCAGCGTCAACTGGCGTTTTCAGGTTCCAGATGGCAAGACGCTTTCCTTCACGGACGGCCACTACGGACCGCAGACCGCCACGGCGGGCGCGCACTTCGGGGACTTCCTTGTCTGGCGCAAGGATGACACCCCGGCCTACCAGCTCGCCTGCGTGGTCGACGACGCGGCGATGGGAATCACCGAGGTGGTGCGCGGCGCCGACCTGCTGCTGTCCACGTTCCGCCAGCTCCTGCTCTACGCCGCGCTGGGGCTGGCGGCGCCGGCGTTCTGCCACTGCCCCCTGCTGGCCGATGCCCGCGGTGCGCGGCTGGCCAAGCGCCACGACGCCCTGAGCCTGAGGACGCTGCGCGAGCAGGGACGCACGCCGGAGGATTTGCGGGCGAGCTGGGCGGCTTGAACAACCAAGACGCCAAGGCACCAAGATCAGCAAGAATTAAGTCTTGGTTTCTTGGCGCCTTTGTTGTTCCTCCAAATCGCATGAGCGTGAAGATCGGAGTCATCAACGTTTCCGACCGCGCCAGCGCCGGCGTTTATGAGGACACGCCGGGCCAGGCGGTCGTCGCCCTGCTGCACGAGTGGCTGGCGACGCCGTTCGCGGTCGACTACCGGGTGGTCCCCGACGAGCAGGCGGTGATCGAGGCGGAGCTGCGCCGGATGGCCGACGAGGCCGGCTGCGCGCTGGTGGTGACGACCGGCGGCACCGGGCCGGCCCCGCGCGACGTCACGCCCGAGGCCACCGCGGCCGTGTGCCAGAAGCTGCTCCCGGGCTTCGGCGAGTTGATGCGCGCCGAGTCGCTCAAGTTCGTGCCCACCGCCATCCTCTCGCGCCAAACGGCAGGCCTCCGCGGCAAGACCCTGATCGTCAACCTGCCGGGCCGGCCCAAAGCGATCCGGGAGAACCTCGCGGCGGTGTTTCCGGCCATCCCCTACTGCCTCGATCTCGCCGGCGGCCCGCGGCTGGAGACGAACGCGGCGGCGATGAAGGCCTTCCGGCCGAAGGGCTGATTCCTTTTCCCACCAAGGTCGCGAAGGTAGCGGAGAGGATCATTGCCACCGCGTTCGGGCTCCGAATCCTTGGCTTCCTTTGCTGCCTTCGTGTGAGAAAGAGGTCCTAGTTCCGCCAGGCGCGCGGCAGGATGGCGGCGGTGCCGTGGAGGGTGAGCCGGTAGTAGAGCCAGAAGACGAGCACGCCGAGCACCGCGAAGAAGATCACCTCGCCCAGCCCGCCCGCCTTGCGCCGGCTCGACTGGTGCAGCCAGCGCACGCCCGCCGCGATCGCGGGCGCCACCACGAAGGCGGTCAGCGAGCTGCCGAACAGCACCAGCAGCATGACCGCCGCGGTGCGCAGGAGCGGGTCGGCGACCAGGCCGGCCTTGTAGGTGATGACGGCGTTGACCAGGTTCAGCAGCAGCAGGCAGCAGGGCAGGATGTAGTATTGGTGGACGGCGTGGCTCTTGCTGATCGTCATGGCGGCGGTTTTTGCCCGAGTGAACGCGCCGCCCGCCAGGGGGCAAGCGTTCCCGCGCTGCCCGCCCGCCCGCGCTTTGGGTTAGACAGTTCGCGGCGAACGCGTCAGACTTCCCGATGTCAGAGGGAGACAGTCGGGAACTTCAACCCTCAACCGGAGGTGCGTCATGCCATATCTCAGGATCCAGACCAACCTGCCCCTCACCAAGAACGCCGACCGGAACATGCTGAAGCAGGCCTCGGCCCTCGTCGCCCGGGAGCTGGGCAAGCCGGAGGAATACGTCATGGTGGCGCTGCAGCCCGACACGCCGATGGCCTTCGCCGGCAGCGACGATCCCGCGGCGTTCGTCGAGCTGAAGGGCATCGGGCTGCCCGCCTCGAAGACCCAGCACCTCAGCCAGGTGCTGAGCAGTCTGATCAACTCCCACCTCGGCATTCCGATCGACCGGGTGTTCCTGAACTTCGCCGACGTCCCGCCCAACCTCTGGGGCTGGAACGGGGACACCTTTTGAGAAGTAACAAGGGGACAAGTAACAAGGATCAAGAGGGGGAACTCATCCCCGCGCTTGCAGCCGGCTGATCTTGCTACTTGTTACTTGGTCCTTGTTACTTCTTTTTGCCTGATGGCCACCTACGTCTACGAAACCATTCCGCAGCGACCGGGCGAGAAGCCGGCGCGCTTTGAAATCGTCCAGTCGATGAAAGACGCCCCGCTCACCCGGCGTCCCGACACGGGCGAGCCGGTGCGCCGCGTGATCTCGGGCGGTTTCGGCCTCATGGGCCTGGAGAGCAAGCAGACCGCGCGTCCCCAGGTCACGCGCGGAGGCGGGTGCGGCTGCGGCGGCGCCTGCTCCTGCGGGCGGTCCTAGGGACCAGTTCCGGGTTCAGAGTCCAGGGTTCCGGGTTTGGGCGGCGCTCCTCCGATCGCACGCCTGCCGAAGCCCTATTCTCGCATTCGCCTATTATCCCATTCTCTGCCTCACCCGCCGCGCCCGCGCGCCTCAAAGCTCGGTATACTTTTCCGACCTGCCGCGCGCCTTCTCAACCGGATACTTCTTCGCGTTGGCGGCGAGCTTGGTGGCGATGGCCGCGGCCAGGTCGATGCCGGCGACGTTGGCGAACTCCAGCGCGTAGATGACCACGTCGGCGATCTCGTCCTCGATCTCGCGCCGCCGGCCCGCCTCGTGCGCCCGCGCCTGCGAGGCGGCGTGATCCGTCCAGAGGAAATGCTCCATCAGCTCGCCGGCCTCGGCGGCGAGCGCCATGCTGAGGTTCTTGGGCGAGTGGAACTGCTCCCAGTCGCGCTCGCGGGCGAAGGCGAGCACGCGCTGCTTGAGGTCGGCGAGGGTCGTGGTGGCGTCGGCGGCGGAGGACATGGCGGGAATGGGTGCGCCCGGATGCCTAGGGCCGAAACCGGCGCGCGGCGAGCCTTGGTTGCGGCGCCGCCGGCCGCCCCGCCCGGGCAACATTCCGGTGACGCCGCAAGAAAACACTTGGCGCGCCGCCTGCTTTGTGCATGTTAACCGCGCTCCCGAATCCATGACCCGGACGCTCCAGTCGATTTGCCGCTCGCTCCGCGCTTCGTCCACGAAGGCGGTCCAGCAGCGTCGCTGCGTGCATCTGCGCCCGGCCGTCGTCCGCTGGAGCAAATTCACGACGCCGGCTGCCTGAACCAACGACACCGATCATTCGGTAGTCCGTTTTGTCAGGAGCCCCGGCGGTGAAACCCGACGAAAGGAGTACCCGTATGCCCACGATCATCCGATCAGCCCAGAAGTCCTCGCAGCCCTCCCCGGCTTTCGCGCGTTCCGCCGCGTTCCGCCGGCCGCATTACGACTGCCAGGAGCAGGCGGGCATGCTCCATCTCACCGTCTACGTCCCGGGCGTCGACCCGTCCGGCGTCGAGCTGGAGGTCAGCGGGCCGGACCTGGTCGTCACCGCGCCCAAGGCCCATCCCGTGCGCCTCCACTGGCGCGCCCTCCACCTGGAGAGCGCGCAGCGCGACTACCAGCTCCGGCTGCGCCTCGGCCACGGCCTCGCCTACTCCGCCCTCCAGGCCGACCTGCGCGACGGCGTGCTGACCGTCCGCATCCCGAAGAAGACGGCGCCCGCGATGGCCGCCCCGGCGCTGGCGTAGCCGGGGTGGCTCCACCGCGCCGCACAGGGGAAACCCCCGGCTCTCCGGGGGCCGGCCGTTTGGTATCGTCCGCCACCCGGCCGGCCGGTCCCCTCCGGCCGGCCCGCCCCCGCCGCGATGCCCGCTCCCCGAAAAAAATCAGGAACTCCCGTCCGCCTTCCGTGTTCTTACTGGGTGAAGGCGCCTGACCAACGCCTGCGACCTCCCGCTTCCATGCACCCAACCCGTTTCGAACCCGCCCTCTTCTCCATGAATCTTCTTCCGCGAACTTCCAGCAGCCGCCGGCGCAGCTCCGCCGGC
Organism: Opitutaceae bacterium; assembly: GCA_035502155.1. Lineage (GTDB taxonomy): Bacteria > Verrucomicrobiota > Verrucomicrobiia > Opitutales > Opitutaceae > Fen-1467. The sequence goes on from DATJUU010000208.1 coordinate 3,906, forward strand.
GGGCCCCGCACGCACATCGTGCCGGTTCGCGACGTCGAATGGGACCGGCCGGTCTTCCGGCCGCCCCAGCTGCCGGCCTATCCGCCCTCGGCCGAGGCGGCGCCCTTCACGGCCATGCGTCCGCTGCGCCCCACGCGCCGCGGCGCGGTGAATCTGGGCTTCTAGGTCCGGCGCGAGCGTCCCCGCTCACGTTTCCGGCACCAGCCATTCGCAGCGCGCCGCCGCGCCGGCGTCCACGCCGAGCGTCGCCGCCAGGACCGGCAGCAGCGGCCGCAGCTCGTCGGCGAACCGCCACGGCGGATTGAGCACCAGCAGGCCGCAGGCCTTCATGCGGACCTCGGGCGCCGCCGTGACGGCGAGCTCGGCCACGAGCGCCGGCGGCGGCCGCAGTTCGTGCAGGCCGGCGAAGAACCGCGCCACCCGCGTCCGCTCCGTCACCGGATACCACACCGCGAACACGCCGGTGGGCAGGCGCTCGAGCCCCTCGCGCAGGGCGCCGAGGACCGCGACGAATTCGTCGGCCGCCTCGAACGGCGGGTCGATGAGCACCAGCGCCCGGCGCTCCAGCGGCGGCAGCAGGGCCCGGGGCGCGGCGTAGCCGTCGCCGCACTCCACCGAGACCCGGCGCTCCCGCGCGAAGGCGCGCCGCAGCACTCGGGCCTCGATGGGCTGCCGTTCCCGGAACGCCAGCCGGTCCTGCGGCCGGCGCACGAGCGCCGCCAGCCACGGCGAACCCGGGTAATGGCGGAGCCGGTCGCCGCCGGCGCCAGCGCGCTCATTGAAGGCGCGCACCAGGGCCACGTAGTCGGCCAGCGGCCCCGGCAGCCCGCGCGCCGTCCACAGCCGGCCGATCCCCTCCGGCCACTCGGGGGCGCGCCCGCCCGGCCCCGGCGCGCCCGGCAGGGGGTAGGCGCCGCGGCCGGCGTGCGTGTCGAGATAGAGAAAGCCCTTCTCCTTCCGCTGCAGGGCGCGCAGCAGCAGCACGAGCAGCGCGTGCTTGAAGACGTCGCCGTAGTTGCCGGCGTGGAAGGCGTGGCGGTAGTTCATGGGCGGGCGCGCCGAGATGCTGAGGATCGCGATTCGTAGGGCGCAGACTTGCTGCGCCCATTTCGGACGGGCGAGACAAGATCGCGCCCCTACATCCGGGCCGTGCGGGCGGCGAGGTGGGCGTGCACCGGGCCGAAGTTGCCTGCCTCGCAGCAGCACACGAAGTCCTCCGTCACCGACTTGAGCTCCTCCCAGCGGCGCCGGATCTCCTTCGCCTCCTGCGGCGTAATGGTGTTGTCGGTCGCCGCGGCGGCAATCACCGCCAGCATGTCGGCGAACTCCTGGACGATGTTGTTGGTGGCGGGGATCAGGTGGAGGGCGTGGGCCTGGGCCCGGGGGTTGTGGATGAAGAAGCCGCCCGCGCGCTCGCACACCCACTGGGCGAGGCGCCGGTCGCCGGTGATCTTGAGCAGCTGCCCGAGGCGGTCGAGCGGGCTGGCCGCGCCGCTGCCGTCGGCGGCCGGCTCCGCCCATTTGTAGATCAGGGACAGGGAAAGGCCCAGCTCGGCGGCGATCTGCTTCGCGCTGGTCTTCTGCAGGATCTCCTTCATCAGCTCGTGCGATTCCATGGGCGTCATCGTGCGGGCGGGCGCGCCCTTGGCAACGCTGCCGTGGCCGGCCCGCCGGCCAGGGCGGACAGTCCGATTCCGGCCGCGCTGCTTTCGCTTTGCGTTGGCCCGCGCTTTTGTGGCTAAATGCGCGTCCTTTTATCCGATGAACATCCACGAATACCAAGCCAAGGCCCTGCTGGAGAAATTCGGGGTCGCGGTGCCGAAAGGCGTCGCCGCCCGCTCCCTGGCCGAATTTGAGCCCGCGCTCGCCCAGTTTCCCGACGGGCCCGTCGTGGTGAAGGCCCAGCTGCACGCCGGCGGACGCGGCAAGGGCACCTTCACCGACGGCTTCAAGGGCGGCGTGAAGATCGCCCAGACCAAGGCGGAGGCGCTCGACTACGCTAGGCGGATGTTCGGCAACACGCTCGTGACCGTGCAGACCGGCCCCGCCGGCCGCAAGGTCCAGACGGTCTACTTCACCGTCCCCTGCGCGATCGAGAAGGAGTACTACCTCGCGATCCTGCTCGACCGCGCCACCTCGCGCCCGGTCATCGTCGCCTCCACCGAGGGCGGCGTGGAGATCGAGGCCGTGGCGGCGAACACGCCGGAGAAGATCTTCAAGATCCACGTCGACCCCGCCGTCGGCCTGCAGGCCTACCAGACCCGCCAGCTCGCCTTCCAGCTCGGACTCACCGGCGACTACTTCAAGAACGCCGTCAAACTCGTCACCGCCCTCTACCGCGCCTGGTGGGAATCCGACGCCACGATGGTGGAGATCAACCCGCTCATCGCCTCCAGCGGCGGCGCCGTGCTGGCCCTCGACGCCAAGGTCGCGCTCGACGACAACGCGCTCTTCCGCCACCCCGACCTCGAGGCCCTGCGCGACCTCAACGAGGAGGACCCGAAGGAAACCGAAGCGGCCAAGTACTCGCTCAACTACATCGCGCTCGACGGCAACATCGCCTGCCTCGTCAACGGCGCCGGCCTCGCCATGAGCACGATGGACATCATCAAGCACTACGGCGGCAACCCGGCCAACTTCCTCGACGTCGGCGGCGGCGCTTCCAAGGAGCAGGTCCAGGCCGCGTTCAAGATCATCCTCACCGATCCGCAGGTGAAGGGGATCTTGGTGAACATCTTCGGCGGCATCATGGACTGCAACACGATCGCCCAGGGCGTGGCCGCCGCCGCCCGCGAGACCGGCCTCAGCCTTCCGCTCGTCGTCCGCCTCGAGGGCAACAACGTCGCCGCCGGCAAGCAGACGCTCGCCGAGTCCGGCCTCAAGATCGAGAGCGCCGACTCCATGGCCGACGCCGCGCAGAAGATCGTCCGCCTCGTGGCATAAACCGGAATACTCTTCACACCAAGGAAGCAAAGGACGCGAAGCACAACCAGCCTTCCACTCAGCGGCCTTCGCGAGCTTCGTGTAAAACACCTCTTCAAAATGTCCATACTCGTCACTTCCAAGACCCAGGTGCTCGTCCAGGGCATCACCGGGGAATTCGGCGCCCGGCACACCCGCCTCTCGCTCGACTACGGCACGAAGATCGTCGCCGGCGTCACGCCCGGCAAGGGCGGCCAGTTCTTCGAGCACAAGAAGCACCGCGTGCCGATCTTCAACACCGTGGCCGACGCCGTCGCCGCCACCGGCGCCACCGCCTCGGCGGTGTTCGTGCCCCCGCCCTTCGCGGCCGACGCCATCCTCGAGGGCATCGACAACCACCTCGAACTCGTCGTCGCCATCACCGAGGGCATCCCGGTGCGCGACATGATCCGCGTGAAGCGCGCCATGCAGGGCAGCGCCACGCGCCTCATCGGCCCCAACTGCCCGGGCGTCGTCACGCCCGGCAAGGGCAAGAACTCGCGCGGCGGCTGCCGCATCGGCATCTCGCCCGGCTACATCCACAAGAAGGGTTCCGTCGGCATCGTCTCGCGCTCCGGCACCCTCACCTACGAGGCCGTGTGGCAGGTCACCTGCAAGGGGCTGGGCCAGAGCACCTGCGTCGGCATCGGCGGCGACCCGGTGCCGGGCCTGTCGCACCTCGACATCATCAAGCTCTTCGCCGCCGACCGGAAAACGAAGGGCATCATCCTGATCGGCGAGATCGGCGGCACGGCCGAGGTCGAGGCCGCGCGCTGGATCAAGGAGCACTGCCCGAAGCCCGTCGCCGGGTTCATCGCCGGCGCCACGGCGCCGAAGGGCCGTCGCATGGGGCACGCCGGCGCGGTTATTGGCGGCAAGGAGGACACCGCCGCCGCCAAGATCGCGATCTTCAAGGAATGCGGCATCGAGGTGGCGGCCACGCCCTCCGACATGGCCGACGCCCTGCTCCGTGCCGCCCAAGCCAAGGGCGTATCGCTGGAATAATTCCTCCGGTGGGGCGGGCTTTAGGCCCGCCAGGTCGTCCCCTCAAGGCCGGACCCCGAGTCCGGCCTTTTCGTTTGCGGGGCCCGGGCCTCATGGTCCGGGCCGCAGCTGCCGGCGGCTTATGACACATTTTCGGCTGGCGCAGGCCCGAAGCCTCCGCCATTTTCCGCCCCGCATCAGGAATGAATCCCGGCAGGGGCCGGGGTTCTGCCAACCGGGCCGGGAGCGGCCACGGTGGCTTCGGGCCTAACAACCCGGATGTGCGAAGCGCCCGCGGCTTCGAACCAAGCGCTCCTGAAGACGAAGACCGGCCTGATGCCCAGGCCGGCTTTTTGTTTTCCGCCCCTGGTGCGCCAACCGCCAACCCACGTTTACGCATCATGTCCGCTCCCGCCACCGCCCTGCTCCGGATCCGCCCCTGCGCGGAGAACCCGAACCATCACCTCTGGAACAACCACGGCACGTGGTTCCTCCATTACACCGTGCACCCGACGCCGTTCACCAAGGAGCGGGTGCGCCGCTCGCTCGGCACCAGCCACCTCGACGAGGCCCGCGAGCGCCGCGACGCGTTCTTCGCGCATTGGCCACGCCAGGAACGGAGCGCCGTGCTTCAAGCCGTCGCTTGAGGCACGACCAAGGCTAATCAGAAGCCATGAAGCCAGAAATCGAGCCTTCTCATGGCTTCCCGGCGTCTGGTTGAATCCGATCCGCCATCCGCCTACACCCCGATCGCCTCGCAGCACTTGCGGAAATGGTGGCCGTAGATCGAGAGCGTGACGGCGAGCGGCAGCAGCGCGGGCCGGTGGAAGAACGTCCAGATCAACAGCCGCCAGTACTGGACCCGCTCGCGGCC
>DATJUU010000209.1:0-3398 GCA_035502155.1 Opitutaceae bacterium
GATCGCCATCGGCAAGGTGTTGTCCGGCCAGGTCGTCACCGGCGACACGGTGTACGTGCTCAGCCGCCGGACGCACGAACGGGTGCGCAGCAAGATCACCAAGGTGGTCGAGTTTTCCGGCATGCTGACCAGCGAATCGGCAGTCGGCGTGGCGGGGAACATCGTCGGCCTTTCGGGCTTCGAGGACATTGACATCGGCGACACCATCGCCGCGGACGAGAACGCCCACGCCCTCCCCTTCACCGAGATCGATCCGCCCACCATCGAGATGCAGTTCTGCATCAACGACGGGCCGCTCGCCGGGCGCGAGGGCAAGTACGTCACCTCGCGGCAGCTGCGCGAACGGCTCTTCCGCGAGATGAAGGCCAACATCTCGATCCGGGTGGAGGACACCGACACGGCGGGCGTCTTCGACCTGAAGGCCCGCGGCTCGATGCAGATCGCCATCCTCGTCGAGCAAATGCGCCGCGAGGGATTCGAAATGCTGGTTTCGCGGCCGACGGTCATCACCAAGACCGAAAACGGCCAGACCCTGGAGCCGTTCGAATCCCTGTGGGTGGAAATCCCCGAGGATTGCCTGGGCGTCGTGATGCAGATCCTGGCCAATCGAAAGGCCCAGATCACGGGCATGCACAAACACCCGCTCGGCACGACCATCGAGGCCGTCGCCCCGACCCGCGGGCTCATCGGCCTGGAGACCGACCTGATGAATTCCACCAGCGGGCGCGGCGTGATGTCCCACCTGTTCAAGGAATACGGCCCCTGGGCCGGCGACGTGCTCACCCGGCTCACCGGCACGTTGGTCGCCACCGAGGCCGGCGAGTCCAAGGCCTACGCCCTCGTCAGTATCCAGGAACGCGGCAAACTCTTCATCGGCGCCGGCGAACAGGTCTATGAGGGCATGCTGGTGGGCGAAAGCCCGCGGCAGGAGGACATCCCCGTCAACGCGGCGCGCGCCAAGCGCCTGACCAACGTCCGCTCCCAGGGCGAGGGCGTCGCCACGCAGCTCTCTCCGCCGATCCGGCTGTCGATCGAGAAGGCCATCGAGTACATCGCCGCGGACGAATTCGTCGAGGCCACGCCCAAGTCGCTCCGGCTGCGCAAGCGCATCCTCAGCATGACCGACCGCCGCAAGGCCGCCCGGGCCGATCGCAAGGCGGAGTAAGACCTGCGCCCGCGATCGATTTCGGACGCGAACGGCAACGGGCCCATCCGCCGCCTACCGTCCGCGCGGCCCCGAATCGACCTGCAGGTCCGAGAATTGCAGTCTGCCGTCCTTCCGGCTCACGCCGCCGCTGAACACGTAGACGGCGCCCTCCGTGGGCTGGCCGCCGAACAGCGCCAGGACGCTGTGGACCGCGAGCACCACGACCTCCCCCTGTTTCCAGCCGAGGGAGGCCGCCGGCTCGTCCGCCAGTCTCACTTTCAGAAAGAAATGCGGATTCCGATGGGCGAACACGTAAGGGCCGGTGTAGTCGCTCAAGACTCCCACTTTGACCACCTCCGCGCGGAACCGGGTGCGGACGGTCGCCGCTTCCTCCCCCGCCAGCGTCACCACCGACGCGAGAAGGAGCGCGGCCCCCAAGCACAGCAGCCTCGTCTTCACCTCCGGCATCCTGTCACTCCCAGCCTCCCGGCGCGACGCTAAAACGCGCGCCTCCGCAGGAGCGCAGCGGCGCCCGCCTGGCCGCTAGAGCGGCGCACGGGATCCTCTCGCGACCCGCTAGCCCTTGCGGCCAAACAAACGCCCCAAGCCCGGATAGGGTTTGAGGGGAATCACCTCAAAGGCGATCAGGCCGGCCGACACCAGCGGCAGCGTCGCCAGGGTGCGCTCGGCCTCGGCGGCGTCGGTGCACTCGAGCATGAGCACGGCATCGGAGCGGTCCTGGCGGAACCAGATCTCCCGCAGCGCGCCCGCCTGCTGGAGCTCCCAGACCCGCACCGCCTCGGCCTTGAGCAACTCCGGCGTGAACGTCGACGCGCCGACGCCGGGCACGGACTTCTCCATCGCGAGGATCTTCATGTGCTGGATTGCAGAAACCTTCTCCCACCAATCCACACGAATGACCACGAATTATTTTGCCGGAAGGACCGCGATGCATCCTTCCGATTCGTGAGGATTCGTGTGCATTCGTGGGCAAAGGAACCCATCCGTGCAATCCGCGGTGGAGAAGCTCCACCATCGGAGATCCGCAATCGACCGCCTACGCGATCAGCTTCTCGTAGTCGGGCGCCGCGAGCAGCGCCGCCGCCGCCTTCGGGTCTGCCGGCTTGAGCTTGATCATCCAGCCGGCGTCGTACGGCGCCTGGTTCACCGTCTCCGGAGCGCCCTCGAGCGCCGGGTTGACCGCCGTCACCGTGCCCGCCGCCGGCGCGTACAGGTCGGACGCCGCCTTTACCGACTCGACGACGCCGAAGGCCTCGCCGGCCTTGAGCGCGGCGCCCACCTTCGGCAGCTGGACGTAGGTGATGTCGCCGAGACTGTTCTGGGCGTAGTCGGAGATGCCGACGGTCGCGGTGCCGTCGCCCTCCGGCTTCAGCCACTCGTGGGATTTGGCATAGCGGCGGTCGGTTCTGACGTTGCTCATGGGAAGGAGGTCGAAGGAGTTTTGGTGCTGATAACAACGATCCATCCACGGCGCGCAAGCCCGCACCTAGTGTTTGGGCAGCGGAACGAACGGCGGCTTCACCAGGCGCAGCGCCACCTTTTCGCCGCGGATGTCCACGGCCAGCGGCTGTTCCGCGCCGCCGGAGGCGACCAGCGCCGAGCCGATCGCCTCGTTGAGGATCGGCGAGAGCGTGCCCGATACCACCTGGCCCACGGGAGCGCCCGCGGCGTCCAGCACCGCCGCACCGCCGCGCACGATGCGGCGGTCGCCGGTCCTGAAAAACACGATCTTCCGCACCGGCCCGGCGGCCTTCTCGGCCGCCAGCGCGGCGCGGCCGTTGAAATCGACGCCCTTGTCGAGCTTCACGGTCCAGCCGAGCCCGGCGGCGAGCGGCGACACCTCCGCGGTGATCTCGTGGCCGTAGAGCGGGTAGCCCGCCTCGAGGCGCAGGCTGTCGCGCGCGCCCAGGCCGGCCAGCTCCAGTCCCTGCGGCGCCCCGGCGGCGAGGATCGCCTCGGCCAGGCGCGGCGCCTCGGCGGCGGGGTGGTAGAGCTCGAACCCGTCCTCGCCGGTGTAGCCGGTGCGGCTGATCAGGCACGGCACCCCGGCCACCGCGCCCTCGACGAAATGGTAATACTTCACGCCGTCGAGGCTGGCGCCGGCCAGGCCCTGCACGATGCCCGCGGCGCGCGGTCCCTGCACCGCGAGCAGCGCGTAGTCGGCGGACCGGTCGGTCACCGTCACCCGGAACCGCGCCGCGTGCTCACGCAGCCACGCGAGGTCCTTGTC
>DATJUU010000210.1:0-6531 GCA_035502155.1 Opitutaceae bacterium
GGTCGAAGACCGGCTCGCCGAGGCCGGCGGGCACGCCGCGCGCGCGGCACTCGATCACGCCGCCGAGCGAGTCGCCCGCGGCGCGCACGGCCTTGATCCGCCGGATCATGCGCGCGGCCGTCGCCGGGTGCGGGCAGCGCACGGCGCTGGCCTCGACCTCCGCCAGCGCGGGAAAGTGGTCCAGCGGCGGCGCCTCGAGGTTGTGGATGCGGGTGACGAAGGCGCGGACCTCGACCCGGCCGCCGCGGCGGAGGATTTTTTTCGCGATCGCCCCGGCCGCGACGCGGCCGACGGTTTCGCGGGCGGACGAGCGCCCGCCGCCCTGGTGGTCGCGCAGGCCGAATTTTTGCTGGTAGGTGAAATCGGCGTGCGAGGGGCGGAACTTGAGCCGCAGCTCGTCGTAGGCGCCGGGGCGGGCGTCGGTGTTGCGCACGAGCAGCGAGATCGGCGTGCCGGTGGTGCGGCCCTCGAACAGGCCGGAGAGGATCTCGACCCGGTCCTCCTCCTTGCGCGGGCTCACGATGTCGCTCTGCCCGGGCCGCCGGCGGTCGAGCTCGGCCTGGATCTCGGCCGCGGCCAGGGGCAGGCCCGGCGGGCAGCCGTCCACGACCACGCCCACGGCCCCGCCGTGGCTTTCGCCCCAGGTGGTGACGGTGAAGAGTTTGCCGAAGGAGTTGGGCACGCCCCGGGAGCGTGATTTGTCGGCCAAAGGCAGGCAAGCTTCGAGGAAGGCCGGCGGCGCCCGCCGCATCGGAGGGAACCCTGAAACTTGGCGGGGGTCGGGGCGTCATAACCCACCGATTTCACCCGGACATCCGCCAACTCCGCGCGCCCGCCGGCACAACGCAGTTTACATCATCTCCGAATTGCCCTGTCATAGCCTTCCCGCGCCTTGGTCGCCGCCCGGTTCGTCTCCCTCATCGCTCCTCCCTCCGCGCCGCATGTCCCCTCTTCCGCCTCCCCGCCCCTCCGCGCTGGTCCTGTCCGCCGTGCTGCTTGGCGCGGCGCTTTCGCTCCCGGCCCAGACGGCCGCGCCCGCCCGCCCGGCGGCCCCGCCGCCCGCCGCCCCGGCGGCCGACCTGAAGCCCGCCGCCGAGGCCGCGCCCGAGGAGATCGTCGGCCCGGTGCAGATGCGCGGCGACACCCTCGACGCGGTGCTGACCCTGATCGCCAAGTGGACCGACCGCTCGATCATCCGCCCGCAGGCCCTGCCGGCGACCGAGGGCTACACCATCTCGCTGCCGGCCATGCCCAAGAGCGAGGCCGTGCTCGCCCTCGAGACCATGCTCGACCTCAGCGGCATCGCCATCAACCCGCTGGGCGACCGGTTCCTCAAGGTGATGCCCCTCGGGCAGGCCAAGACCGAGGCGCCGCAGATGATCGAAGGCTCCACCCTCGACCTGCCCCCGAGCGGGCGCGTCGCCTCCAAGCTCTTCGTGCTCGATTTCCTCCGCGTCGGCGAGATCAAGGACCAGATCGTCCCGCTGCTGAACCCGAACCTGGGCGGACCGGTGCTCTTCGAGAAGACCAACGCGATGCTGGTGACCGACTCGATCAGCAACCTCCAGCGCATCGAGCAGCTGATCAAGCAGCTCGACCACCCCGTGGTGGGCGGCCTGCAGCCGAAGTTCTACACCCTGGAGAACGGCGCCAAGGCCAGCGACGTGGTCAACAAGATCACCGCCATCCTCAAGCCGCCGCTGAGCAGCCAGCTCAGCTCGGCCACCAGCATCACGGCCGACGACCGCACCAACCAGATCATCCTCCTCTCCGACCCGCGCCAGTATCCGTTCTTCGACGAGCTGATCAGCAAGCTCGACGTCAAGGCCGACCCGAACACGCGCAACGAGGTCATCTATCTCAAGCACGCCACCGCCAAGGACGTCGCCAGCCTGCTCACCAACCTCGTCAGCGGCCGGAGCCAGGCGGCCAGCCGCACCGACCAGAACTCCGTGCGGCCCAACCCGGTGTCGGTGCCCGTCGGCACCCCCGCCATCCAGCCGAACGTGCCCGCCAACGTGCAGCCCGCGCTCGCCAGCATCCTCGGCGCCAACGCCAACGCCACCGCCGACTTCAGCAACCTGGTCACGGTCATCGCCGACGACCGCAGCAACTCCATCGTCGTCTCCGGCACCGCCGACGATCTCCGCCTGATCAAGGAGATCGTGGACAAGGTCGACATCCTGCTGGCCCAGGTGTCCATCCAGGTGGTCATCGCCGAGGTCACGCTGACCGACACCGACACCAGCGGCATCAACGCCCTCAACCTGACCATCGGCACGGACCTGACCCGCGGCACGCACATCACCAACTTCGACACCACCGCGCCGTCCGGCGGCACCGGCGGCATCGCCGGCTGGAACGTCACCTCCGGCGTGGTCAACCCGCTCTCCTTCCAGGCCGCGCTGAGCAACACCGGCGCGAAGAACAACGTGAGGATCCTCGAGGCCAACACGATCGTCACGACGCACAACAAGCAGGCCGAGTTCAACGTCAGCCAGAAGCAGCCGATCATCACCGGCTCGCAGAGCACGCTCGCCACCACCGGCACCACGCCCGTCGCCACCTCGACCTTCACCTACCAGGACATCGGCATCGACGTGAAGGTCACGCCGCTGATCGGCGACGACGGCAGCGTCCAGCTCACCATCGACCAGACGGTGGACGACGTCATCGGCAGCGTCACGATCGACAACAACCAGCAGCCGATCATCGGCCACCGCGAGGCCACCTCGTTCCTCAACGTCCCGGACGGCCAGATGATCGTGCTCGGCGGCCTGCAACAGACGAAGAATTCCGCCAACCGCACCAAGCTCGGCTTCCTCTACGAGATCCCGATCCTCAGCAACCTGCTCGGGGCGCGGACCCACGAGGTCGACCGCACCGAGCTGCTCCTCTTCGTCCGGCCGCATGTCATCCCGCCCGGCGCCACGACCGCCGACGCCAACAAGAGCATCGACCAGCTGACGAACAAGGACCAGGTGCAGCAGTATTTGCAGAACCCGGCGAAGCAGCCGAAGGAAAACCTGATCGACCGCTACTACAAGTGAGCGGCCCGGCCCGCCGCCTCCCGCCATGCCCGCTCCCGTCCAGGAAGTTCTGCCCGAGGCCCTCGCCGGCCGGCTCACCGCGGAGCAGCAGCAGGCGGTGCTCGAAGCCCCCCGCGGCCAGCGGGTGGCGACGGTCGCCGCCGCCCTCAGCCTGACCGAGCCGGACGCGCTCGCGCTGGTGGCCGGCGCCTGCGGCCTCGACATCGCCACCGACATCCGGCCGGCGCGGCCCTTCCTCGGCCTCCTGCCCGCGCGGCTGGTCCACGATTACCAGGTCGTGCCGATCACCGGCCCGGGCGCGGCCGTGGACGAGGAGGACGCGGAGCAGCAGCCGGCCGAGCCGCCGCCTGACCAGCCGGTGCATCTCGCCACCGCCTGGCCGCCCGACGAGCTGATGCGCGACTGGGTGCGCACCTTCACGCCGCGGGCCCTCCGCTGGCACCTCGCCCTGCCCGACCGCGTGCACCAGCTCATCATCGAGCACTTCGGCGTCGGCGCCGGCAGCCTCGAGGACTCCGGCGAGGACTTCGCCCCGGCGGCGAGCGCGCAGGCCGAGGAGCTGGTCGACGAGGACGCCGCCGTCGTGCGCTTCGTGAGCGACGTCATCACCCAGGCGATCGCCGACGCCGCCACCGACATCCACTTCGAGCCGCAGGAGGGCCAGCTGCGCATCCGCTACCGGGTCGACGGCCTGCTTGTGCCGGTGCCGCTGCCGGAGAACCTGCTGCGGTTCCAGGACGCGATCATCTCGCGCCTGAAGATCATGGCGCGGCTGAACATCTCCGAGCGGCGCCTGCCGCAGGACGGCCGGATCAACTTCAAGACCGCCGGCTCCACCCTCGACATCCGCGTCTCGACGATCCCGACGATCTACGCCGAGAGCGTCAGCCTGCGCCTGCTCAACCAGAAGAAGGAGGCGTTCACGATGGACCGCCTCGGCATGAACGCCGAGGAGCAGGCGATCGTCACCCGCGTGCTCGAATACCCGCACGGCATCATCCTCGTGACCGGCCCGACCGGCTCCGGCAAGTCGACCTCGCTCAACGCCTTCCTGCGCAAGATCAACTCGCCCGACCTGCGCATCGTCACGATCGAGGACCCGATCGAGTACGAGGTGCCCGGGGTCAACCAGATGCAGGTGCGCCCCGAGATCAACCTGACCTTCGCCAGCGCCCTGCGCCACGTGCTGCGGCAGGACCCCGACGTGATCATGGTGGGCGAGATCCGCGACCTCGACACGGCGGAGATCGCCATCCGCGCCTCGCTCACCGGCCACCTCGTCTTCAGCACCATCCACACCAACGACGCCGCCGGCGCCTACACCCGCCTGGTCGACATGGGCGTGGAGCCGTTCCTCGTCGCGTCGGCCATCGAGCTGATCATCGCCCAGCGCCTCGTGCGCCGCCTCTGCAGCGCCTGCGCCCGGCCGGCCCCGGTGAACCGGACCAAGCTGCGGGACACGCTGGCCATCCTCGGGCTCGACCCCGCCGGGGCCGATTCGGTCCAGGAGCTCATGGCCCCGGTGGGCTGCGACCGCTGCCGGAGCAGCGGCTACCGCGGGCGCATCGGCATCTTCGAGATCCTGCGCCCGAACGACGAGCTGCACGACCTCATCCTCAAGCGCGAATCGGCCCGGATGCTCGACAAGTGCGCCCGCGACCACGGCATGCTCACCCTCCAGCATTCCGGATGGGAGAAGGTCAAGTCCGGCGCCACGACCTTGGAGGAATTGCTGCGCGTCATCACCGTCACGGAGAAATGAGCAGCCAGGCAGACAGAGGTCAGAGATCAGAGGTCGGAGGTCAGCAATCGCCAATGCCAGAATCCGTCACAGCTGACATCTGATCTCTGACTTCTGCCCTCTGATTTCTGCCCACTGACCTCCGTCCTCTGACTTCTGACCTCTGAAATGCCCCGTTACGCCTACACCGCCCGCGACCGCTCCGGCCAGTCCGTCTCGGCCGCGCTCGAGGCCGCCACGCGCAAGGAGGCGTTGCGGATGTTGGCCGTGCGCGGGCTGTCGCCGATCCGGCTGGACGAGTCCTCGGATACCGGAAAGCGGATCGCGGATTTGGGAAAGAAAGCCCAGGCAGCCGCTCCCTCCCGGCAATCCGGTTTCCGCAATCCGCGATCCCCAATCCGCCTGGGCCGCGCGCAGCGCCTGCCGTTCCTGCAGGCGCTCTCCGACCTCACCGGCAGCGGCCTGTCGGCGGGCGAGGCGGTGCGCCTGCTCAGCCAGCGCATCCAGCAGCCCGCGCTGCGCACGCTCTGCCAGCAGCTGTGGGAGCGCCTGGGGGAGGGCCTGCCGCTCTCGCGGGCGATGGAGGAGCATCCCGCGATCTTCGACTCCTCGACCGTGAGCCTGATCCAGGCCGGCGAGGCCACCGGCAGCCTCAACGACGTGCTCCACCGGCTGATCGAGCACTTCAACGAGCAGCGCGAGCTGCGCCAGAAGCTGCTCACCGCCATCTCCTACCCCGTCTTCATCTGCTGCTTCGCCATCGGCGTGATCTGCTTCTTCATCTTCGTGCTCCTGCCGAAGATCGAGTCGCTGCTCACCGCGCTCGGCGGCAAGCTGCCCCTGGCCACCCGGCTGCTGATCGACGCCTCCCACCTCGTCATCCACTACGGCGTGTTCGCCGGCATCGCCGTGGCGCTGGGCGCCACCGCCTTCTGGCGCTGGCGGCACACCGAGGCCGGCCGCGCGCTGACCGACGACTGGGTGCTGCGCCTGCCCTTCGCCGGCACCTTCGTGACCACGACCACGGTGATGAACTTCAGCCAGACCCTCGCCGTGCTGATCGAGAACGGCATCACCACCGCCGAGGCGCTGCGCATGACCGAGCGGGTGATCGGCAACCGCACCCACCGCCGCGCCTTTGGCGAGGCCACCGGCCGCGTGCTCGAGGGCGAGAGCCTGTCGCTCGCGCTCGGGCGCACCGGGTGCTTCCCCGCCCTCGTGCTCGACCGCCTGGCGGTGGGCGAGAACACCGGCAACGTCGTGCCCAGCCTCAAGGAGATCGCCCGCACCTACCAGAAGGAGCTGAGCCGCAATCTCCAGGTCTTCACCAGCGTCATCTCCACCGGCGTGATGCTCTTCGCCTTCAGCTTCGTGGGCTTCCTCGGCTACGCGATCTTCGAGGCGGTGTTCTCCCTCAGCGCGAGCTTCAAGTTTTAGGAAGCAGAGAGCGAAGGGCAAAGCGCAAAGCGCCAAGAGCGAAGGGCCAAGGGCTGAGCGCGAAGCGCGTGGGGCAAAGGGCCAAGGGCTGAGCGTGAAGGGCAAAGCGCAAGGAGCTAAGGGCAAAGAGCCAAGGGCGAGAAATTTCACCCCTTGCACCTGGCTCGTCGCCCTTTGCCCTCTGCCCTTGGCTCCTACCGCTCGATCTCGACCGACGAGACGCGCAACATGACGTTGAGCTGCGATGCGTTGCCCGGCGCCACCGAGAGCGAGAACTGCTCCAAGCCGATGTACGGCGCGCGG
>DATJUU010000211.1:0-10483 GCA_035502155.1 Opitutaceae bacterium
GATGTGGGTCTGGGGCTGGCCGGAGGCGTCGCGGGCGAAGGGCGCCGGGCCGATGACTTCAAGGGTCATGGAAATGGGGCGGCGGAAGCCGCGGCGGAAAAACTACCAGCCGTGCCCGGCGTTTGTCGAACGGGCAATTTCTGATGCCTGATCCTTGCTCACCACGGATCACACGGATGGGCGCGGATGATGCTAAGTGCCCGACTCTTCTTTTCCCCACGAATCCACACGAATTGACGCGAATCCATGCTTGAGGGCCCCACTCGGAACGAGATTCGTGCAAATTCGTGTGCATTCGTGGTGGATCGGCACACAACGTCCGCCTGCGCGGCGTTTTCGCGTCTTGGTGGTGCCAATCACCCCTCGGCCCGGGCGCGGGCGTCGGCCTCGATCAGCCCCTTCAGCCGGTCGAGCTCGGCTTTCACCGCGGCCTTGGCCGACGGCAGGCCGGCCGCGGAGGCGGCGTCCGCCCGGGCGAAGATGTAGAACTTCATCTTCGGCTCGGTGCCGCTGCCGCGCCCGGCATAGGTGTAGCCGTTCGCGAGGGTGACGAAATAGAGGTCCTGCTTCGGGATCGGCTGGCCGTCGGCGTCGCGGATCACCTCCCGGCCGAAATCCTCGAACTTCGCCACCGCCACGTCGCCGAACGCCTGGGGCGGCGCGCTCCGGTAGGTGTCGAGGATGCGCCGGATCTTCGCCGCGCCCGTGGCGCCCTCGTAGTAGATGTTGATCACGCCCTCGAGGAAGTAGCCGTGCCGGACGTAGAGCTCGTCGAGGTACTCCGGCACGGTCAGCCCGCGGCTCTTCACCCAGGCGGCGAGCTCGGCGAACATGAGGCAGGCGGCGTTGGCGTCCTTGTCGCGCACGTAGTCGTTGGGCAGGTAGCCGTAGCTCTCCTCGGTGCCGAAGGCATAGAAGGTGCCGTACTTCAGGTGCAGCCGCGCGCGGGTGGCGAACGGCGTGGCGTCGTAGTCCAGCGCGATCCCGTCCTGGGCCAGGAGCGTGTCCCTCAGCTCCTGTTCGTAGCCGCGCAGCTTGGCCGCGATCCATTTGAAGCCGGTGAGGCAGTTGATGACCTTCACGCCGTGCCCGCGGCCGATCGCGTCCTGCAGCGGCGTGGTGACGAAGGTCTTGATCAACGCGGCGCGGTTCGAGCCCGCGTGCGGGATCCACCCGAGCTCCTTGTACTTCGTCAGCCGGTAGTCGGCCAGCAGCGCGCCGATCTGATTGCCGGTCAGCAGGACCATTTTCCCCTCGCGGGTGCGCACGGCGCAGCCCATCCGATCGCCGTCCGGGTCGGTGGCCAGCACCAGCTCGGCGCCGTTGCGTTCCGCCAGCGCCACCGCCAGGGACAGCGCCTCGGCGTTCTCCGGGTTGGGCGACTTCACCGTCGGGAAGCGCGGATCGAAGGCCACCTGCTCGATCACCTCGGCCACCGACACGCCGGCGTGGGCCAGGAGCGGGACGCTGGCGATGCCGCCGGTGCCGTGAATGTTGGTGAACACCACCTTGAATTTGGCGCGCTTGAACACCTGCGGGTCGATCGCCGCCTGCGCCGCCACCGCCAGGTAGGCGTCGTCGGCCGCGCGGTCGAGGGTCACGACCCGCGCCAGGTCCACCTCGAGGTAGGCCCCGAGCGCGGAGAGCGGCACGGCGTTGACCTCGGCGATGATGCCCTCGTCGTGCGGCGCCACCACCTGCGCGCCGTCGTCGAAGTAGGCCTTGAAGCCGTTGTCGTGGGGCGGATTGTGGCTGGCGGTGACGACGACGCCGCAGTGGGCCTTGAGCCAGCGCACGGAGAAGCTGAGCTGGGGCGTGGAGCGCGGTGCGGGAAAGATGAAAGCCACGCCGCCGAGGCGCGTCCAGGTCGAGGCGGCCAGCTCGCAGAAGTGCCGCGAGAAATGGCGCACGTCGTGCGCGATGACCAGCTTGGGCGGGTCGTAGCGCCCGGTCTTGGCCAGGTGGGCGCGCACGTAGCGGTGCAGCCCGATCGTGGCGCGGACGAGGGTGAAATCGTTGAGCAGGTTGCTGCCCACCCCGGGGTGCGCCGGCGTACCCAGCGGCCCGGGCGAGCCGGTCTCGGCCGCCGCCGCCACCACGCCGATGGTGCGTCCGCGCATGCCGCCGGTGCCGAACTCGAGGTAGCGGTAGAACCGGTCGTTGAGCTCGCCCCAGGCCTCGCGCGCCACCAGCTCCTCGAGGCTGGCGACGGCCCACGCCGGCAGCCCGGCCCCGAGCCAGGCGGTGAGATTCGCCGTTGCGTCGGGCAGCAGGCGGCCGGCGGCGGCGGCCGCGCGGATCTTTTCAACAGTGGTCATGGAACTGGCGCGCTCCAATGAAAATGAGTTTCCCGCGGCCGCCAAGCTCCATCACTCCAGGTACAGCCCGTCACGCACCGCCGGCGGCGGCGACTGCCGGGCCCAGCTCGCGGCGAACGTGGCCGCGTCGTCGCCGAACAGCGGCGACACCTCGACGGCGATCGGCGGCAGGCCGGTCGGGTCGGTCGCGATCGCCGCGCCCGCGCCCCGCAGCCAGCGCGCGGCCTGCCGGAGCTGGTCCGCCCGCGCGGTCTCCGGCGAGTCGACCCCCGCGGCGTTCTTCACCGGCGAGAAGTCGTCCGCCCGGTCGGTCTCGATCACCAGCGGCCGGCGCGCGAACGGCAGCGCGTCGAAGACGAACATCTCGAACTTCACGCCGTTCGGTTGCGCCAGCGGCACCGGCCGGCCCGCCGCGTCGACGGTGGCGATCTTCTTGTCGGCGCGGTGAAACGGCAGCGCGGACTCGCTGCCGGCGGTCGCCAGGCGCCGCACGAAGTCGCGGTCGAGCACGTGGATCGCGATGCTGCCCGCGAGGTACCGCAGCCGGCCGGTCGCCGGGTCGACCTCCCGCTGCATGGCGGCCGGCAGGTCGCTATATTCGATCACGACGAGGCGCCCGCGCTGCCGGCAGAAATGCCCGACTTTCTCCTCCGGATAGGCCTTGGGAATCATCTTGGCCGACATCTCGGCCCCGTGGGTCAGATGCCAGCCGAGAAACGCCGGGTCGATGCAGCGCACGAGCGGGTTGTCGACCTGGAAATAGCTGATCGTGTCGACGCCTTCGCGGCGCATGAGGTCGAGCGCGCCGCTGCGATGGAGGGCGCGGAGCGAGCCGCCATGGCCGTCGGGGCTCATCGCGACGGACCCCGGGGCCTCGAGCAGGATCCGCCCGGCGAAATCCACCGCCGGCATCCGGCCCTGCCGGAAACAGTGCACCCGGGCCGGATCGAGCCCGAAGCAGCCGTGCGCGGCGAAGAACGCCTCGGTCGCGGCGTGGTTGGCGTGGCTGGTCATGATGAACCAGTGCAGCGGCCGGCCGTGGCGGCGGCCCGCCGCGAGGATCTTTTCCGCGAACACCTGGAACAGCGGCTTGCCCATCACCGGGGTGACCGGAAACGTGCCCTTCGGGCCGTCGAAGCCGAGGCGCGTCCCCTGCCCGCCCGCAACCGTGAAGGCGGCCACCCGCCCGGCGCGCAGCGCCGCCTCGCCCGCCGCGCGCGCCTGCGCCCACGCCGCCGCGTCGCCCCCGTGCGCCGGCAGCGGCTCGTATGGCGCCGGCTCCAGGCCGGCGAGGTCGACCGCGGGCGCCCCGCCGGCGCCCAGCAGCGTGTGCGCGAGCCGCGTCACCTCGGCCAGGTCGATTTCGGCCGCCTGCGCGAGCAGCGCCCGGCGCGCGGCGTCGTCGAGTTGCGGCCAGAAGGCGAACACCTGCCCCTGCCCGGCCCGCGCGAACTGTTCCGGCAGCGGCGGCGTGGCGGTGGCACTCATGCGGGCGTCGAAGAAACGTCGGTCGGCCGGCGGCGCAACGCAAATTCCCGCCTCACTTGTCGAACCGGAAGATCAGTTCGTCGGGCTTGGCGTACCCCATCTGCCGCCGGATGGTGCGCCGCACGTAGGCAGGGTCGCTGCGCAGCCGCTCGAGCTCGACCTTTTGCAGCTCGAGCCGCGCCTGGGCGTCGGCCAGGCGCTGCCGGGTCTCCACCTCGATCTGCTTCAGGCGCGCGTACTCCTGGTAGGTGCGGAAGAAGAACATCCCCGAGAGCGCGCCGACGACCACGAAAAGCAGGGTGTAGGTCCAGCGGATGATGCGGCGGGCGATCACGGTGGGATTTCGATAAGGCGCTTTCCGTCCGGCCCGCAACCCCTTTTTCACCGCCGCGCCGGATTGGCAAGCGCCGGTAAATCTTGCGGCTCCGGGGGTTGTCCGCTTGCCTCGCCGGGCGGATTCGGTGAGGCTGCGACGGCGTTCGCACTCCACCCACCCGCCCCCCGCCATGTATCAGCGCTATTACGGTCTGACGGAGATGCCGTTCAACATCACCCCGGACCCGAAGTTCCTCTATCTCAGCCCCACGCATCAGGAGGCGCTGCAGCACCTCAAGTACGGGGTGCAGGAGAAAAAGGGCTTCATCCTCCTGATCGGCGAGGTCGGTTGCGGCAAGACCACGCTCTGCCGGCGCTTCCTCAACGAGCTCGATCCCGCGCGCTTTGACACCGCCCTGATCCTCAACTCGCGGGTCACCGAGATCGAGATGCTCCGCGCCATCCTCTCCGAGCTCGGCGAGACCCACCTCGCCCAGGGCCACCACGACCTCGCCAGCCAGATCAACAAGGTGCTCCTCCACCGCATCGAGGCCGGCCGCGACATCGTGCTCATCATCGACGAGGCCCAGAACCTCTCGTTCAAGGTGCTGGAGCAGATCCGGCTCCTCTCCAATCTCGAGACCGACAAGCAGAAGCTGCTTCAGATTGTGCTCATCGGGCAGCCGGAGCTGAAGAAACTCCTCGCCCAGGACCGCCTCCGCCAGCTCCGCCAGCGCATCCTCGTCCATTCCGAGCTCAAGCCGCTGACCCTCCACGACACCACGCACTACGTGCGGCACCGCCTGACGCTGGCCGGCGCCACCGGCCGGCCGTTCTTCACCAACGCGGCGATGCGCGCCATCCACCGCGCCAGCAAGGGGATTCCCCGCCTGATCAACAACGTCTGCGACAAGGCGATCCTGTCCGCCTTCGTGCGCGATTCCGACGAGGTCAACTACTGGGACGTCCGCCGCGCCCTCAAGGAGGTTTCGAGCCTGGCCTGACTGCGGGGTTGCAGATCCCCCGCCCCCGCGCCACAAAGCCCGCAACCCCTGAGCGCCCCGCCGCATGAGCCTGATCAACGACGCCCTGAAGAAGGCGCAGAAGCTGCAAAGCCAGCAGTCGGCGCCGCCGATGCCCGCCCCGGCGCCGGCCGAACCGGCGCCCGCCGCGATTGCGCCCGCCCGCCGCGCCAAGCCGGCGGGGTTCGAGGCCATGCTGCTCGGCGTCATCGCCGGTGTGGTCCTGCTGGTCGGCGCGGTTGTCATCATCGCGATGCTGATGAAGAAGGAGGAGAAGACCGCCATTGCCTCCGCCGCACCCCAACCGGTTGCCGCCGTCCCGGCCGCGCCCGCGCCGGCAACCCCGGCCCCGACCTCGGCGGCGCCGGTGCCGCCTCCGAGCGCGCCAGCCCAGCCGGCCGCCACGCCGCCGGCAACTTCCGTCGCGACGACACCACCCGCGGTCACCGTTCCCGCCAAGACCGTGGCCGCCCCGAAGAGCGAGCCGGCGCCCGTTCCTGCGGCTGTGGCCGGCACTTCACCGCCCGCCGTTGGCACGCCCCCGCCACCGGCGGTCACGCCGCCGCCGGCTGAAATCAAGCCGGTGCCGACTCCCGCACCCGCCACGGTCCAGACCCCGCCCCCGCCGGCCCCGGTCACGGTTACTTTCTCCGAAACCCCGAAACCGCCGGCGCCGAAACCCACGCCTCCCGCGCCGACCCCCGCCCCCCCGACCCCGGTCGCCACGGCCCCGGCGCCCGCGGCCTCCACGCCCGCCCCCGAACCGACGCCGCCACCCGCGCCGAAGGTCGAGACGGCGGCGACTCCCACCGCTGTCGCGGCCGCTCCCGCCGTCCCCGCGGCGCCGCGGCAGAACGTCAAGATTCTGGAGTATCTCGACAAGCTGCGCGTGACCGGCATCCGCGCCGCCGGCGCCGACAGCCGCGTGCTGATGAACGACCGCGTCTACAAGGTGAACGACATGGTGGACTACGAGCTCGGCCTGCGCCTGACCGGCGTGACGACAGGCGCGCTGACCTTCGTGGACGATTCCGGCGTGGTGTACACGAAATCGTTCTGAAATCGCCGCGGGCGGCCACGCCCGAAACCCCATGCTCACGCACCAACGGCGAGCGCGCATCCGACTCCACCAGGCGCTGGACGCCTGCCTGTTCGGCATCAGCCTGACCGCCGCCTACGCGCTGCGGGCGTGGTTTCCGCTTTGGAACCTGCCGGCGCTCGAGCCCTTTGGCGAGTACCTGCGGCTCGCGCCGCTGGTGATGATCCTCGGGCCGGTGATGCTGGCGGCCCAGCATTTCTACGCCCGGCCGCCCGGGCCGCCGCCGCGCCTCCCGGAAGTTGGCGCGATCGTGGGCGGCGCCGTGCTCGCCGTGCTCGGCGTCATCCTGATCCTCTTCCTCGCCCGCCTGCAGTTCGCCCGGTCGGTGGTCATCCTCACCGGGGTCTTCGCCTCGGCGCTGGTCTACCTCCGCGCCGAATTCACGCGCTGGCTCGACCGCACCCGGCTCGCGCGCGAGCAGCTGAGCCGGCGG
The DNA here is from genome assembly GCA_035502155.1 of Opitutaceae bacterium. GTDB lineage: Bacteria > Verrucomicrobiota > Verrucomicrobiia > Opitutales > Opitutaceae > Fen-1467. The sequence goes on from DATJUU010000211.1 coordinate 6,676, forward strand.
GTGCTGTGGGTCGGCCTGCCGGCGGAGACGGCGCGGCTGCGCGGCCAGCTCTCCCTCGAGGAGCGCGAGTTTCTGGACACGGCGGCCGAATTCAACCCGCGCGCCGATCCGGCCGCCGCCTTCACCGCGCGGTTGCACGAGCACTCGATCAACGTCGTCGTGGTCAATCTCGCCGGGCTGACCCCGGCCGACGCCCAGGGCGTGCTGGGCGCCTGCGAGCGGGAGGGCGTGGAGACGGTGGTCCACACCGGCATGCTGCACACGCCCGTGTTCCGGCCGGAGCTCGACCGGTTCGCCGGCGAACCGGTGATCGCCTACCGCGCGCAGCCGGTGCCGGCGTGGCAGCTGTTCGTCAAGCGGCTGGTCGACTACGCCGGCGCCGCGGCGCTGCTGGTGGTGCTCTCGCCGCTGCTGGCGCTGATCGCGCTCGCCATCCGCGTGACCTCGCCCGGCCCGGCGCTGTTCCGCCAGCGGCGCTGCGGGCTCAACGGCCGGCCGTTCGACATGTTCAAGTTCCGTTCCATGGTCGCCGGCGCCGAGCAGCAGCGGGCCGCGCTCGAGCCGCGCAACGAGATGAAGGGCCCGGTCTTCAAGCTCAGCGCCGACCCGCGCGTGACGCCGGTCGGCGGCTTCCTCCGCCGCCACGGGCTCGACGAGCTGCCCCAGCTCTGGAACGTGCTGCGCGGCGAAATGAGCCTGGTCGGCCCCCGGCCGCTGCCGGTCGAGGAGGTGCACCGCTTCGACGACGACGCCCACCGCCGGCGGCTGAGCGTGCTGCCCGGCCTGACCTGCCACTGGCAGGTGCGCGGGCGCAACGAGATCGACGACTTCGGCGAGTGGGTCCGCCTCGATCTCGAGTACATCGACAACTGGTCGCTCTGGCTCGACCTCAAGATCCTGCTCGCGACGGTCCCGGCGGTGCTCTTTGCCCGCGGCGGGCGGTGAAACCGCAATGAGCGCCGGTCTCCAGCGCCCAAGCGCCCCGCCCGCGAAGCAGCTCGCGGCTTTCGTGGCGAAATTCGAGCCCCAGACCGCCCAACTCATCCGCGCCTGCCGGGCCGAGATGCGCCGGATCCTGCCCACGGCGATCGAGCTGGTCTACGACAACTACAATTTCCTCGTGATCGGGTATGCCGCCACGGAGCGGGCCTCGGATGCCATCCTCTCGATCGCCGCCGCGGCCAATGGAGTCGGCCTCGCATTCCTGCACGGCGCGACGCTGCCCGACCCGAAAAAACTGCTGCTCGGCGCCGGCAAGCAGAACCGGTTTGTCCGCCTGCCGACCATTTCCGTCCTCAAATCCCCGGCCGTGCTCGCGCTCATCCGCGCCGCGGTGGCGCAGGCGCGGACACCCCTGCCCGCCTCGGGCGGCGGCTACCTGGTGATCAAGTCCGTGTCCGCCAAGCAGCGCCCGCGACGGCGGACGCGCTGAGCAAAAAACGCCTGTTTTCGTGGCCTCATGACCGCCGCCGAAGCCTTCGACCAACTGTGCGCGTACACGCTCACCCACGGCGGCCGGGCGTTCATCCACCAGTACGTCGTCGACGCCTACGCCGCGCAGACGGCCGAAGCTCGCACCAAGCCGATCAAGCTGACGTTCGCCCTCGTGGGCCTGCACCTGCTCTGCGAAAAACAGTTCTCGGGCCGACAGGTGCAGCGGGTGCACATGGTGCTCGCCAGGCGCGGCCGCCGGTGGCCGGCCTTTCCGCTGCCCCGCGACCGTGGTGCCATCACCGCGACCGACGTGCTGGCCGTGTCGGCGGGTTCGCCGCGCGACGCCGCCATCCACGCGTGGTGCGGCTCAGTCTGGGCGGCGTACGGCGACTGTCACCGGGCGGTGGTGGAGTTGCTCCGCGCGCACGGCTTCGACTGAGCGCGATCCCCGGTGAACGGCCCGCCCCGGTTGCTGCAAGGCGCGAAGTGAATACGTTTCACGCGCCAACTGATCCGCAGGAGACCTCCCATGAGCGCCCAAGCCAAAAAATCCACCCGCGCCCAGGCGCGCGATCTCCAATCGGCCTACCTTGATCCCGCGGCCGCCGCGGCCGGGGCCGTGAATTACAGGCACCCGGACCTCCGGCGGCACCCGCCGCGGAGCCCGTACACCCGCCTCGGCGGGTTCGTCCACCTGCCGCGCCTGATCGACAAGGCGCGCGCCCTGGCCGGCGGCAAGATCGGCGAGTACCATTACGAGTGCCCGTTCGACAAGCGGTTCTTCGCCTTCACCGGCCTCGACGCCAAGGCCTTCCTCGCCCAGGTGAAGGCCGGGCGCACCGACGGCGAGTTGCTTGCCTACGTCCAGGCCAGATCCCGCCCGAGGCGCCATCCGTCCGAGATCGCCGCCTGGTCGCAGTGGATGATCCAGCTCACGCCGTCCTCGCCCGACGGCCGCGGCTTCTTCAACGACGTGCACCGCAAGAACGCCGCCCACCGCGACGACATCGGCAGCTGGTTCGACTGGCTCGAGCTCGACGACTTCGTGACCTTCGGCGGCAAGCCGTGATGCCGGTCGCTGGCGGCCAACATCGCCCATCCGCGCCCACGCCCTGTGCACATGAATGCCTCCGAGTCCGTTGAAGACATCGAGTTGGAGTCCAAGGCGGTTCGGGGAGCGCGCCTGACGTTTCTCGGGAGCCTGCTCTTCTGGCCGCTCTTCCTGTTCGCGACGCTGTTCATGCTCGGCGCGCCCGGCAAATCCGCCGCCGCCCACGTCGAGCGGCACGTCCTCGTCGACAGCACCTGGGCCTATCCGCTGGCCGTCGCCGCGGGTTGGCTGCTCTGCAAGCGCGGGCTGCGCCTCGGCCGCCCGGACGCCGTCTGCCTCCTGCCGTGGCTGCTCCCGACGGCAGTGATCGTCTACTGGCTCGGCTACCTCCTGCTCTGACGGCGCGAGCCGACAACTTCCGACAGACTTCCATGCCCCAGTCCGCCTCCCTCCGGGTGCGCTCCGTTCTGCGTGAGCTCAAGCGGCGCGAGCCCATTTTTCATCGCCCGGAATTCGGCCGGACACGCACCGCCTTCACGCGGATGACGGATCCAGCCTTTTGGGAGGTTGGGGCGTCGGGCCGCCGGTTCGATCGAAGGCGGGTGCTGGCGGACGTCACAAAGCGTTACCGTGACCCCCAATACCGCGGCATGGATTCTCCGCCGGAAAGCCGTTGGCAGATGAACAAATTCAGGTGCCGCAGTCTCGGCCCGCGCGTCTTTCTCCTCACCTATGTGCTCATCCAGGGCCGGCGGATCACGCGGCGGGCGACAATCTGGCGGCGGTCCAGGTCCGGGTGGAAGGCGGTTTACCACCAAGGAACGCTGGTCGAATAGTCCACCGAACCGGCGAGGTCCGGGAAAATCCTCCTCCGCGCGTCACTCCCACGCCGGGCGCAGGCGCTCAAGCACGGTGGCGATTTCGTCCACCACCGCCGCCGGATCGCCCCGGACCGGGTCAAACACGACCATCGGATTGAAGCCGTAGGGCGACAGGATGGCGATGCGCCAGCGGCTGCCGGCGCCATACGACCGCAGATCCTCCGGCAACAAGCCGGGCTCGACGTACAGCGCCGGAAAGAAATCGCGCAGCTGGGCGCGCAGGCGGGCGTTCGCCGGCATCGCATGGAAAGTCGCCCGGAGGAACGGCGCCACCGTCGGCTCGGGGTCGGGAATGAACAGCAACACCGGACGCGGCCTCGCCGCCAGCTCGCCCAGGAGCTCGTCGCTCCAGCCGCGCCAGAGGATGCCGTCTTGGGGTGGAAGGGGGTCGGCCATCGGAAGACGCAGTGGTGGCTCTGCCGATTGCCCTATTCCAGCCCGA
>DATJUU010000212.1:0-7141 GCA_035502155.1 Opitutaceae bacterium
GCACGCCGCCCCAGAAGCCGGGCCGCTTCTTGTAGGTGCGAAAGACGCGCGTCAGGTGCTCCACCTCGATCATCGGCCCAAGAATCCGGAATCCGGGCGCCGGAAAGCCAGCCCAAAACGACCCGATTGCGGACAGCCGGACCTTTTTGGGGAAACCACTAATGGACACTAATCAACTCCAAAGTGGCCGAGGAATCCCCAGGCTGAATCTTTTTGGAACCACTGATTCACACTTATCTTCGCTGATGCTTCCCGGGAGAAACCGGACCGTCTGGTCATCGAAAAGTCCCATCAGTGTGAATCAGTGTTCATCAGTGGTGAGGAGAATTCCGGCGCGCTTGGTCAAAAATCGCCGGTTTTCTCGGGCAGCCGGTTCTTGCGGTCGACCTGGTAGTACTTCGCCCAGGCGTTGTTGAGGGAGAAGAGCAGCGGCTTGCCGACCACCGACTCCAGTGCCGTGGGCAGGAAGAAATGGCGGCGGTCGGTGAAGTAGCGGTAGTAGCGATGGTCGTCCCTGGCCGCGGTGCCGAGCACGTTCTTGGCGGCGAAGCTGCCGCTGAACGACGCCCAGGGCAGGCCGACCACGCCGAGGATGAAGTGCAGGTGCTCGCAGCCCGGCGGGCGCACCACCACGGGCAGCAGGTCGCGCGTGGCGTCGATCAATCCCGGCCAGTACTGGATGAACCGCAGGTGGCTCAGGGCGGGAAAGTGGGAGTGGAAGCCGGCGATGACCCCATCGATCACGTGCGGCGAGGTGTAGGCGTGGCGCAGGAACGTGGTCAGCGCCGTGCCGCCGCCGAGCAGCATGCGCTGGTCGCCGGTCAGGCGGAAATACGTGTAGACCAGCGTCGAGTCCCAGCACTGGAAGTGGTCGCCGGGAAACACCGCCTTCACCTCGGCGTCGCTCAGCGGCTCGCTGATCGAGAGGAAGGTCTGGGCATGGAAGACCTCGTCGGCGACGGGATTGAACGCGTGCGGCATCTTGTCGATCGCGACAATGATCGCGTCGGCGGTGACGGTGCCGGCGTGGGCGCGCGCGGTGTGGTCGTCGATCCCGCGCACCTCGGTGCTTTCGAAGACGCGGATGCCGTTTTTCAGCAGCACCTCCTTCATGCCCTGGGCATAGAGCAGCGCGTTGATGCCGTAGGTGTCGGGGTAGCGCACCGCCCCGGTGTAGCCCTCGGCGTGGAAGACCTGCCGGAGCTGCTCCTCGGTGTAATGGGTCGTGGGAAAGCCGAGAGTCTGGCGCGACCTCACCTCCTCCTCGACGTCGGTCTTGCCGCTGGCGCCGATGCCCAGGAAGAGGCTGTCCTGGCGGATGAGGTCGCAGTCGAGGCCGTACTTCTTGACGTTGGCCACGATCGCGTCGATCCCGCGGCAGGGCACCTCCCACAGCTCCTTGGCGCCGGCGATGCCGTAGCGCCGCATCAGCTGGGAAAGCTCGAGCTCGCTGTCCGGCGTGAGGAAGCCGGCGCTGCGCCCGGTGGAGCTGCCGCCGAGGATGTTTTTCTCGAGGAGGATGACGGACCGGCCCGAGCCGATGAACTCGGCGGCGGCCATGATGCCGCTCATGCCGCCCCCGATGACGAGCACGTCACTCTTCAGGTCCTGGGTGAGCGGCGGGCAGTTGGAGAATTGGTGGGAGAGGAGGGTGGTGTACCACCAGTCTTGGAGGATCATGAATCAGCGGTTGAGGGAGTGCGGGACCGTCGGCCGCTGGCGCGCCGGCTTCAACATACGCATCCGGCGCAAAAATCAAAATCATGACTAAGCTTCAGTTCGCCCGAGCCGCGTATAATCGAGGATCGTGTGGCTGATGCAGCCCTGGGCGAGGGCGGCGTGGTCGGTGAGCGGCTCGGCGGGGGAGACGTCGTCGCCAAGCTTGAACAGGAACCGGTGCGTGCCGTCGTCCTGCGCCGGGCCGAACAGCCCCGTGATGATCATCCGCGCCGGCACCGTGCGGCGCACCGGGGCGTCGGGTCTCCCCGGGAAGGGGAAGTTGACGTTGTGGACGATGAAGCTTTTGGGCGGCGTGGCCGAGACGAGCTGCGGCAGCAGGCGCGCGGCGTGGGCGGCCGAAATCTTGAGTGTGGCGGCCAGCTCGGGGTCCGCCTTGCCGCCCTCCTTGAGCCGGTCGTAGGTGGCGAAGGTCAGGTCCTGCGAGAACGCGATGCCGGGCAGCCCGTGGAGCACGCCCTCGAAGGCACCGGCCACCGTGCCGCTGGCGAGGATGAAACCGATCGAGGCGTTGAGGCCGACATTCATCCCGCTGACCACGGCGGCGGGCCGGCCTTTGACGAGATGGGCGAGGGCGATGTTCACGCAGTCCGACGGCGTGCCGTCGACCATCCACGTCGGGCAGCCGAGGCCGCGGTCGACCTGGGCCGAGCTCACCGGCCGGGTGCGCGACTTGGCCGCGGCGATCCAGCTCTGCTCGGTCTTCGGCGCGGCGACCGTCAGCTCATGGCCGGCGGCAAGCAGGCCGCGGACCAGTTCGTGGAGGAAGACGCAGTCGATGCCGTCGTCGTTGGTGACGAGGAGTTTCATGGAGCTTTAAGCTTCAAGCTGTAAGCGAGAAGCGCGTAGGGGCGCAATCTTGTTGCGCCCTTTGATGAACCGATGGGCGCAGCAAGCCTGCGCCCCTACAATGCCGGCCGTCCGTCATCGCGGACGGGCCTGTCCGCCGGCGCCTTACCGCGCGGCCTTGACACCGCCGGCCAGCAGGGTCTCGAAATGCGGCTCGACCGCCTCGCGCGAGACGACACTGACCTCGACCTGCTGGAAGCCGGCCTTCTTCAAATAACCGTGCAGCGCGCTCTCCTTGAAGCCGAGCCAGACGTCGCCGTAGAGCTCGCGCGCCTTCTCGAAGCTGTGCTCCTTGAGGTCGAGGACGATGATCTGCCCGCCGGGGCACAGGATGCGGTGGGCCTCGTTGACGGCGGTCTGCGGGTGGTTGGCGTGGTGCAGGGCCTGGCTGAGGATGGCGAGGTCGACCGACCGGTCGGGCAGCGGCACCTGCTCGATGTCGCCAAGCTTGTAGGTGAGGTTGGCGAGGCCGTTCTTCTTCGCCAGCTCGGTGCCGACCTCGACCATGCGCGGCGAGTTGTCGATGCACCACACCCGCTCGACGCGGCGGGCGAGGAGCTGGGAGATGAGGCCCTCGCCGGCGCCGAGGTCGGCGACGACGATCGGCGGCGCCAGCCGCAGCGCCAAGTGGCCGATGGCCTCCCAGGTGCGGCCGGGGCAGTAGCCCTTGCCCAGCCGCCCGGCCAGCAGGTTGAAATATTGTTCCGCCACCCGCCGCCGTTTCTGGAGGATGCGGTCGAGATTCTCGCGGTCCTCGGCGAACTCTGGCGCCTCGGCCACCGAGTCGCCGGCGGCCTTGAGCAGCGCCAGCGGCTGCGGCGCCAGGTCGCCGCGCAGCGAGTAGAACGCCTTCTTGCCGTCGCGCCGGTCGGCGACGAACCCGGCCTGCCGCAGCAGTGCGAGCTGCGAGGAGATGCGCGACTGCGCCATGCCGAGGATTTCCTGCAGCTCGGCCACCGAGAGCTCCTCCTTCAACAACAGCAGCAGCAGCCGCAGCCGCGTGGGGTCGGAGAGGATCTTGAGGGTGTCGAGGGCGGAGTTCACGAGGGGGCTGGAGCCGGCTGGCGCCGTCCATCCATGCCGGCCCGGGCCGGGGCGTCAATTCCGCGGTGGGCGGCTCAGAGCAGCCGCTCGGCCAGCAGCGAGCCGAGCGCCCAGCAGCCGAAGGCGGCGATCACGCCGCCGGCGATGAGGTTGATCCAGCGCAGGGTCTGGTCGTTGAGGTGGCGGCCGAACGTGCCGGCGAGCAACGCCAGGAGGAGCCACCACAGCGCCGATCCGCTGAAGACGCCGCCGATCAGCTCGAGCGCGTCGAGCACCCGGCCGGTGCGCCAGCCGAGGCCGAGGCCGGCGAAGATGCCGGTGAAGGCGAGGATCGTCACCGGGTTCGCCAGCGTGAGCACGTAGGTGGAGACGAAGGCGTCGCGCAGGCGCCCGACGTGCACGGGGGCCCGCGCCTCGCGCGGGGCGGGCCGCGCCCGCATGGTGTGCAGGCCCATGAGCGCGAGGAACAGCCCGCCCACGAGCTGCAGCGCGGCGCGGTGGCCGACGAGAAAGCTCGTGATCGAGGTGAGCCCCACCGCCGCCAGCGTGCCGTAGGTCGTGTCGGCCGCGGCGGCGCCCAGGCCCGAGACGAAGCCGACGCGGCGGCCGTCGGCGAGCGAGCGCCGCAGGCACAGGAGGTTGATCGGCCCGACCGGCGCGGCGATCGCGAACCCGATGGCGGCGCCCTTCAGGAGGTTCTCCATGGGCGGCCGGGCGGCGGCGCTATGGGGCGGGCGCCGGCTGGGCGTCGACGTAGCGGCTGATGCCGGTCACGACGTAATCGTGGTCGGCGCCGCCGGCCTTCATCTTGATGTGGTCGCCCACCTTCTTCGTCAGCATGGCGAGGCCGAGCGGGGTCTTGTAGGAAATGATGTGGTTGGCCGGGTCGCCGTCCCAGAGGCCGAGGACGGTGTAGCGCACGGCCTGGCCGCTGGCGTTCTCCTTCAGGTCGACCACGCTGCCCACGGTGATCTGATCCCGGGTGGCGTCGGAGAAATCGGTGATGCGCGCGTGCGCCAGCTCGCGCTCGAGCTGGGACTTGCGCGCCATGAGCAGCTGCTGGTCCTGCTTGGCCATCTTGTACCCGGCGTTCTCGCGCAGGTCGCCCTGCTCGCGGGCGGCGGCGATGGCCCGGGAGTTCTCCGGGATCTTCTTCGTGACGATCTGCTCGTACTCCTGGTGGCGGCGCTCGTAGCTGGACCGCGACACGAGCGGCAGGTCCTCGCGGGTCTCGGCCTCGCCGGAGACGAGCGACTGGATGCCGGGGAAGATCTTGATGAACCGGGCCAGCAGCGACTTCTTCGTCAGCTCCTCGAAGCCCTGGTTGAGCAGGAGGGTGTTGGCGAGGTCGCGCGCCGTCTCCGGGTCGGCGGTGGCGAGCAGGTCGGGGATGAGGTCGGGATCGTCGCTCAGGATCTCGGCGAGGGGGATGCGGCGGGCGCCGGCCGACTGCAGGGCCTCGTAGTCGATGGCGAAGAAGATGGCGCTGAAGAGCCGCGGCGTGATCAGCTCGTTGAGCAGCTGGGCGAACTTTTTCGACTGCCGGTTCTTGACGACCCAGAGCAGCACCGGGGCGCGGAGGTTCTGCTCGGTCTGCCAGCGCTTGAGGACGGTGGCCAGCTCCTCGGCGTGGCCGTTCTCGACCAGGAAGTTGATGCACTCGGTGGTGAACTTCCCCTGGCTGGTCTTGAGCATCGCGAAGGTGAGCTCCTTCCACTCGATGGGGTGGGCGTCCTTGATCAGCTCGAGGAAGTGGGTCTGGAAATGGACCGGGATCTTCTCCGCGATGTCCTGCAGGCGGCGGACGTCGCCGACGAGCTCGGCGAGGCTCGGGGCGAAGGAGGCGATGTCGGCGCCGAGGATCTTGGCGAGCTCGTCGCGCACGGCGGCGCCATAGAGGCGCTCCGCGGGGTGGAGCTGGTTGCTGTCCTTCACTGCTTCGGCCAGGCCGTTGAGGATCGGCAGGAGGTCGGTCTTGGTCTCCTTGCGGCCGGCGGCCTCGGTCAGCTCCTCGGCGAGCTGGATGCGGCGCCGGGCGGAGCGGGTGTTGGCGAAATGCTCCAGGATCTCATCCTCGACCGAGACCGGCTCGTCGCGCAGGACGTAACACTCGGTCTTCTTGGCCGGGACGGCGATGCGGGGGTCCTTCGCCACGTGCTTCTTCGTGGTCGACCACCACTTCTTGAACTTTTCCTCGCCGACGACCTGCTGGAGGACGATCTCGAGATCGATGGCGGTGGTGGCCTTGTTGGGGAAGGCGGCCAGGCCCTCCACCACCAGCTGGACCGGCTTTTCCTCGATCAACTCGGCGATCTTCTCGGGCTCGGTCTCCTTCCGCACCAGCAGGTGCTTGGGCGGGAGGATCTCCATCGTCTGCAGACAGAACGCCGGGTCCATCCGGTGCTTCTTCTTGCCCTTGAAGTCGATCACCAGCTTTTGGTCCGCCTCATCGTACTCCTTGATCAGCCCGAAACCCCAGCTGCGGTGGACGCAGTAGGAGCCGGGTTCCATGGCTTCGAGCTTGGCTTTGGACGCCTTGAGCGACGGGGTCTGGGCGATGAGCGCTTGAACGGCTTCGGAATTCATTTGGGCGGTAAGGCGACGGGAAACGATGAGTTGAGTCCAGAATGGGATGGAATGTCAAACTGTGTATCTTAACGTCGCAGCCATGAACTCCTTGCCGCGTGCCGCTTTCGCCGGCGCCTGGCCGCAGGCGGTGCGGCTGCTGGAGCGCTGGCTCGACCGCCGCGAGCGGGTCGACGCCCTGCTGGCGGAGGCGCCGGGTCCCGCGGCCGACGCGGAGGCGACGCGGGACCGGGCGCGCTGCCAGCACCTCCTCGTGGGCGCGATCCGGCATCTGGGGCGGCTCAACGCGGCCATCGATCGCTGCGTCCCGCGCGCCCCGCGGGCCCGGCTGCGGGCGACGCTGCTGGTGGGCGGCTTCGAACTGCTGGAGGCCGGCGGGGCGCCGGACGGGGAGGAGCAGGCCGCCAAGGTCGTCCATCACGCCGTGACGCAGGCCAAGACGTTCCTCAGCCCGGCTGAGGCGCGCCTGGTGAACGCGGTCCTGCGAAAGCTCGCCACGGCGGCCGAGCTGCGGGCGCCGCCGCCCGGCCCGGGAGCGGGCGCGGCGGAACTGGCCGGGCATTATTCGCACCCCGAATGGCTGGTGCGGCGCTGGCTGGCCCAATTTGGCGCCGGGGCGACGGCGAGTCTGCTCTCATGGAACCAGACCCCGCCGCCGGTCTACGCGCGCTGGCGCGCCCCGCGGGAATCGCCGCCCGACTGGCTGCAGGCCACCGCCTGGCCGGGTTTCTGGCTCGTGCCGGCGGGACGCTGGCCCGAGGTCGAGCCGTTGCTGGCCGCGGGCGCGCTCTACCTGCAGGATCCCTCGACGCAGGCCCCCGCCAGCCTGCTCGACCCGCAGCCCGGCGAGAGCGTGCTCGACCTCTGCGCCGCCCCCGGCGGCAAGAGCCTGCTGCTCGCGGATCTGTTGGAGCAAAAGTTGCCG
>DATJUU010000213.1:0-3960 GCA_035502155.1 Opitutaceae bacterium
CGCCGGCCGGCACCGTGATGCGCAGCTTGACGTAACGGCCGCGCAGGCCGGGGGCGTGGAACGCGCCGTCGCGCACGGTGAGGGGCGTCCAGCCGCTCCAGCCCTCGGTCTCGTCGGCGCCGAAACTGGTCCGGACCTCGACCCGGAGCTCCTCCGGCGTCAGGTTGCGCAGCGAGTCGAAGCGCAGGTTGCCCAGCTCGGCGGGCAGGCCGAGGTCGAGGCGCTTGGTCTCGAGCTGGCGCGGACCGGCGGCGGTGAAGTTCAGCATCACCAGGCCGGGGGCGTTGTTTTGCAGGAGCAGATAGCGGTCGGTGCCGCCATCGAGCGGCACGAGGCCGTTGAGCTGCGCGCCCTCGGCACCCGGCAGGGTGAGGCTGAGCCGGTTCGGCAGGTCCCAGGCGAGCACGCCGCCCTCCTCGCCGGCGGCGATGAGCAGCAGGTCGCCGCGGCGTGCCAGCCGGTAGAAGGCCAGGCCGTTGCGCGTGAGCAGCGTCTCGGGAAAGCCGCCGGCCGGGAAGAGCACGATGGCGCTGCGCCCCGTGAACCGTTCAGGCGCGGCCTCCGGCGCGGCCGGCTCGGCCGGCGGGAGGGCGCCGGGGTTGTCCGGACCGGCGGTCGGCGGCGCGGGCTCGGGCAGGGACGTGTCGGCGGGCAGCGCCCCGGGGGCGGCCGGCCGCAAGCCCACCCCCGGGCGGTTGATCCGCCGGTCGCCGGCGACGCTGGAGAACACGATGCTGGCGTAGAGGTCGCCGTCGGGCTGGGGGAGCAGGTCCGTGACCTCGGCCTCGTGGTTCTCCTGCAGGATCAGCGGCGCCCCGCCCGCGGCCGGAAAAACGTAGACGTTGCCGCGGGGCGCTGAGCCGGCCGCGATCCGGCCGTCCGCCAGCCGTGCGAGCCGGCGGACGTTGCGGTCGCGGATCTCGCCGAACAGGGTGATGCCTTTTTCGCCCAAGATCTTGGCGTCGCTGATCCGGTCGGCAGTGACGCCCGCGTCGGCGAACCTGCCGAGGTCCACGCGGTAGATCCGGCCCGGATTGCCCGTCGCGATCAACGCGACCGGGTTCTGCGTTTTGGGTTCTGAGTTCTGGGTGGAGGTCGGCAGGAGGAGGATGTCGAAGATCGAGTCGACCGGCAGGACGACGCGCGACACCGGCTTGCCGTCCTTGAGCAGGTAGAGTGCCCCGGTGGGGGACGTGCCCGCCAGCAGCGATCCGTCCGGCAGCGCCTGCAGGGCGAAGACCTGGGGCTCGGCAAGGCGGGCGACCGGCCGCACCGTGTAGCCCGTGCCGGCCAGCGTGACCTCCAGGATTCGTCCTTCGGGCCCGGTGCCGAGCAGCCAGCGGCCATCGGCGGCCGGCGCGGCGGTCCAAAGCAGCTCGGCGAGCGGGGCTCCGGTCAGCGGCGTCAACACCGGACCGGGGACGATGCGGCCGTCGGACCGCGTCGCGAGACCCTTGAGGTCGCGGCTGGCCACGTCGCGGCCGAAATCGAGGTCGAGGCCCTTGGTGAGCGGGTCCGCGGGCAGCGGGCGGGCGGCGAGGAGGAGGGCGAGCGCGGCGCCGGCGAAGCGAAGGGTCGTGCGTTGCATGAAGGCGGGGATTGCGGCGCGGCGGCGTCCTGGCGCGGGTTCAGTCCGTGATCCGCAGGGTGCGGCGCACGTTGGCGTTGATGAGCCGGTCGCCGAGCAGGTGCTCCTCCCACAGGGGTGCCACGCCCTCGCGGCGCTGGAAGCGGCGCTCGTCGGCGTCGCTGGCGATGCGGGCGATCGAGGCCGGGTAGTCGAGCGTCGGGCGCGCCTGGTCGAGGAAGATGGAGGTCTTTTCGACCACCGCCACGTACAGGCCGTCGCTGCGGCGGTGGTCCGCGAGCAGGGCGAGGTATTCGCCGAAGCTGCGGATCTGGGCGGCGGGCACCTCGCGGGGGCGGCCGGTGAGCTCGTCGAGCTGCGGGCCGTCGGTGACGATGACCTCGAGGGTCTTGCCCGCCCAGGCGCGGGCGACCGGCACGGGCACCACCTCGGTGGCGCGCGCCCCCTGGAAGTCGCGCCAGGTGAGCGTGAGCTGCACGGTGTCGCCAGGGGCCGCGGTGGTCCGCGAGAGCTGGACGATGTCGAGCACCGCCAGCGGGTTGTGGTCGAGGGCCTGGACCGCGAAGTTCACCCCGGTGGGGTAGGTCTTTTCGAACGGATTCTGCAGCCAGTCGCCGAGGTCGCGCACGAAATCGCCCAGGCCGGCGGCGAAGCCCTGCGGGCCCGCGTAGAGGTCGTCGGTGGCGACGGGTGGCCCGCCGGGAAACGTCACGGTGCGGCGGACCCGGAAGCCCTCGGCCAGGCCGGCGTCGTTCGAGCCGAGGATGCCCTGGGCGAGACCGGCGGCGGCGATCAGCGGCGCGAGCTGCGGCTGGCGGACGACGTCGAACCGCAGCGTGCGGGTCGAGCCGTGGTTGGGCACGCTGACCGTGATCGGGATCATGGCGGGCATGGGGCCGACATCGCCGTAGACCGCCGAGAGCCGGTCCTGGCTGATGGTGCCGATGACGCGGCCAATGTTGGCCACCTTGTAGGAACTCATCTGGCTCGGCAGGATGGCGACCACCTCGGTGTCCGCCATGGGCAGATCCACCGCGCCGAGCCGCATGAGCTGGTGGCCGAACGCGAGCAGGTGGGAGCCGTCGACGCGCGACACGGTGCCGGTGCCGGCGATGGTGATGTCGCCGGTGGCCAGCGCGACCGACACGGCGTCGCCCGCGCGGAGCGCGGTGGGCGCCGCTGGGTTCAGGGTTCCGGGTTCGGGGTTCAGGGTTGATGGAGCGGCGCCGGAGGCGGAACCCTGAACTCCGAACCCCGAACTCTGAACTCCGTACGATCCCCCGGCGGCGGCGACGTTGAGGCCCAGCGCGGCGAACCGCGGCGCGAACAACGAGGCCACCTCCGGGTCGATCCCGCTCAGGTTGAACACCGGCGTGAGCGGCTGGAAGGGCGAGTCGGCCGCGCCCGAGTCGGCCGCCTGGGGCGCGGCGGCGGGCTTTTCCGCCGGTACCTGAAGAGGAATCGGCGCGGCCGGCGCGGCATTGCCGGACGGCGCCGGCAGGCGGCTGACCTCCAGCAGATCGGCGATCGGAGTGAAGCCCGCGTAGTGCACCGTCTCGAAGCGCTGGAGCTGGTAGGAGAGGGCGCCGGCGAGGCGGCCGTCGATGTAAAGCGGGCTGCCGCTCATGCCGGCCACCGCGCCCATGTCCTGGACGCGCGGGTCGGTGAGGCGGCAGAGGATGAGGCTCTTGCCCGGACCGAGCGCGTTGCGGATGATGCCCGTCACCTCGACGGTGAACGGCTCGGGCTGGGTGCCGTGGAAAACCGTCCAGACCTCGCCCTTCATGCCGGCCCGCACCTCGTCGAGCGGCAGGATCGGGGCGTCCGCCGGCTGGGCGCGGAGGCCGGGCGACGCCGCCAGCAGGCCGGTCAGGAGGGCGAGGGCGAGGCGGATGGCGGATGGGCGGCGGACGTGCACCAGAGGTTATACGAGCGGTTGGCGGGAAAATTAGTTCCCTCGGCTCGCGAAGCAAACGGGGGCTACAGTCCCGCGATCGCCGCGCTCATGACCTCGCAGGCCCGCGCGACCGCCGCGCCCTCGTGCGCCGTGCTCAGGAAGGCGGTCTCGTAGGCGCTGGGCGGCAGGTAGACGCCGTGGTCGAGGCAGGCGTGGAAGAACCGGCCGAAGACCTTGGCGTCGCTCTTCAGGGCGGTGGCGTAGTCGCGCACCGCGGTGGCGGTGAAGAAGACGGCGAACATCGAGCCAGCCTGCGGCACCTGCAGGGGCAGGCCCTTGTGGAGCGCGGCGGCCTCGAGCGCGGCGCGGACCTGGCGGCCGAGCGCGTCGAGGCGGGCGTAGGGATTGGTTTCCTCCAGCAGGCGGAGCGCGGCGATGCCCGCCGCCATGGCGAGGGGGTTGCCGCTCAGCGTGC
>DATJUU010000214.1:0-6061 GCA_035502155.1 Opitutaceae bacterium
CGCCGTTGCTCATCGATGACAGGAATTCCTGATTGGACCGGCTCTTGGCCAGCTTGTCGATAATGAGTTCCATGGATTCCACCGGCGAGAGCGGGTTCAGGACCTTGCGGAGTATCCAGATGCGATTCAGTTCGTCCCGGGGTACAAGCAACTCTTCCTTGCGGGTACCGGACTTGTTGATGTCGATGGCAGGAAAGGTGCGTTTTTCCACCAGCTTGCGGTCCAGATGCAGTTCCATGTTGCCGGTGCCCTTGAATTCCTCGAAGATGACCTCGTCCATCTTGCTGCCGGTGTCGATCAGCGCGGTGCCCATGATGGTGAGGCTGCCGCCGCCCTCGATGTTGCGGGCCGAGCCGAAGAAGCGCTTCGGCTTCTGCAGCGCGGTGGCCTCCATGCCGCCGGTCATGATCTTGCCGCTGTTGGAGGCGAGCGCGTTGTAGGCGCGGGCCAGGCGCGTGATGGAGTCGAGCAGAATCACGACGTGCTGCCCCATCTCGACGAGGCGGCGCGCCTTCTCGATCACCATCTCGGCGGCGTGGGTGTGGCTCTCCGGCGTCTCGTCGAACGTCGAGCTCACCACCTCGCCCTTGGTGTGGCGGCGGAAGTCGGTGACCTCCTCGGGGCGCTCGTCGACCAGCAGGATGATGAGGGTCACGTCCGGGCTGTTGGTCGAGATCGAGTTGGCCATGTTGTGCAGCAGGACCGTCTTGCCGGTGCGCGGCGGCGCCACGATCAGCCCGCGCTGGCCGAAGCCGACGGGCGTGAGGATGTCGACCGCGCGCATCGACACGTCCTTCTGCTCCGGCACCTCGAGGAGGATGCGCTTGAGCGGGTAATAGGGAATCAGCTCCTCGAACGGCGGAATCTTGGAGACCGCCTCCGGGGCCAGCCCCATCACGCGGTTGATCTTGACGACTGCGGGGCAGCGTTCGCTGCCCTCCGGCGCGCGCACCTGCACCTCCACCTCGTGGCCCCGCTTGAGCCCGTAGCGCTTGACCAGGCTGTCCGGCACATAGGGGTCCTCCGGATAGAGACGGTAGTTGACCGCCTTGTGGACGACAAAGCCGTGGCCGCGATCCGTCAGATCGAGCCAGCCGTGGTCGATGATCGGGCGCTTCGCCTCACTGGCCGCCTTGAAAATCAGCGAAAGCAGCTCCTTGCGGTTCGGGGCACCCTCGAAATTCACGCCGAGCTTTTTCGCGGCCGCCGTCAGCTCCGCCAGGGCCAGGCCGTAGAGCTCCTCGAGGTTGATCGGCTTGCCCTCGCCCGAGGCCGCGTCCTTGGCCAGGGCGTCGAGCGCGGCCAGATCGCCGAATTTTGCGGCGTCGGGCAGGTCGCCGTAGACCGGCGCGAAGTTGGGCGGCGGTGGCTGGGGCGGGTACTGGCTGGGTCCCGGACCGCCGGGCCAGTGCTTGCCCCGCTTCCGTTTGTGGCGCTTGCCCTTCTTGAAATAGTAGCCCCCGTCGTAACCCCCGCCGCCCTGGAAATGGTTGCCGCCGCCCTGGCGCTCGTCGTCGCGTTCCGCCGGGTGCTCGTTCGCCTCGGCCGGCGCTTCGCCGCCGCGTTCCTCCGCCGGCTCCGCCACCGGGGCGGCGGGCGGCGCGGGCGGCGGCCGGTCGGCTTCGTTGCGTTCGGCCGGGGGCGCCGGCGGCCCGGGGTCGGCGCCCGCCTCGGCTCCCGGCGGCTTGGCGCGATAATAGCGCGACCGGTGGCGCATGGGTTTGCGCGAGCCGGAGGATTCGGTCGCCGGGCGTTCCGACACGCCGCCCGATTCCTCGGGGGGGCGCTCGTCGCCAGTTTGTGAGTTGGGAGCCATGGGTGCGAAAAGAAGGGACCCGCAGGTTGCGGGGCGGTGCCTCGACGCCGAAGCGAAGGCGGGAGTCAGCGGGTGGCCAGTTGACTTACCACCCGCCCTACCTGTTCGCGCAGAAAATCGAGCGAACCATCATTCAACAAGACAAAGTCAGATAGCTCAATCTTCTGCGCCAAAGGCAGTTGCTGGGAAATTCGTTGCCGGGCGAGCGGCGGGGGGAGACCGCGCTGCTCAAGCCGCGCCAGTTGCAGGGCGGCATCAGAGGCGACCCCGATGGTGAAATCAAACCAATTCTGGAGACTTTTTTCGAAGAGCAAGGGCACTTCCACCACCCACGATTGGCCCGGCGCGGCCGCGAATCTCGTTCGCCAGTGCGCAAATACGCGCGGATGCAGCAGCGCCTCCAGCCAGCGCAATTCCGGCGGATCGCCGAACACCCGGCGCGCCACCTGGCGGCGGTCGACCTCGCCCGCCGGGGTCACCGCCTCGGCGCCGAAGTGTTCGCGCACGGCCCCGATCACCGCCGGTTCCTTCAATACCACGTCGCGCACGATCGCGTCCGAGTCGAGCGCGGCGAAGCCGAGGGCCGCGAACATGCTGGCGGCCGTGCTCTTGCCACAGCCCAACCCGCCTGTCAGCCCGAGGATCATCGCGCGGAGTATTAGGGCTTGTCGGGCCGTTGAAAAGCGAGGAGATTCAGCTTGCAGGTATTCGGCCCGAAACCTTAGCTCGCGCCATTGCCGTTGGTTGGCAATAACCGCCCGCCAAGCTCCTCCGGATGTTTCCCCAAGTCGACACGAAGAGTCCCTCGTCAGTCGCCGCCGTGGCGCGCGCCACCTTCCTGCACCATCATCCGGGGGCGGACACCAACGTGCTCGACGCCCTGTTTCGCGACATGGAGGACATGTTCGCCGGGCGGTACCTCGACTACCTGCCGCTCGACATGCGGTACCACGACCAGGAGCACACCCTGCAGGCGGCCCTGTGCCTCGTCCAGCTGCTGGAGGGCCGGTACCGCGCCAAGGCCGTGCCGCCCCTCACCGCGCGGCATTTCGAAATCGCGGTCGCCTCGGCGCTCCTGCACGACACCGGCTACCTGAAGCTGCGCTCCGATCGCGAGGGCACGGGGGCCAAGTACACCCTCGTCCACGTCACCCGCAGCTGCGCCTTCGCCGCCAGCTACCTGCCGGTCCTGGGCTTCAACGCCGACGAGGTGGAAACGGTGGTCACCGCCATCCGCTGCACCGGGCCGCGCAGCAACATCGCGCACCTGCAGTTCGCGGGCGAGGTCGAACACTTCATCGGCTGCGCGCTCGCCACCGCCGACTACCTCGGCCAGATGGCGGCGCCCGATTACGTCGACGAGATCGCGTTCCTCTACGCCGAGTTCGAGGAATCGGACAACTTTTTCAACATCCCGCGGGAGTCCCGGCTGTACCGCAGCGTGCGCGACCTGATCGCGAAGACGCCGGTGTTCTGGGAGAAGTTCGTGCTCCCGAAGATCAACAACGATTTCCTCGGCGTGTACCGCTTCCTCGCTGATCCCTACCCCGGCGGCCCCAATGCCTATGTCGCCGCCATCGAGCAGAACATGACCCGGGCCATCACCCTCGCCTACGCGCCCGAGATCTCGCTCGACCCCTTCCCCAAGCCGCCCACCGGCCGCGACTCCCGCTCCCCGAGCTTGCCAAAACCCTGAACGGGTATTTTCCTTTTTCCGGAAATCCTCCGGAAAATGCTGGCAACCGTCCACTCCGCGGCTTTGCAGGGCATCGACGCCGAAGCCGTCCTGGTCGAGGTCAACACCGGCGAGGCCGGCGTCCCCGAGTTGATCCTCGTCGGCCTGCCCGACGCGGCGGTCAAGGAATCGGAGGACCGCGTCTTCTCCGCCCTGAGCAACACCGGCCTCCACATGCCGCGCAACCGGACGACGATCAACCTCGCACCGGGCGACCTGCGCAAGGAGGGCCCCTGCTACGACCTGCCGATCGCGCTCGGCCTGCTCCGCGCCACCGACCAGCTCGCCGCGGACAATCTCGCCGACTACCTCATCGCCGGCGAGCTCAGCCTCTCCGGCGCCACCCGGCCCGTCCGCGGCGCGCTTGCGATCGCCCTGCTCGCCAAGCGCCTTGGCAAGCGCGGGGTGCTCCTCCCGCCGCGGTCGGCCGAAGAGGCCGCGCTGGTCGAGGGCGTGGCGGTGTACCCCGTGCGCTCGCTCGACGAAGCCCACCGCTTCCTGGCCGGCGACGCCCGCCTCGCGCCGCTCCCGGGCGGACTGGCCGCGCGGCTCGCCGCGCCCGCGGCCGGCGGGGAGCCGGGCGGCGATTTCTCCGAGGTCAAGGGCCAGCACGCCCTCCGCCGCGCGGTCGAGGTCGCGGTCGCCGGCGCGCACAACCTGCTCATGATCGGCCCGCCGGGCGCGGGCAAGTCGATGGTCGCCGCCCGCATCCCCACGATCATGCCGCGGCCCACGCTCGACGAGTTCCTCGAGGTGCTAAGCATCCACTCGGCCGCCGGGCGCACCCTCAGCGGCGACCTGCCGTTCCTCTCGCGCCCCTACCGCTCGCCCCACCACACGATCTCCGACGTCGGCCTGCTCGGCGGCGGCGTCATCCCCGGCCCGGGCGAGATCTCCCTCGCCCACCACGGCGTGCTCTTCCTCGACGAGCTGCCCGAGTTCAAGCGCTCCGCCCTCGAGGTCATGCGCCAGCCGCTGGAGGACGGCCACGTCACGATCTCCCGCAGCGCGGGCAAGGTCACGCTGCCCTGCAGCTTCATGCTCGTCGCCGCCATGAACCCGTGCGCCTGCGGCTATTTGGGCGATCCGCGCCACGAGTGCCGCTGCTCGCCCGCCCAGGTGCAGCGGTACCGGGCGCGCATCAGCGGCCCGCTGCTCGACCGCATCGACCTGCACGTCGAGGCGCCGCCGCTCAGCGTCGAGGAGTTGCGGCAGGAGCGCCCGGCCGAGTCCTCCGCCGCGATTCGCGCCCGGATCGAAACCGCGCGCTTCCGCCAGCGCGCCCGCTTCGACGGCACGCGCACCGCGACGAACGCGCGCATGACCCAGGCGCAGATCCGCCAGCATTGCGCCCTGGACGCCGCGCTCGGCCGGCTCCTGCAGCAGGCCATGGAGCAGCTGCATTTGTCCGCCCGCGCCTACGACCGCATCCTCAAGGTCGCGCGCACCATCGCGGATTTGGCCGGCGCCGAGGCCGTCGCCGCCCCGCACCTCCTCGAGGCCATCCAGTACCGCAGCCTCGACCGGAATTTGTTCTACTAAGCAAGCCTACCAGTCCTGCTGGTACCAATCGTAGCCCTCGGGCGGATCCGTGAATGGATTCCAATCATCGTCCGTCGGATCGATCGCCGGCGGCCCCGGATCCGGGGTTACCGGAGGCGACCAGCCGGGCCCCGGCGGCCCGGGCTCGGGCGGAAGGTTGGAATAATCGGGCCCTGAACTTGGCGTGCCATCGTTGCGCGTTGCGGGATCCCAGTCCTCGTCGGTGGGATCGAGCGCCGGCCGGTCTTCCGGTTGCGGCTTCGGCGGAAAGAAATCCGGCGGCACGTACGGTTTCTGCGGACCCCGGGCCGGCGGCGGGTAGTAGCCGGTTTTGTCGGGATCCGGCGGCGGCCCCACCTTCGTATCGGCGTCCGGATCGTTTCCGAATGCCGAGGGTTTGTTTTCCGGCGGCGGATGGTAGCCCGTCTTGTCCGGGTCCGGCTGCCCGCCGCGCGACGGAATCTCCTCGGGCGGGGTCACCGCCGGACGCACCGGCGGCCGGATGGGCGGCGTCGAGCCCGGCATCCAGCTGCCCATCCGGATGAGGACTCGGGACAAAGCCCGGGCGAGTTGCGGCACCAATTGCATGCCCATGATGGCCATTCCGAAGATGCGTACATGTTCGATCAGCGCACGCTGCACCTGATGCTCCCAGTCGTTGAGCATCTTTTCGACGGCGTCGAGAGGGTCATCGCCGCGCTTCTTGGCATCATCGTACTCCTTGAGCAGCCAGCGCAGGCGCTGTGCATGGCCCCGCTGAAACGCGAGCGGGTCGCCATGAAACAGGTCCCACAACTCGCCTCTAAGCCCGCCCCAGCGCAGGGCCTCCAGACGTCGAATCTCCGCCTCCGTCTCCGCGAGGTCTTCCCGCATGCGCCGGATCGGCCCGGCTTCGACCCCCTCGCCGGGCACTGACGGTGGCGGCGGGTCGGGCCAGTCGGGCGGAAACGGGATCCATGGGGCGTAGG
>DATJUU010000215.1:0-8407 GCA_035502155.1 Opitutaceae bacterium
CGGCGCGTCCTGGCGCTTCGTCAGGGTGAGGCTGAGCAGCCGGGAGCCGACCTCGGCGTCCTCGTAGAACATCTCGAAGAAATCGCCCAGCCGGAAGAGCAGCAGCGTGCCCGCGGGGAGGCCGCGCTTGACCTCGAAATACTGCTGCATCATCGGGGTCTGGCGCTCGGAGGACATGGCAGGAGGCAGAGGTCAGAAGTCAGAGGTCGGAGGCCGGGGCAGCAAGGCAAAACCGGTGCAGTTTGCGCTGGCCACGCCCCGCCGGCTTCTGGCATCTGGCCTCTGATGTCTGTGCTGCTGTACTCCCGTGATCTTGGCGGCGCCGGGCGGCCGCCGCTGGTGATCCTGCACGGGTTCCTCGGCGCGTCGCGCAACTGGCAGACCGCCGGCGCCGCGCTCGCCGCGCGCTTCCACGTCCGCGCGCTCGACCTGCGCAACCACGGCCGCTCGCCGCACGCGCCGGAGATGGGCTACCCCGCGATGGTCGCGGACGTCCTCGCCTGGCTGGACGCGCAGGCCCTGGCCCGGGTGACGCTCCTCGGCCACAGCCTGGGCGGCAAGGTGGCGATGGCGCTGGCCTGCCGCCACCCGGGGCGCGTCGCGCGCCTGATTGTGGTCGACATCGCGCCGAAGGAGTACCCGGCGCTGGCGCAGCGCGCCGAGGTGGCGGCGATGAACGAGCTGCGGCTCGGCGACCTGCACTCCCGCGCCGAGGCCGAGCTGCGGATGGAGGCGCGGGTGCCGGACTTTGCCCTGCGCCGTTTCCTGGCCAGCAACTTGGAGCGCGGCGCCGCCGGGCCCTGGCGCTGGACGATCAACCTGCCGGTGCTGACTGCGGCGCTGCCGGAGCTGGTGAAAAGCCCGCTCGGCCCGGAGGAGCAGTTCGACGGTCCGGCGCATTTCATCCTCTGCGGGCGGTCGAACTTCGTGCAGGCCGCGGATCACGCGCTGATCCGGCGCCATTTTCCGCGCGCCGAGCTCAGCACGCTGGCCGACTCGGGCCACAACCCGCACCTCGAGACCCGCGCCGCCTTCGTGGCGCTGGTGACGTCCGACGCCTGATGGCGGAATTGTGTTCCCACGAATGCACACGAATCTTCAAGAATTTATTTTGCCATTCACCGTGAAGAAACATTCGTGCCCATTCGTGTGGATTAGTGGGAGGTAAAAATTTGGAATCCGTGGTCCGGGCTAGCGGAGGAACTGCCGGTAGAAGAGCACGCCGGAGATGAGGAAGCCGATGGCGGTGATGATCTGCCGGACGCGTTTTTGCGGGATGCGCTGGGCGAAGTGGGCGCCGAGGAAGTAGCCGGCGACCGCGCCGATCGTCATCACGCCGGCCTTGGGCCAGTTGATCAGCCCGGCGAAGATGAAGTAGACCGCGGCGACCAGGTTGATGAGCGAGCCGAGCACGGTCTTGAGCGCGTTCATCTCGTGGATGTCCGTCAGGCCGATGAAGCCCAGCGAGGCGAGCATGAGGATGCCGATGCCGGCGCCGAAGTAGCCGCCGTAGACCGCGACGAGGAACTGGTAGAGCACCGCGACCCCGATCTCGCGGCTGTGCGGATGCAGCGCGGCGCCGGCCCCGGCCTCGAAGCCGGCGAAGCGGCGGAACGTCCCCTGGGCCACGAACACGACGGTGGCGAAGAGCAGCAGGAAGGGGACGAGATGCGAGAACAGGGCCTCGCCGCTCAACGTGAGCAGGATCGCGCCGATGAGCCCGCCGAGCATGCTGACGGGCACGAAGCGCACGAGCCAGGGGCGCGCCGCGGCCAGCTGCCGCCGGTAGCCGAACATGCCGCCGCCGGTCCCCAGCACGAGGGCCAGCGTGCTCGTGGCGTTCGCCACCACCGTGCCGGTGCGCGCCAGCAGCAGCGCGGGAAAGGTGATCAGCGTGCCGCCGCCCGCCACGGCGTTGACCGCGCCGCCGGCCGCGGCGGCGAGGATCAGCCAGAGGGCCTCAGTCCACGTCATTCGCCGGCCACGGTGCCCGCGAAGCGGCGGGATGCAAAGGCGAAAAGCGAGCGGAGCGCCAGTCGAACCTGGCGCTCTGGTGCGGCTCGGACGCAAGGTCCGGCCCTACATGTCGGAGCTCCGAGATCGGCCATGTAGGGCTGCGGCTCGTCCGCAGCCGCCAGCTTTTTATCCCGCCCGCTTCGCCCAGAGGCGCAGCGAGGCGAGGAGGAACTGCTCGAGGGCGGCGGACTCGTTGAGGTTGAGGCGCAGCAGGCCGGTGCAGCGCTCGAGCTCGGTGACCGCGGCGGCCACGGCCACGCGGGTGCTTCGACCAGGCTCGGCACAGGTGGCGCCGTCGCCGGCCGTGAGCCGCGGCCGCGCAAAGGCCAGCGTCGCCTGCTCGACCTCGGCGAAGAGCTTCTGGCGGATGCCGTTGGCGATCCCGGTCTCAACCGCCACCTGCTCCTCCTCGTCGAGCTCCGGCGGCAGCTTCTGCTTCTCCGCCTCCCAGATCTTGTCGGTGGCGCCGGCGAGGGCCGCGTTGAAGCGCGCGACCAGGCCGTAGAGGCCGAACACCTGCGCCGCGATCGCGGCGCGGTCGGCGACGCCGCCGGCGAGCCGCGCCAGCCAGGCGTGGTAGTCCGTCTTCCACTGCTGCCAGTTGCGGCGCGCCGCCTCGTCCAGCTCGGCCAGCGCCGCGGTGGAGAGCGCGGGGAACCGGAAGTGCAGGCAGCGGCTCCGGATCGTGGGCAGCAGCGTGTAGGGGCGGGTGGTGACGAGGAGCAGCGTCGTCCGGCCGGGCGGCTCCTCGAGGGTCTTGAGGAAGGCGTTGCTTGTCGCGGTGTTCATCCGGTCGGCCTCGCAGATGATGCCGACCTTGCGCGCCGCCACCGCCGGCGAAACCGAGAGCTTGCGCAGGAAGTCGCGCATCGTGCCCGGCTCGGGACCCTCCAGCGCGCCGATCCGGATCTGGCGCATCTTGCCGGCCGGCCGGAGCCAGAAGCAGTCCGGGTGCTGGTCCGGAGCGATGGCGCGCGGCGCGCCGGGCTCGTTGAGCAGCCGGTCGGCGATCGCCCGGGCGACGAGCATCAACGCGTCGAGGTCGTCGCCGTGCAGGAGCAGGCTGTGGCCGAGGCGCTGGCGGACGAGCGCCTGCTCGATGGTGGCGACCGCGGGCGTGCCGGCGAGGGCCTCGGGCCAGGGGACGGTGGGCATCGGGCGGGGCGGCGCGCGGCGGCCGGGCGCGCGGGCGGGTTACGGCGCGATCCGTTTCTTCACCTCGGCCCAGATCAGGCGGCGCACCTTGTCCTCGGGCAGCGTGCCGTCGACGACGAAGAAGCGCTTGGGCAGGGAGCGGGCGAGCAGGAGGTAGCCGTCGCGGACCTTCTTGTAGAAGTCGATGTTCTCGCGCTCCATGCGGTTGGGCAGGTCGGAGGCGCGCTGGTGGATGCGGGCGAGGCTGACCTCGGTGGGGACGTCGATGACGATGGTGAGGTCGGGCAGGATGTTGCCGACGGCGAACTTGTTGATCTGCTGCACCGGGTCGAGCGAGAGGTTGCGGGCCACGCCCTGGTAGACGGTGCTGGAGTCGATGTAGCGGTCGCAGAGCACGAACACGCCCTTGATCAGGTTGGGGGCGATCAGCTCGCGCACCAGCTGGGCGCGGGCGGCCGCGAAGAGGAGGAGCTCGGTCTCGGCGCACATCTCGTCGCCGCGGGAGTTGTGGACGATGAGGTTGCGCACCTGCTCGCCGATCTCGGTGCCGCCGGGCTCGCGGGTGGAGACGACCTCGTGGCCGGCGGCCTGGAGCTGCTCGGCGAGGTGGGCGATCTGCGTGCTCTTGCCGCTGCCCTCGGAGCCCTCGAAGGAGATGAGGATGCCGCGGTGGTTGCCGGCGGTAAGAGAGGATGTCCGGGCCGGCTGCTGGGTCTTTTTCATCGCAAAGGGAAGTCTAGGGTTTCAGCGCCACTGGGCGAGAAACGATTCGAGGTCGCCGAGCGCGGGGCTGCGCGCGGTGCGGACGTAGAGGCCCGAGGTGCAGACGCCGAGGCCGAGGCAGGCCTCGGGGCCGAGCCCGAGGAGCTGCCCGAGGACGAAGCCCGCGTTGAAATGGTCGCCGGCGCCGGTGGTGATCAGCGGCTTCTCCACGTACGGGCCGGGCACCCACCACGTGTCCTCGCGCGTGGCGCAGGCGGCGGACTCCTTCGGGTGGATCACCACGGTGGCGAGGCCGAGCTTCTGGCGGATCTGCCGCGCCATCGAGCGCAGGCCCTTCTCGTCCTCGGTCTCGCGGCCGAGCTCGAGCACCGCGAACACCTGCTGCGCCTCCTTGAGGTTGAGGCCGAGCGTGACGCGGCCGAAGGACTGGAAGCGGGCGAGGGTGAGCAGCAGCTGGGAAAGATCGGCGGCCGAGCGCTTCTCGGGGTCGGCCAGGTCGAAGAAGAACAGGCGCTCCCGCGGCGGCAGCACGGGGAACACCCGGCCCGCCAGCTCCTCGAGGATGGCCGTCATGTTCGGGATCATCGTCCAGTTGACCAGGGCGACGAGGTCGGCGCGCGCGAGCAGGTCGAAGAGCACGCCCTCGCCGATCACCCGGACGAGGCGCTCGTAGGTGATGTCGTCGAGGCTCCGGGTCACGCCGAGCATGATCTTGCCGTCGGTGAACTCGAGCGCGGTGGTCATGCCGGGGTCGGCCAGCGACACGGCGTCGGCGCGGGCGGCGAAATCCCGCATGACCGGGTGGAGGGCGGGGGAGCCGAGGGCGCCGACGTACTTCAGGCGCAGGCCGGCGGCGAGCAGGGCATTGGCCATGAGGGGGCCGTTGCCGCCGAGCTTCTCCAGCCGGGGAAAGAGCTCGATGTTGGTGCTCTTGCCGGCCGCGGCCAGCACGCGGCGGCCGAACTCCTCGATCGTGGCCATGGGTTCGAAGGCCTCGCCCTGGCCGTGGCGCGTCGCCACGGGGTGGACGATCGTGTCGACGAAGCCGTCGAGGCCGACCACCGCGAACTTGCCGGAGATCGTGCCGCGCCGGGTGCGGAGCTCCTCGAGGGTGCGGGCCTTGAAGTTCATGCGGGGAAGGGAGAGGAAAAAACGGCCGGCGCCCCGCGGCAATCAGATTCGGGGGCGGATCGCGCGGCCGGCCGCGCGCCATTTGCCATTTTCATTGCGCGGACCGCGCAATCGCGCCAATGGTCGAGCGCCATGTTACCGCCGGTTCCGCTCCCGCCCGTGCTCGCCACCACCAATCCCTGGACGCTCTTCCTCCACTGCGATCCCGTCGGCCAGGTGATCGTCGTCCTGCTCGCGGTGTTCAGCCTCGTGGCGTGGACGATCATGTTCGGCAAGCACATGGAGCTGAAGAGCCTCAGCCGCCTCAACCACACCTTCGAGGCCCGGCTGCGCGACCAGAAGAGCCTGCTCAACCTGCCCGAGTCCTTCCGCAACGCGCGCACGATCCCGTACGCCGACCTGTTCGCCGACGCCATGGAGGCGTACTGGCGGGCGGCGGCGATCGGCAAGGAGAGGGGCGAGGACACCCTCCACGCGCGCCTGGAACACGCCGAGAACGCCCTGCAGCGCGCGGTGGCGCGCCAGGTGTTGCGCTACGAGTCGAGCATGATCTTCCTCGCCAGCATCGTCTCGGGCGCGCCGTTCCTCGGCCTGCTCGGCACGGTCTGGGGCGTGATGGAGGCGTTCAGCTCGGTGGGCGTGCAGCAGACCGCCACCATCCAGACGCTCGCCCCCGGCGTCTCGGCCGCCCTGCTCACCACCATCTCCGGCCTGATCGTGGCGATCCCGTCCGTCTTCGGCTATAATATCCTCCTCGCGCGCAGCCGGCTGCTGGTGACCGAGACGGAGAACTTCGCCAGCAGCCTGGCCGACCGCATCGAGCTCGAGATGCAGATGTAGGCGAATGGCCAACCTTCTTTTGGACACGGAGGCCACAGAGATGCACCGAGATCACAGAGCATGGCCGCTCACCCTCCGTGCACTCCGGCTCGGCTCAGTGAGCTTGTGACGAAGTAATCGCGGAATCCCGTCTCCCATGGCCAGAATCTTTCGCCGCCAGCGCACCGCGCAGCCGATCGCGGACCTGAACCTCACCAACCTCATCGACCTGGGGTTCACGCTCCTGATCATCTTCATGATCGCGACGCCCCTCATCCAGCAGGAGCAGACCATCCCGGTGAACCTGCCGGCCGAGTCCAAGCGCCCGCTGGCCAAGCCGCCGACCGAGACGGATTTCCAGCCGATCTCGATCGACCGCAAGGGCAACTATTACTTCGGCTCCCACGAGGTGAGCTTCAAGGAGCTCGAGACGCTGGTCGCCGGGCTGGGCGCGCGCGAGAAGCCGCCGGTAGTCCGCATCCGCGCCGACCAGACGCTCCAGTACCAGCAGGTCATCCGGCTGATGAATCTGCTCATGACGAACAACATCACCAAGATCACGTTCGACACGCAGTCGCAGTGAGCCATGCCGGAGCGGACGTCCACGGCATTTTTCCTCTCGCTGCTGCTCCACGGGGCGGCGGTGGCGGCGATCTTCGCGCTCGCCTTCGCGGTCCAGCAGCGCCGGCCGCCGCCGACGATGATCTTCGACCTGGTGGCCGGGCCGGGCAACGACCTGACCGCCACCGAGGCGCCCGCGCTCGGCACCCCGGACGGCGACCTCAAGGTCAAGGTGCACGAGCCGCGGGGCCACGTGGAGCCGATCCCGGTCGCGACCGAGGAGCCGGCGCCGACCGCGCCCGCGACGAAAACCCCCGCGGCGGAAAAGACGCCAGCCAAGTCGGCCGCGCGGATGACCTACGAGCAGTACGTGAAGCAGCACGGCGTGCCCAAGGCCTCGACCACCGGCTCGCCGCGGCCGATTGCGGCGCCGCGGATCAGCACCAGGGGCATCGTCGATGGCGTCGAGGGCGGTTCGGCCAGCTCCACGCGCGGCGCGGGCGGGACGGCGATGACGGCGGCGGAACACACCGAGATGCAGGGCTACATTTCGCGGCTCGTCGCCGCCCTGCGGCAGAGCCATGAGAAGCCGCCCGGGCTGTCGGACCTGCTTTCGGCGGACGTCGAGTTCCTGATCGCGGCGGACGGCACGCTGTCGCGGGTGCGCATCGCGCGGTCGTCGGGCAACGCGGCGTTCGACGAGTCCTGCCTCGAGGCCTTCCGGCGCGTCGGCTCGGTGGGTCCGAAGCCCGACGGCAAGTCGGCGACGTGGATCCTGGAATTCAGGATGAAGGACGAGTAAGCGGAGGCCACGGCTCCGCTTGCAGCCTTGAGCGAAGAGCCTTGAACCATGAGCGAAAGCCCCAGAGCAAATCCGCCGTCCCCGCCGGCTGCTCCCGCTGACACCGCCTCGGGGGAGCAGCGCGCCACCACGGCGCACAAGCTGCCGCGAGAAACCGCGCACCGCCTGGCGCGGCGCGCGCTGTTCGCCTTCATCCTCACCTTCATCCTGGCGCGGGTCTTCGTGTTCCTGATCATGTCCCGGCGGATGCCAAATCTCTATTTTTTCCTCAGCGGCACGCATGTCCACCACCTGAACTACGGGATCTTCCTGCTGGCGGCGGTGGGCGGCTACAGCGTGTTCGCCCGGCCGACGGGTCGGGCGGCCGAGTTCACGGCGCTGCTCTACGGCATGGCCATGGGGCTGACGTTCGACGAATTCGGGATGTGGCTGCACCTGGGGGGAAGCTACTGGCAGCGGGCGAGCGTGGACGCCGTGATCGTGGTGATGGCCGTGCTCGGGCTGGTCGCGTTCATGCGTTCGATCCGGCGGTTCGAAGCGCGCCATTTCCGGGTATTTGTCACGGTGGGACTGGCGCTCGCGGTCTTCGCCGCCGTCCTCTACCTCGCCGGCGCCCGCCTGGGCGGCGAGGTGGGGCCGAAGCTGCGCGATCTGGAAGCCGCGTCATCACCCTGAGCCGGCGAGGCACGGTCGGATGTTTGCTGGAAGGGGACAGGCAATGCCTCCCAAGGGGTCTTGGCCTGGCGCATCGCGGCCGGAACCCGCCCGCTTTGCTCCCGGCCCATGGCCTTTCGCCGGCGGGCGGGGCCCGCCCAAAAAGTCCTTGCCTTCGAAGGCGGAACTTTGATGTTACGGACCCTTGGCAATGGGCTCGTAGCTCAGTTGGAAGAGCGCCGCAATGGCATTGCGGAGGTCGTCAGTTCGAACCTGATCGGGTCCACCAATTTCCGCAGCTGACTGGAAGCGCCACTGCCCGACTAACTACGGCTCGTGGCGCTTCTTGCAAGGAAATCCTTCTGCGACACGTCGCGACGCGAGACGGCTGCAATAGACCCACTGCGCCTAAAGTTTGGGAGCGTTTTTGGGAACAGTGACAGATACGGCTCATGGTGAGCGTTCGCGCAATAGCCGCGCCGTTTCCTCGGTTGCCGCCGTGATTCGCGCAACCTGGCGGAAAAATTCGGAGAGCCCGTATAGAAG
>DATJUU010000216.1:0-16322 GCA_035502155.1 Opitutaceae bacterium
GCAACGTCGCCGCCGTCGCCGAGGTCCTCCACGCCCCGGCGTCCATCCACAGTTCGTTCAAGAACGATTCGATCCAGGTCTACGGCATCGACCTCGACGACCAGATCGGGGTCTCCGACCTCGCCAACCAGATCGCGGACGGCACGCTGGAGGATTTCCGCGTGCGCTACAACGGCGCCATTCTCGGCAAGGAGATGGCGGACCGGATGCAGCTGGCGGTGGGCGACTCCTTCATTCTGGAAGCCGGCGCGGAGTCCCGCCGCTACCGGGTGAGCGCGATCTACCAGACCGGCGTGTCGGACATCGACCGGGTGCGGGTCTACCTCAAGATGAGCGAGGCGCGCTCCCTGCTGAAGCGTCCGACCGGAGCGTCGTACCTCCAGCTCAGCCTCGACGACAAGGATCGCGCGCCGGATGACGCGGCGCAGATCAGCGCGACCCTCGGGTACAAGGCGGCCAGCTGGGAGGAGCGCGAAAGCTCCTGGCTGCAGGTGTTCAAGGCGCTGCGCCTGTCCTCCGCCATCACCGTGTCGGTCTTCACGCTCATCGCCGGCCTGGCCATGTTCAACACGCTCGCGATGATCGTCATGGAGAAGACCAAGGAGATCGCGATCCTGCGTTCCATGGGCTACACGCGGCAGGACATCTCCGGCATCTTCCTGTGGCAGGCCGGCATCGTCCTCGGGGCGGGCACGGTCATGGGCTGGATCCTCGGCGCGGGGGTCACCTACTCTATCTCCAAGGTGCCGCTCCGCATCCGGGGCATCTTCACCGCCAATCACTTCATCGTCACTTGGTCGATCTGGCACTACGTGGCCGCCACCACCACCGCGGTGGTCATCGTCACGGTGGCCAGCCTCATCCCGGCCCGGCGCGCCGCCCGGCTCGAGCCCGGCGACGTCATCCGCGGCACCGCCCAATGACCGCCCCGGACGCCAGGCCCGATCCCATCGCGCTGCGCTGCGCGAACATCCACCGGTCCCTCGGAGTGGGGGAGGCCCGGGTCCACGTGCTCAAGGGCGTGACGTTCGAGG
The DNA here is from genome assembly GCA_035502155.1 of Opitutaceae bacterium. Lineage (GTDB taxonomy): Bacteria > Verrucomicrobiota > Verrucomicrobiia > Opitutales > Opitutaceae > Fen-1467. Next base: position 1,035 of record DATJUU010000216.1, read on the forward strand.
CGCGACGCGGCGAGGTCTACGCCGTGGTCGGGCCCTCCGGCTGCGGCAAGAGCACGCTGCTCTACCTCCTGGGCCTGCTCGACCGTCAGGACGAGGGCGACATCTGGATCGACGGCCGGCTGATGTCGGATCGCAGCGACGCCGAGCGCACCGCCGCCCGCTGCCTGCACATCGGGTTCGTCTTCCAGTTCCACTTCCTCATGTCCGAGTTCACCACGCTGGAAAACGTGATGATGCCGATGCGCAAGCTCGGGCGGCTGGGCGAGGCGGCGATGCGGGACCAGGCCCGCGAGCTGCTGGCGGCGGTCGGCCTCGGCGACAAGACCCACCGCCTCGCCACCCAGCTTTCCGGCGGCGAACAGCAGCGCGTGGCCATCGCCCGCGCCCTCGCCAACACCCCCTCGATCCTCCTCGCGGACGAGCCCACCGGCAACCTGGACCAGCGCAACTCGTCCATCGTCTTCGACCTCCTGACCCGCCTGGCCAAGGAACACGGCCAGGCCGTGATCATCGTCACGCACAACCCCGAGATCGCCAACCGCTGCGACACCGTGCGGCCGATGCGCGACGGGATTTTCCTCTGAGCGAAGCGGCCCGGGGCCCGCGGGCGAATGGGTCCGCGCCGGACAAACGGCCCCGTCCGGTTGCCATAATCGAGGTGATTGATTGGCTAACGGTTCCGCTTCGCCGTCTAATGATTCCCCCGGCGACCTGCACGCCGCAAAATTATGGTTTACATGGCCCAACCCTTGGAGCTTTTGTCAACGCCACACCTTGATCACGTCCGCGTCGACCCGTGAGCCAGCACTGTTCACGAAAGTCCTTCATCACTCGATTATTGGGCCTCCTGGCTGCCTGCGGTTTGGCCCCCCGACAGCGGTCGGGGGCTGGCCGCGCCACCCCGATCCCGGCGGGCCCCCCGGCCGCGTCCTTCGCGCTCCGTCCCGAGCCGCGATCCGTGCCGCGCCGGGCGGACCAGCTCTGACCGCCATTCGCGGCGTTCAACGGAAGACGACCTGATCCATGTCGCTCATTTTCCCGAAGTGGTCCAACCGGCTGCCGCTGCAGATCACGATCTATCTCTTTGTGCTCGGCGGCACGGTCACGGCGGGAGTCACCTACTACTGCACCCCCAAGTACCTGCGCGTCGGCTACCAGCCGGTGCAGCCGGTGCCCTACGACCACAGCCTGCACGCCGGCCAGCTGGGCATCGACTGCCGCTACTGCCACAGCAACGTCGACCAGTCGGGCTTCGCCAACCTGCCGACGGCGCAGACCTGCATGAACTGCCACAAGCTGGTCAAGCCGCAGAGCCCGCTGCTCGCGGTCGTGCGGGCGAGCTTTGAGAGCGGCGAGCCGGTGCCGTGGGTGCAGATCCACAAGACCCCCGACTACGTCTACTTCAACCACGCCATCCACGTGAACCGCGGCATCAGCTGCGTCGAATGCCACGGCAGGATCAACGAGATGCCGGTGGTCTACGAGAGCCAGTCGCTGAGCATGAAATTCTGCCTGAACTGTCACCGCAACCCCGGCGAGTTCCTGCGGGCGCCGGCGGACGTCTACAATCTCGAGTCGCCGACCCTGGCGGCCGCCGGGAAAGCCGCCGCGGCCCGGGCGATGATCGCCGACTGGCACATCAAGCCGCCGCAAAGCTGCTCCGGCTGCCACCGATGAAACGCCCCGTCACCCATCCCGCCCCCAGCGCCCGCGAGCAGCACGGCCCGCGCTATTGGCGGAGCCTGGACGAGCTGATGGACACGCCCGGCTTCCGCGAATATGTGGAGCGTGAATTTCCCGAGGGGGCGTCGAGCCTCGAGGGCGTCGACCGCCGGCAGTTTTTCAAACTGATGGCGGCGTCTTTCGCCCTCGGCGGGATCGGGCTCGCCGGCTGCCGCCGGCCGGAGGCCTACATTCTGCCCTACAGCCAGTCGGTCGAGGAGGTGAAGGACGGGATGCCGCTCTATTTCGCCACCGCCATGCCCCTGCGCCGCGCGGCGGTGCCGCTGGTGGCGGAGACCTATCAGGGCCGGCCGACGAAGCTCGAGGGCAATCCGACTTACCAGCCCCACGGGGGCGCGACGGGGCTCATCGCCCAGGCCTCGCTGCTGGATCTCTACGACCCCGACCGCGCGACGACCCACCTGCGGGACGGCGCGCCGCTCGGCACCACCGATCTCAACGACCTGCTGGCCGGCCTGGCCAGGAAATTTGCGGAGAATCAGGGGGCCGGGCTGGCGTTCCTCGCCGAGTCCTCCAGTTCGCCGACCCGCGCCGCGCTCGTGGCCCGCCTGCGCCGGAAGCTGCCCGCCGCGATCTGGGCCGAGTACGAGCCCGTGGTGGACGAGCCGCCGGTGGAGGCGGCCCGGCTGGCGTTCGGCCGCGACCTGCGGCCGGTCTACCGGTTCGCGGGCGCGCGGCGCATCGTCAGCCTCGAAAGCGATTTCCTGCACGCGGAACCGGCCTCGCTGGCCCATGCCCGGGGCTTCGCCGAGGGCCGCCGCGTCTCGCAGCCGGAGGCAGCCGGGCGCATGAACCGCCTCTACGTGGCGGAGAGCGGGCTCACGGTCACCGGTGCGATGGCCGACCACCGCCTGCGCCTGGCGAGCAGCCATGTGCCCGCCCTGGCCGCCGCCCTGGCCGGCGAGGTGCTCGGCACCGATGCCTACGCGGCGCTGACGCGGGGCCTGGAGGTGAAGGCCGGGTGGGTGAAGGAGTGCGCCGCGGACCTCCTCGCGCACAAGGGCGAGAGCCTGGTGGTGGCGGGTCCGCACCAGCCGGCCGCGGTCCACGCCCTGGCGTACCTGATGAACGCGGCGCTGGGGAACATCGGGCGCACCGTCGAGTTCGCCGCCGCCGAGGCGCCCGCCGCGATTTCGCTCGGCAACCTGGCCGGCGCCCTCAAGGCCGGCGCGGTCAAGACCCTGTTCATCCTCGGCGGGAACCCCGTCTACAACGCGCCCGCCGACCTCGACTGGGCCGCGCTGCAGAAGTCGGTGCCGGAGGTCATCCGCCACGGCTATTCCGTGGATGAAACCTCCGCCCTGGCCGGCGTGCACATCGCCGCCACCCATTATCTGGAATCATGGGGCGACGCGCGCACCGCCGACGGCACCGTCGTGCCGATCCAGCCCATGATCCTGCCGCTGTTCGACGGAATGCCCGAGCTCGTGCTCCTGGCGCGGCTGCTGGGCGACACGACGAGCGACGGCTACGCGCTCGTCTATGACACGATCACCAAGCTGGCCGGCGGCGACCCGGAGAAGACCTTCCGCCAGTTCCTGTACGACGGCCTGTTGAAGGACACGGCCTGGACCCCCGTGGGCGGGATCGAGCCGCGCGCCGACGCGGCCGGAGCAATCACCGCGGCCGCGCCCCAGCTCCCGACCGTGGACGGCGGGAGTCTCGAGGTGCGCTTCGTTGTCGATGCCAAGGTTGACGACGGCCGGTTTGCCAACAACGGCTGGCTGCAGGAGTGCCCCGACCCGATCACCCGGCTCACCTGGGATAATGCGATCTACGTGTCGCCGCGGCTGGGCAAGGAGCTCGGCATCCGGCCAAATTCCCAGGGCGTCGTGCAGGTGGCGCGCACCGAGACCTCCGACTGGGTCAACGGTCGCGACATGAGCCACGTCGCCGTGCTCAAGGTCGGCGGCCGCACGGTGCGCGGGCCGATCCAGATCCAGCCCGGATTGTCCAATTACACCGTGGTGGTGGCCCTCGGCTACGGCCGCACGCACTCGGGCCGGGTCGGCCAGGGCGCCGGCTTCAGCGCTTATGCGGTGCGGACCAGCGACGCGCCCCACGTGGCCACCGGGGCCAGCCTCACCGTGCTCGCGGGCGAATGGTATCCGCTGGCCAACACCCAGGCGCACTGGTCGATGGAGGGCCGCGAAATCGTGCGCGAGGCCAACGTGTCCGAGTTCATGCGCAATCCGGCCTTTGCCGCGGCGATCGGCCTGGAGCCGCACAGCCCGCCCTACGACCCCGCGAGCGCCAAGCTGCCGCTGGCGGAGAAGGTCACCGAGATTCCGCGCGGCAACTCCCTCTACGTGACGCCGAAGTTCGACGGCGTGCACCAGTGGGGCATGACGATCGACCTCAACACCTGCATCGGCTGCCAGGCCTGCGTCGTCGCCTGCCAGGCGGAGAACAACATCCCCATCGTCGGCAAGCAGCAGGTCCACTACGGGCGCGAGATGCACTGGATCCGCATCGACCGCTATTACTCCGACGGCAACATCGCGCCCGGCGCCTTCGGCGGCGCGGCGAACCAGGAAATCCCCGAGGATCCGCAGGTTTCCCTCGAGCCGATGGCCTGCCAGCAGTGCGAACTCGCGCCGTGCGAGATGGTCTGCCCGGTCAACGCCACGGTGCACGACGACGAGGGGCTGAACGTCATGGCCTACAATCGCTGCGTCGGCACGCGGTACTGCGCCAACAACTGCCCCTACAAGGTCCGGCGGTTCAATTATTTTGACTGGAACAAGCGCGCCACGGACGCCCTGTACATGGGACCGATCGGCCACCAGAAGGAGATGCCGGAACTGCTCAAGATGGTGCGCAACCCGGAAGTCACGGTGCGCATGCGCGGCGTGATGGAGAAATGCACCTACTGCGTGCAGCGGGTGGAGAACGCCAAGATCAACCAGAAGGTGAGGGCGGCGCAGGCGGGCCGCCCGGGCGACGTGATGGTGCCCGACGGGGCCTTCCAGACCGCCTGCCAGCAGGTGTGTCCGGTCAACGCGATCGTGATGGGCAACCTGCTCGATCCGGCCAGCCGGGTAAGCCAGACCAAGGCGCAGCCGCGCAACTACTCGGTGCTGGGGTACCTCAACACGCGCCCGCGCACGACCTATCTCGCCAAGCTGCGCAATCCGAACCCGCGGATGCCCGATTACGCGGACCTGCCGCTGAGCCGCATGGAATACAACCTCAAGACCTACCACTCCCGGGAAGGGGAGGAGAGCGGAGCGGAGCGCGGAGGGAAGTCCTGACATGCACCGCCCATCTCAAGTTCGTGGAGGACCCCGCTGATGGCCGACGCCGACACCGCCGCCCTCACCGCCCCGGCCATCCTGACCGAGGTGAAGCCGGCTATCCTGACCGAGGTGAGACCGGCCGACCTGCCGCGTCGTCCGCTGGTCCTGAACAACCGCAGCTTCTCGTGGATCACCGACAAGATCTGCGGCATCATCGAGGGGCCGACGCCCCGGTGGTGGTGGATCAGTTTCGGTCTCGCCCTGTTCGTCGCCTCCTTCACGCTCGCGGGGCTCACCTACCTGGTCGCCACGGGCGTGGGCGTCTGGGGCTTGCGCAGCCCCGCCAACTGGGGCTGGGCGATCGTCAACTTCGTGTTCTGGATCGGTATCGGCCACGCCGGCACACTGATCTCCGCCATCCTCTGCCTGCTCCGCCAGAAGTGGCGGACGTCAATCAACCGCGCCGCCGAGGCGATGACGATCTTCGCCGTGGTGTGCGCCGGCATCTTCCCCACCTTTCACGTCGGCCGCGTGTGGATGGCCTGGTACCTGTTCCCGCTGCCCAACTCCAACGGCATCTGGCAGAATTTCCGCTCGCCGCTGGAGTGGGACGTGTTCGCGGTCTCGACCTACGGCACGGTCTCCGTGCTCTTCTGGTACGTGGGCATGATCCCGGACCTGGGCGTGCTGCGCGACCGCTTCACCGCGGCCGGCAAGCGGATCCGCGCGTGGTTCTACGGTTTTTTTGCGATGGGCTGGCGCGGCTCCAACCGGCACTGGAGCAACTACGAGATGGCGTACCTCATCCTCGCCGGCATTGCCACGCCGCTGGTGCTGTCGGTGCACACGGTGGTGTCGTTCGACTTCGCCGTCTCGTTGATCCCCGGCTGGCACACGACGATCTTCCCGCCGTATTTCGTGGCTGGCGCCATCTACTCGGGCTTCGGCATGGTGCTGACCCTCGTCCTGCCGCTGCGCGCCGTCTGCAAGCTCGAGGACCTGGTGACGCAGTACCACATCGACAACATGTGCAAGATCGCGTTGGCGACCGGGTCGATGGTCGGCTACTCCTACATGATGGAGTTCTTCATCGCGTGGTACGGCGCGAACCCCAATGAAGGCTTCACGTTCATCAACCGCGCGTTCGGCCCGTACGTCTGGGCCTACTGGACGATGGTGACCTGCAACGTCATCGTCCCGCAGTTCTTCTGGTTCAAGGCCGTCCGCCGCAACACGGCGATGGTCTGGGTGCTGTCGATCCTGATCAACGTCGGCATGTGGATGGAGCGGTTCGTGATCATCGTCACCTCGCTCACCCGCGACTTCCTGCCCACCAGCTGGGGGTACTTCACCCCGACCGTCGTCGACATCTTCACCTTCTTCGGCACGTTCGGCGTGTTTTCGGTGCTGTTCCTGCTCTTCGTGCGCTTCCTGCCGCTGATGCCCATGGCCGAGATCAAGGCCGTGACGCCGCAGGCGGACGCCCACGCCCATTCCGCCCACTGATCCCGCCCCCCATGTCCGCCAAATCCTACGGCCTGATCGCGATGTTCGACTCCCCCACGGAGATCATGCACGCGGCGGAGAAGGTGCGCGACGCCGGCTACCGGTTCTGGGACGTCATCACGCCGTTTCCGATCCACGGGATGGACCGCGCGATGGGAATGCGGCGCTCGACCGTGCCGCGGGTGTCCCTGGCCGGCGGCATCCTCGGCTTCAGCACCGGCATGGTGCTGATCTGGTGGTCGGGCGCGTACAACTTCCGCCTGACCGTGGGCGGCAAGCCGTTCTTCAGCCCGCTGTTCGCCTTCCCGATCTCCTACGAGCTGACCATCCTGTTCACCGCCTTCGCCACGATCATCGGCATGTTCCTCTACAACCGGCTGCCGATGCACTACCACGCGGTGATGAAGCAGGCCCACTACCGGCGCGCGACCGACGACCGCTTTTTCGTCGTGATCGAGGCCCGCGACCCGCGCTACGAGGCGGCGGCCACCCGGGCGCTGCTGGAGCGGCTCGGCGGCCACGACATCGAGGAACTGGAGCCCTGAGCGATGCGCTACGTCTACCTCGTGACCGCCTTTCTCGTGGTGCTGGTGGTGTCGATCGCCGGCTTCCGCGGGCGCAAGTCGACCCGGCCGCCGGTGGAGGTGTTTCCGGACATGGACCGCCAGGCCAAGTACAAGCCGGAGCTGGAGTCGAAGTTCTTTGCCGATGGCCGGGTGGACCGGCCCATCCCGGCCGGCACCGTGGCCCGCGGCCGCACCGTCGCGGAAAACCCCGACTACCTGCGCGCCGACGACTTCCTCTACCGCGGCAAGGCGCCGGACGGCTCGTTTGCGCGCGGCTTCCCGCCCGGGCTGAAGCTCGACGGGAAGTTCATGGCGCGCGGCCGGGAGCGCTTCACGATTTACTGCGCGCCCTGCCACGGCGCGCTCGGCGACGGCCAGGGCATCACGCGCGGCTACGGCATGGTGACGACCGCGTCCTACCAGGATGACCGCATCCGCCAGATGCCCGAGGGCGAGATTTTCAACACCATCACCAACGGCAAGAACACGATGCAGTCGTACGCCGACAAACTCAGCCCGGAGGACCGCTGGGCGGTCATCGCCTACGTCCGTGCGCTCGAGCGCGCCCAGCACGGCACGGTCGCCGACGTGCCGGCGGATCACCGGGCGGACCTCGGACTATGAGCGCCCCCGCTGCCACCGTTCCCGCGGCCGTCGCGACCTCGCCCGCCAGCAAGTCCGGGCTGGCGCTGGGTGTCGGTCTGGCGGGGCTCGCCCTGACCGTGGTTGGCTTCTTCGTCTCCGATTCCCGGAGCGTGGCCCTGTCCTACCTCGTGGCCGTCGGCTACTGGACGCTGATCGTCGTGGGCATGCTGATGCTGGTCTTGATTCACCACATCTTCGACGCGAGCTGGGGCATCGTCATCCGCCGCCAGTTCGAGCACGCGCTGGCGGCGTTGAAATGGCTGTTCCTCCTGTTCCTCCCGCTGCTGGTGGTGTCGGCCTGGCTCAAGCCCGGTCTGGTGTGGCTGTGGATGAATCCCCACGCCCTGCTGCCCGGCACGCATGAGACCGTGGGCGAGGACGTGCTCTACCTGAAGAAGTCCGGCTATCTGAACATCGGCTTCTTCACCCTTCGGGTGGTGCTCTATTTCGGCGTCTGGCTCTGGCTGGCGTACGTCATGCGACGCAACTCCTTCCGCCAGGATGCCGATGGCGACCCGAAGTGGACGTTCTCGAGCCGCTTCTGGTCCGGCGCCGGCATCCCGCTGGGCGGACTGGCGATCACCTACGGCTTCATCGACTGGTTCAAGAGCCTCGAGTACCACTGGTTCTCGACCATCTACGGCGTCTACTGCTTCGCGACCGGCATGCGCGGGGCGCTCGCCGTCGGCGTGCTGCTCATGGTCTGGCTCTACCGTCGCGGCGACTATCGCGGCATCCTCAACAACAACCACCTGCACTCCATCGGCCAGCTGATGCTGACCTTCACCGTCTTCTGGGCCTACATCGCCTTCGCCCAGTACTTCCTCATTTGGAACGCGAACGTGCCCGAGGAGACCTTCTACTTCAACCTGCGCGAATACGGTGACTGGTGGTGGGTCGGCATGTCGGTCCTCTTCCTCTATTTTGCCTTTCCGTTCTGCTACCTGCTGTCTTATCGCTACAAGCTCGACCACCGGCGCGCCGCCTTCATCTCGGGGTGGATCCTGGTGATGCTGTTTGTCGACGTGTGCTTCAATACCCTGCCCGCCATGAGGGACGCCGCCGGCCATCCCCGGCCGTTTTTCTCGCCGCTGATGATCTGGCACGCCACCGCGCTGGTCGGGGTGGGCGGCATCTGCGTCTGGGCCTACCTGCGCAGCTTCCCCACCACGAAGCTCATCCCGATCCGTGATCCCCGCATTGTCGAGTGCCTGACCCACCATGAATCCACCAGCTGATCCGCTGCCCGCGCCGGCCGGATCGCGGGCCGGTTTCTGGGTGACCTTCCTGGCCGCCGTCGGCTGCTTCGTCATCTTCCTCGTCGTGCTCGAGCTGGCCTACCTCCCGGCGCGCCGCGCGGCGCCGGAGGTGGATCTGTCCCAGATCCCGCCGGAGGAGCAGTGGAAGTACACGCCGGCGGGCCGGATGGCACACCTGCAGGAGATGCGCGCCCATGAGCAGGCGGCCCAGACGACCTACGCCTGGATCGACCGGAGCAAGGGCGTGGTCCAGCTGCCCATCGACCGGGCCGAGGAACTCACGCTCCAGGAGCTCAACGCGCAGCGGAAACCGTGACCCATGGAATGGCTGTTCTACGTCGTCGCGGTCGTCGTCGGGCTGGGGATCAGCGGGTCCGCCGTCTACGCGCTCTACTGGTCCTCGCAGCACGGGCAGCTGCGGGACTTCGAGCGCGGCGCGACCTCGATTTTCGACGACCAGGAGCCGCAGGGTGAGATGACCGACCATTTTCCCGCCCCCCGCCGCAAGCCCGGCGCCCCGCCCCCGGAATCCTGAACCCGCCGCCCATCCCGATGGCCTCCGCCCCCAGTCTCGCCGCCTCCCTCCATCCGGCCACGCCGACCGACACGGTGCCGCGCGCCGAGTTGAGCGCGATCGACGCCTCCACCAAGTGGCCGGCCCTCGTCTTCATTGTCTCGGCGCTGGTCTGGCTGCTCATCGGCACCGTCTTTGCCCTGATCGCGTCGTTCAAGATGCACTCGCCCGAGTTCCTCGGGAACTACGAGTGGCTCACCTTCGGGCGGGTGCGCAGCGCCCACCTCAACGCGGTGATCTACGGCTGGAGCACCAACGCCGCCTTCGCGGTGGCCTTCTGGCTGATGGCGCGCCTGTCCCGGGCCGCCTTGCGCCACCCCGGCGTGCTCATCGTCGCCGCCTGCTTCTGGAACCTCGGCGTCACTATCGGCGTGATCGGCATCCTCGCCGGCGACTCGACCTCGATCGAGTGGCTGGAGATGCCGCCCTACGCCACGCCGCTGCTCTTCGTGGCCTATGCCCTGGTCGGCGCGTGGGCGGTCATCACGTTCCGCTTCCGCAAGTCCGAGCACATCTACGTCTCGCAGTGGTACATCCTCGCGGCGCTCTTCTGGTTTCCGTGGCTCTATTCCATCGCCCAGATCATGCTGATCTTCGAGCCGGCCCGCGGCACGGTTCAGGCGCTGGTCAACTGGTGGTTCGCCCACAACGTCCTCGGCCTGTGGTTCACCCCGATCGGCCTCGCCGCCGCCTACTATTTCATCCCCAAGGTGCTGGGGAAGCCGATCCACAGCTATTACCTTTCCGTGCTCGGCTTCTGGTCGCTGGCGATCTTCTACAACTGGGCCGGCGTCCACCACCTCATCGGCGGGCCCGTGCCGGCCTGGGTCATCTCGGCCGGCATCGCCGCCAGCCTGATGATGGTCATCCCCGTCGTGGTGACGGCCGTCAACCACCACCTGACCATGGTCGGCAGCTTCGGCGCCCTGCGCACCAGCCCGACGCTGCGCTTCGTCGTCTTCGGGGCGGTCAACTACACCCTCGTGAGCCTCACCGGCTCGGCGATGGCGATCCGCTCCGTCAACGAGATCACCCACTTCACCCACTTCACCGTCGGCCACGCCCACGAGGGCATGTACGCCTTCTTCACCATGGTGATGTTCGGCGCGATCTACTACATCCTGCCGCGGCTGCTGCTCAAGGAGTGGCCCTCGGCCGCGCTCATCCGCGCCCACTTCTGGTGCGCGGCGGTCGGCGTCACGATCTACTGGGTCGACCTCGAGATCGGCGGCTGGATCCAGGGGATGCAGATGAACAACCCCAACATCCCGTTCCTTGAGGTCGTGCATAACACCCTCCCGTACCTCGTGACCCGCAGCGTGGCCGGCATCCTCATGACGATCGGCCATCTCGCCTTCGCGGTGAACGTCGCCTGGATGCTGGCCGCGAAGCGGCCGGCCGGCGCCACCGCCCCGACCCTGTTCCGGTCGCCCCCGGCCATGCAGGCCGCCCCCGTGCGATGAACCGCGGCCCGCTCATCTTCCTCGGCATCTTCCTCGCGCTCGCCTTCTCCTGGACGGGCATCGTGCTGACCAACCAGATCCAGTACGGCAGCCTCACGCCCTATTACGACGCCAACGAGGGCAGGACCTTCCCCGACAAGCCCTCCGGCCTGGCCAACCAGGGCCGCCTCGTCTACCAGGACCTCGGCTGCATGTACTGCCACTCCCAGCAGGTGCGCCGGCCCGGCTACGGCGCCGACGAGGAGCGCGGCTGGGGCGAGCGGCAGAGCGTCGCCCGCGACTACATCTACGAGCCGCGCGTCTTCCTCGGCACCATGCGCACCGGGCCGGACCTGCGCAACATCGGCTCGCGCCAGCCCTCGACGGACTGGCATTACCTGCACCTCTACGACCCGCAGCTGACCTCGCCCGGCTCGATCATGCCGCCGTTCCGCTTCCTCTACGCCTACCGCAAGGTGGCGCCGGGCCAGGCCTCGCCGCTGGCGCTGAAGCTGCCCGCCGACTATGCCCGGCAGCACGGCCTCGACCGTCCCGGCTATGAGCTGGTGCCGACGCCGCGCGCCGAAGCGCTCGTGGCCTACCTGCTGAGCCTGAAGGACACCTACGTGTTTCCGGAGGCCAAGCCCTACGTGCCGCCCAAACCGGCGGCCGGAGCCAAATGAGCGCGGAGGGCCAGCCCAACCCGCGCCTCGAGCAGGCCGGCGCGTCGGACGAACAGCTCCAGCGCGTCCACGCGATCCTGCTCCGCGAGAAGCCCGAGCCCACCGAGGGTTATTCGCCGCTGCCGCTCGCGCTCCTGGGCCTGATGAGCGCCCTCATTCTGTTCTCCGCCATCTACGTCGGCCGCTACTCCGGCGGCTTCAGCCCGATGGTGTACGACGAGCGCATGCTGCCCGGCATGCAGGGCGCGGCGGCGCCGGTGGTCCTCGACCCCCGGGTGCTGGGCAAGCGCGTCTTCACCACCAACTGCATCGCCTGCCACCAGACCACCGGCCTCGGCCTGCCCGGCATCTATCCGCCGCTCGCCGGCTCGGAGTGGGCGCAGGGCCCCGAGGACCGCATCATCCGCATCGTGCTCGACGGCCTCTCCGGCCCGATCACCGTCGAGGAGAAACAGTTCAACAACACGATGCCGGCGTTCGGGCCGATGCTGAAGGACGAGCAGATTGCCGACGCGCTGACCTACGTGCGCTCGGAATGGGGCAACAAGGCGCCGCCGGTGTCGGCGGACAAGGTGAAGGAGATCCGCGCCGCGGTCGCCGACCACTCCGGCGCGTGGTCGCCGGCGGAGCTCCTCAAGATCCCCTGAGCCGCCCGCCGCGCGGCCGGCCTACCCGCCGAGGCGCCTGCCCGGCACAAGGAAGTGGCGCACGTAGTCGTCGACCGCCGCCGCCAGCGGGGTGACCGGCCGCGTATAACCCGTGGCGCGCAGCTTGGCGATGTCCGCCCGGGTGAAGTACTGGTACCGGTCGCGCAGCGCCGGCGGCATGGCGATGAACTCGATCCGGGGCGGCCGGCCGAGGGCGGCGAAGATCGGCGCCACCAATTCCAGCCACGTGTGCGCCTCGCCCGAGCCGATGTTGTAGAGACCGGCGGCGGCCGACGCGCCCTCCGCGAAATGCAGCGTCATCTCGACCGCGTCCTTCACGTAGAGGAAATCGCGCCGCTGCTCGCCGTCGCGGTAGTCGGGCCGGTGGCTCTTGAACAGCCGCACGCGGCCGGTGGCGGCGATCTGCTGGTGCGCCTTGTGCACCAGTGAGCGCATCTCGCCCTTGTGGTCCTCGTTCGGGCCGAAGACGTTGAAATACTTCAATCCGACGACGCGGCGCAGCAGGCCGGTGCGCTGGGCGTGGAGGTCGAACTCGTGCTTTGAGCGGCCGTAGGGATTCAGCGGCCGCAGGCGCGCCAGGTCGTCGGACCGGTCGTCCATGCCGGCCGAACCGTCGCCGTAGGTCGCGGCCGACGAGGCGTAGATGAAGCGCGCGCCCTGCGTCAGGGCCCAGGCCGCGAGTTCCGCGGTGTAGGCGACGTTGTTGTCGGCGAGGTAGGCCTCGTTGCCCTCGGTGGTCGACGAGCACGCCCCGAGGTGGAAGACCGTCTGGAAGCGCCCGAAGGCCGCGGCCTGCGCCGCCACCCGCGCCCGGAAGGCGTCGGCCTCGACGTAGTCCGCGAATTTCAGCGCCCGCAGGTTCCGCTGCTTGTCCTCCCGCCCCGCCGCCAGCGGCACCTGGCCGCGCCAGGACTTGTCCGCCTCAAGGAAATCGGTGACGACGATGTCCGTGCAGCCGCGCCCGTTGAGCGCCCACACCAGCGCGCTGCCGATGAAGCCCGCGCCGCCGGTGACGAGGACGCGGCCGTGGCCGGCCGGGTTCATCCCTTTTTCCCTCCGGCCGCCGGCTGCCGCCGGGCCTGCTGGCACGCCGCATCCATCGGGATCAGGATTCGCGGGACAGCTCCTCGGAGCGCTGCTTGGCGGCGAGGATCGTGTCCTTGACGGTGTCGCGGAACCTGCGCGCCGCCAGGACCTGCAGGCCCGCGTAGGTCGTGCCGTGCGGCGAGGTCACCTGGTCGCGCAGCGCCTCCGGCTCGGTCCCGGTCTCGGCCAGCAGCCGCGCCGCCCCGAGCACGGTGGCCTGCGCCAGCCGCGCCGCGACCTCGCGGGACAGCCCCGCGGCCACGCCGCCGTCGCGCAGCGCCGCGACGAACTCGAAGAGGAACGCGGGTCCGCTGCCGCTCACGGCGGTGACCGCGTCGAGGAGCGGTTCCTCGAGCTCGACGACCTGGCCGAGGGCGCCGAGCACGGTGTCGACCCGCCGGCGGTCGGCGGGGGCGAGCGGCTGCCGGGCGCACCAGCCGGTGATCCCGGCGCCGATCTGGCCCGGCGTGTTTGGCATGGCACGCACCAGGTTGCGGGCGCGGGGAAAGACGGCGGCGAGCCGGGCGAGGCGGGTGCCGGCGAGGATGGAGATGACGAGCCGGCCGGCCGTGAGCTCGGCCAGGCGCGGATCCAGGCCGGCCAGCTGCTGGGGCTTGCAGGCCAGCACCACCGTGTCGGCGCCGGCGAGCAGCGCGGCGGCGTCGGCCTGGGCGCGGACGCCCGTGCGCTGCGCGAGCAGCGCGGCGGTGTTGTCCGCGCCGCCGAGGCAGGCGATGTCCGCCGGGGCCGCCGCCTTGGTGGCGAGCAGTCCGCCGACCATGGCCGAGGCCATGCGGCCGGCGCCGATGAAGGCGAATTGGGACATGCGCGACGGCCCGCGGGGCGCTCAGCTCTCCGCCCGGCGCTTGCGCGGCTGTTCCACCGGGTGCAGCAGGACCGCGACCGTGCCGCCGCCGGGGCGGTCCTCCATGGTCACGTCGCCGCCCATGTTGCGCATCGCGTGGCGGGCGACCGTCAGGCCCATGCCCACGCCGACGGTGTGCTTGGTGCTGATGAACGGCTCGAACATCTGGTCGCGCACCTCCGGGTCGATGCCGTGGCCCTGGTCCTCGATCCGCATGCGGATGAACTGGCCCTCCTCCTGCCGATCCACGAGCTCGGTGGTGATCGTGAGCGTCCGTTTCTCCGGCGGGGCCTCGTCGCCGTAGGCCTCCCAGCCGTTGACCAGGAGCTTGGACACGACCTCCTCGAAGACCTCGAGGTGGGTCTCGATCATGAGCGCCCCGAGCGGATTCACGATCGTGACGGGCTGGGCGATCTTGTACTCGGCCGCGTAGCGCTGCAGCGCGCCCTGCAGCGCCTGGTCCAGGCCGACCTTGGTCACGGGCAGACGGGTCTTCACCACCAGCGAGCTGAGCTGGCGGACGATCGAGACGATGCGGTTCACCGCGTCCTCGACGCTCTGCACGTTCTTCTTCACCAGCTCGGGCTTGTCGTGGTAGGTCTTGATCAGGTCGAGGTAGCCGATGACCACCCCGAGCAGGTTGTTCAGATTGTGGGCGATGCCCTGGGTGACGGCGCCAATGGTGGCGGCGCGGCGGGCCTCCGTGAGCCGGCGCTGCAGGTCGATGATCTCGCGGTTGATGGCGGCGAACCGCAGCTGCGTCTGGACACGGGCCAGCGTCTCGTCGAGGTCGATGGGCTTGGTGATGTAGTCGACGGCGCCGACGCCGAGCCCCTCGAGCTTGCCTTCCTTGGAGCTGCGGGCCGTCACAAAGATGATCGGGATCGAGCGGGTGTCCTCGCTGGCCTGGAGCCGCTGGCACACCTGGATGCCGTCCATCTCCGGCATCATGACATCGAGCAGGATGAGGTCGGGCTTGTCCTGGGCGACGAGGTCCAGCGCCTCCTGGCCG
>DATJUU010000217.1:0-8199 GCA_035502155.1 Opitutaceae bacterium
CGAGTCCCAGCGCTGGCGGGGGTCGGCGGGGCCGCCGCGATTGCGATCGTAGACCGGCACCGGTGAGCCGTCCGCGCGATACGTGCCGTGGCCGCCGAGGAAGCGCACGTCGTTCATCAGCGAATCCCGGCCGGCCATCCATTTGGCGGCGACCGCGCGTTTGTTGACGCCGGTGTCGAGGCCGATGCCGGTGACGATGTTGCGGCCGCCGCGCGGGGTTTCGAGCAGGGCCTTGGGCGGGCCCAGCCCTTGGAATGGCGGTGCCTCCGCCTCCCAACTGGACTGGCGCGTGGCCGGCGGCGGGGCCGGAACCGGCGCGTCCGCGCCGAGAAATGCCGGCGTGTAGTCCGGCAGCACCAGCTGGGTGGTGATCGGGTCGAGCCCGATCAGCGCGGTGTCGGGCCGGAGCGCGATGGTGTCCATCACGCGGTATCGTCCGGTCGGCAGATAGATGGCGCGATGGCGGGCGATCGCGGCCTGAAGCACGGCGGTGTCGTCGGTGACGCCGTCTCCCCTGGCGCCGAGCGCGCGGAGGTTCACCCATCCCGCGGGCGGCGGGAGCGCGGGAATGTCGGACGGCACCGGCGGCGGTGCGTCGGTCAGGGTGATCAGGTCGCAGCTCGTGGTCACCTCGGGCCGGCCGCCGGGGTCCGCCAGCTGCAGGCCATGGGAGAACTCGCGCACGGCGTAGCTGGCGCCCGCACCGGCAATCTCCCGGCCGCTTTCGCGGAAGCGCGCCAGCACCGGCACCCCGGCGCAGACCACGCCCTGCAGGTTGATCTGCGTGCGGGCATTCCGTTCGTCGCTGATCACGAGGGCGGGGCCGGTGATGTCCTCCAGGCGCGAATCCTTCATCCAGAGCTCCTCGCAACGGTCCGGGCGCACGAGGATGGCGGTCGGCGCGTGCCGGAAGCCGACCCGCACCAGCGTGAGCCCGCCCTCCTCGGTTTCGATCGCGGCCTGCCGCTGGCCCTCAAAGGTCGAGTCGATCAGCAGGAACGGCCAGCTGGGCGAAGGCTTGTGGTTGCGGATGCCAAACTCGCCGCCGAAGAAGTGCAGGTCCTCCGCCTCGTTGCCGATCTCCTCGATGCCCGCCAGGCCCGAGCCGATCCGGAAATCCATGTGGGCCAGGAAGCAGTGCTGCGCGACGTGGAAGCGGATGCCGATCGCCGCGGGATTGCCGTCGCCGATCTCCAGGTCGACGTTGCTCATCCCGCTGTAGAACGTGCCGGGATTGGCGTCGCGGATCGGCTCGCCCGCGGCCGGACGTTCGGCGGTGAAATGGACGAGATAGCGGCCTTCGCCCTCCTGGAATCCCGGGGTGTGGGCGCCGAGGACGAACACCGGACGCCGGGCGCCGTAGCCAATCAGTCGGATCCCGCTCCACACGTGGATCGTCCGTGTCAGCCGGTAGCGACCCTCGGGAATGAAGATGATGCCCCGGACGGCGGTTTCCTGCACGCGATCGATCGCCTGCTGGATCGCGGCGCTGTCGTCGGCGTTCCCGTCGCCCCGCACGGGAAAACCGGGCGGGGTCAGGTAGACGGCGCCGGGATCGTCGAGCCGGACGGGATAGACGGAGGGTCCGCCCCACAACCGGAGCACCGGGGCCAGTGCCACCAAGGCGGCGAAGGCCAGCGTGCGCATGATGGCGATGACGGGCCTGGACGGCGCGACGGGAAATCGCGAGCCGGGTCAGGCCGAGGCGGCCCGGGCGCGGCGGCCGCGTTTCGCCCGGTGGTTCGCGGGTGGCCGGCGGGGGCCCGCGGCGAGCGTGACGTCGATCCGCTCGACTTCGCCGGTGCGGGCGAAAATGAGCGCGCTGGTGGCGGCGTCGAGCTGCAGCCCCGGGCACTCGCGCTCGCCCTGGCCGGTGACCCGGAGGCGCAGATGCTGCCCGCCGTTGCCGCGGTGGTACACCACCGGCACGCCGCACAGCGTGAAGCCCAGGGCCTGCGCCGGCAGCGCGATCTCCGCGGGCCGCCCCTGGGCGTCGACGTACGGGAACACGCCGGGCCCGGCGGTGAATTCGGCGGGCCGCAGAAAAGCGGGCGCAAACCGGACCGTCCCCTGGCTGATCCGCACGCCCAGTTCGCCGAACCGCGTGAGCACCTCCTCCTTGACCTGCCCGGTCATGCCGGGCTGCTGGGCGCCGGAGTGGCCGGGCGTGTGCGAGTAGGGATCGGTGGGAAACGCCCCGTAGGCCGCCGGCGTCTTGTTGAATCCGAGCCCGGCGCGGACGTCCTGATAGATTTCCGCCAGGCGGGCGGCCTGCGGACTCGCGGCGTCGAGCGCCGCCTGCAGGTTCTCCTGCACGGCGACCAGGAGCTTGGCGACCATGTGCCAGTAGATGCAGCCCAGGCCCTCGTAGCCGAACATCGAGCCGCTGCGGCCGGTGAAGGCGCGGTGGTTGAACACCTGCTCGTAGATCGCGACCACCCGGGGCCCGTGGAGGTGCACGCGCTCCGCCCAGCGGCGGTCGGCGGCGAGCAGGTGCAGCCGCTCCTCGAGCGCGGCGGCGTTGACCAGGTCGGGGTGGAAGCGGTACCGGCCGTCGACGTCGCGCAGCACGAGGCGCAGGTCATGGGTGTCGAGCAGGTCCTTGAGCAGGGGACAGCGGGCGACGAGGGGCGCGGGGATGATGTTGCGCTCGAGAAAACCGGGGGTGCGGCGGTCGGGGTAGAGCAGGTAGCTGTGCTGATCGGCGCGGTAGAGCGGGCTGTGCCGCAGCGCCGTCATCAGGCCGACGGCCTCGTCCGGGCTGAGCAGGCCGGCGCTCATCACCGCAACCTGGCCCTCGAGCATGGGACCGAGGTGATGCAGCTTGAGGGCGGCCGGGTGCTCGGTGAACTCGAGCAGATTGTAGGCGTGGTACAATCCGTCGGACCGGAGGTTGAGGCGGATCGTGTGGTCGATGAAGACCAGCGCCCGCTGCAGCAGGTGGACGATGGCGGCGGGCTCGACCGCCGCGGGCGCCCCGGGGCCGTCGCGATACACGCCGGCGCGGTAGTCGGAGCCGGCGCTGGCCAGCAGGTCGAGCAGGGCGCGGCGGTCCTCATCGGTGATCTCGGGCCGGGCGGGGAGGTGATGGTAGGCGTCGAGCGCGAAGGCGACGCGGGAGAGCAGGGCGCCGACGGCGCGGGACACCGGCACCGGGTCCCGGCCGAGGGCCGGCAGCAGGGTCTCGAGGCAGGCGACCAGCAGGCGGCGCAGGTGGCAGAGGGTGACCAGCGAGACGCCGTAGCCCACCAGGGCGTTGTTGGCGTCGTTCCATTCCGGCCGCTGGGTGTTCATCCAGATGCCGCCGCCGGGGACGAAGTTGGTCAGCCGGGTGAGGATGAGGACCAGGAGTTTCTCCGTGAGATTGACGTGCAGCACGCCGTGGTCCGGGCCGAGCACGAAGCGCGCATCCGTGCCGAACTGGGCCACCAGCCGCTCGATCGCCTCGTGCTGCGCGGCGTCGAATTCGATCGTCGAGTGCGGATTGCGCCGGGTGGCGGCGTAGTCGCGGATGCGATAGGGGACGTTGGCGTAGCTGAAGAGCTCGCGCCGCAGCCAGGCCGCCAGCAGCCCGGGATGGAAGCGGGCGGACCACTCGAGCAGGCGGAGCAGGTAGACGACCTGGTGGTCGCCCCAGTAGCCGATCGAGGCCCACGGGTTTTCCGGGTCGGGCGACTCCCACTCGATGCCGGTGTGCGACACGCGGTAGGGGTTGTAGCCGTCGACGGTGGAGGCGTTGACGAACTTGGCGATGATGCTCTCCAGAAAATCCGGGAAGCTCAGGCAGAGGGCCTCCCAGTTCTGGAAGATGTCGCGCCAGTTGCCCTCGTAGTGGAGCACGCGCTCCTGCTGCTCGTCGCGCACTTGGATGCGGAAGCGGTTCCACGGCCGGCTCGGGTCGCCGTGGCGCCGGCTGAAGGAGAGCGGCAGGTATTCCAGGCCGAGACGCTCCAGATCGCGGTCGCCGGGGGCGGCGAGGCGGGCCAGAAACTCGGCCCGCGGGAGCGTCCGGGGCTGGGCGGCCAGAAAGTCGGCGTGCCGCGCCGCCACCGGGCGGTTGCGCGCGTGCACGAACGCCGCGAAGTCGCGGACCGGCATCTGGTGCCCCCCGGCGAAAATGCCGCCGCGCATGATGTTGAACAGGACGTTGGCGAAATGATGCGCGGTGGTGGTCTCCTCCCCGCCGGTCTGGAGGCCGTCGGCCGTGCCGACCAGCGTCCGCAGCGTCTGGGTCGAGGCGTCGGCGGCCGCGAGCACCGCCTCGGCGAGGCCGCCGGCGGCCAGGGCGCGCCGCCGCGCCGTGACGTCCGCCTGGGTCAGACCCGTGTCGGTGACCATCAGCCACCGCCGGGTCGCGCCGGGCGCGAGCGAGAAAGTGGAACTGACCGCATAGGTGCAACGCACCCCGCGGCGGTGGGTCTCCGTCGCGGGCGTGGCCTCGGCATAAAAGGCGCTCAGCTGGTCATCGGACAGGAGCACGTCCGCCCCGGGCAACCCCTCCGACCACGCGATGCTGGCCCGCAGCGATTCCATCGGGATCGCGCGGTCGACGATGCCGGCGGCCAGGGCATAGACCGCCAGGGACGACCCCGGCAGCAATTCGGCGGTCTTGTAGGCGTCCACCAGGCAGCTGCTCTCGGCCTGCAGGGGGTAGGGGATGCCGGGCGGCAGCAGATTGCGCAGCCCGTCGAGCACGCGCACGGTGACCGGGTCGCGGCCGGGGTTGTGCAGTTCGCAGCGCCGGACGAGTCCGTGCGCGCCGGCGGTGGACCAGCCGTAGCGGAACGTGAGCCCCAGCTGGTGATGGTTCTCCTCGAACCACACGCGGTCGCCCTCGACGCTCTTGTAGAGGAGGCGCGAGATCGCGTGCAGCCGGGTCGGATGCGGGGTGAACGGCTCCCACAGGATTTCCCGGCCCTCGGGTCCCGCGCGGACCACGGTGAACGGGCCGGTCAACCCGGCGCTGTCGTAGATCCGGTCGACCGTCTGGTAGGGGAACAGGGCGTGCTCGGCGTCGACCCGGCCCGCGGTGAGTCCGCCGTTGCTCGCCAGAAAGAGCCACAGGTCCGAGGAGCTGACCACGTTCATGAAGAACGGCGGCATCCGGTCGCAATGGGTGATGCGATAGTACCGGCCGCCGAAGGCGGACACGAAGGAGCCGCCGATGCGCGGGTGGGGGGCGGGGGAGGGCGAAAGGGGTTTCATGCGCTGGACCGGCTCAGCACCGCCGCCGTTCGCGGCCGGGACCGGACGCCTCAGGACCGCGGGGGCGCGGCCACGGTGGTGCCCTCGATGAGATGGGGCTCGACGAGAATCTTCCGGCGCGGCGAGGAGGGGTGGAGGATGCGGTCGATCAGCCGCGAGGCCGCGGAGGAGCCGATCTCCTCGTGGGGCACCTGCAGCGAGAGGGCGCGGGGGACCTGTGGCGGCGGCTCCAGGCCGTCGAACCCGGTGATGGAGCAGTCGGCCGGGATGCGCAGGCCCCGGGCCTGCAGTTCCTGGATGAGGCTGTAGGCCTGGTGGTCGGCCGCGCAGACCCAGGCGGTGACGCCGTCCTTCTTCATCTTCTGGTAGGCGACCTCGGCGAGCTGGGCCGGCTCGTAGCGCGGCGCGTTTTTGTAGATGCTGAAGACCCAGTCGGGGCGGAACTCCAGGCCGTTGCGGAAAATGCCCTCGACGTAGCCGCCGAACCGCCGGTAGCCCCACAGGCCGCCCACCGGATACGGCCAGTGCACGAAACCGATGCGCTTGTGCCCGAGGCGCGCGAGGCGGTCCACCATGGCGAGGAAGCCGGAGGCGTCGTCGACGTCGATGACGTCGAGGCCGATGTCGGCGTACTGCTCGAGGACGGAGACGGTGGAGATCCGGCGCGCGATGGTCTTCACCGCGTTGTCCGGAAACGGGTAGATGAGGATCACGCCCCGCCAGTCCGCCTTGCGCATGTGGCGGAAGATCGGATGCCGCTTGAGCCCGGTGTCGAACGAGGCCGGCTTCTGGTAGCTCACGTCGACGGCGAGGTGCTCGAAGTCGGCGCGGTCGCGGATGCCCTGCAGCACGTAGGGGAAGGTGGCGAGCGCGACATTCTCGGCCGGCACGCCGATGACCACGCCGATCGTCATCGGCTTGCGCTGGCGGGAGCGGCGCACGCCGCGCGAGGCGAATCCCCGGTAGCCCATCTGCGCCGCCAGCGCCTGCACGCGGGCGCGGGTCTCGGTGCTGATCGCCGGGTGGTTGGCGAGACTGCGCGACACCGTCGTCCGGGAGAGGTTGAGAAGCTTGGCGAGTTTCTGCTGATTCACGGCAGGCAGCGGGCAACACACTGGTCAATCCAGCGGGGGGCGCGAACATCTGTGTACGCACATGCAGAGATAATCAAGTGAAAAAACAATGCACTCTTTTGACAAAATGTGACTGTTTACGCAGTTAATGGCCGATATTAGCCGGCTGTCTTTGTTATTATAAATACAAATTCAATAGCTAGTTAAATAAGATTTTGGCTTTGTATCGGTTGGATGCAATTCCATGCACCAATCTATGCACTTATTTGTTGACATTACTGTGAAATGGTTCCCAAGATCACCGCGTTTCGTCGATGGTCTACCCCTCCAACTGTCCGGTTACCCTTGCCGGTTTTCGCCTCGTTGGGCTGCGGCGCACCGCCGTTGTCGCGCAGGTGGGACGCCGCTGCGGGCCGACCAGCCAGTAACCGTTGGAACTTAATCGCACCAACCCATGAAAGCTCACAGAACCGCGATCTTTGATCGCCTGTTGACGGCGCTGCTCACGCTTGGGCTCGCCTCGATTCCCGCCATCCGCGCCCACGCCCAGGCGGCGGCGACGCCGCCCCCGAACGCCGGCGGCGCCGAAGCGGAGGTGGTGAATCTGTCGCCGTTCGTCGTGTCCACGGACAAGGACGTCGGCTACCTCGCCACCAACGTGATCTCCGGCTCGCGGGTCGATACCGCGATCAAGGACATTCCGATCTCGATCAACGTCATCACAAGCGAGTTCATCCGCGACATCGCGGCGACGGACCTGCGCGGTTCGCTGGCCTACACCTCCGGGATCATGCTCACGACGCAGAATGACCTGGAAAACACGGGCGGCACCTACGGCAGTCCCTACGGGCCGGGCGGCGTGAACAATCCGCAGGGCCTGACGGTGAACATCAACCAGGTCCAGCTGAAGATCCGCGGCTTCGTGACCAACAACATGCTGCGCGACGGGTTCATCCGCGGCAGCTCGACCGATGCGGTGAACATCGACCGCATCGAGGTCGTCGAGGGGCCCAATGCCCTGCTCTACGGCACGGGCAACTTCGGCGGCGTGGTCGACTACCTCACCAAGCAGCCGTTGGACGTGCCGCAGGGGATGTTCACGCTCTCGTACGGGACCTATGACTTCATGCGCTCGGCCGTCGACGTGACGGGGCCGGTGAGCACCGCCAACCACATCGATTATCGCCTCAGCGCCTCGTGGGAGAAGTCGGACTCCAACATCAAATACCAGAGCAACTCCCACTACTTCGTCGCGCCGTCCGTCTCTTGGAAGCCGACCCGCTCCACCGAGGTCCTGCTCGACACGGAATTCGGCAACTCCAAACAGAACGGCTATGGCTTCCAGGCCCTCCGCGCGGCGTCGGGGAACTCGTCCACCCCGATCAACAACGACCAGCTCGAGGCGGTCGCCTTCTACTATCCGCCGGGCGCCGATCGCCGGACGGTGAATCTCGCGGGTCCGGATGTGTACAATGACCAGCAGGAGTCGAACATCGAGGTCAAGGTCACCCAGGCGCTCCTGCAGGAGTCGAAGTGGCTCCCGCGCGTGGACGCCCTCGTTGGCTACAACACTTCGCGCTGGGCGACCCAGACCCAGGCGCCCAACGGGCAGATCACCGGCCCGATTTCGCCGGGCAATCCGGGCTACAACCTCTCGCAGACCATCTTCACGCTGGGCGCGACCAACGGGCTCAACGGCGAGACGGTCGCCAACGGCAACCTGGTGTTCGGCCCCTTCCCGGCCTCGGTGGTGAAGTACAACTGGAACCAGAACCATGGCCTCACCCGGCGCGACCAGGAGCGCGCGGAGCTCACCGCCCGGAAGTCGCTCTTCGAGGGCCATTGGTACCACGTCGAGGACCAGGTCCTCGCGGGTTTCTCCCAGCTCTTCAACCAGGTGACGTCGAACAACTGGCAGACC
>DATJUU010000218.1:0-2801 GCA_035502155.1 Opitutaceae bacterium
GTCGGCACGCTCAACCTGCTCGAAGCCGCGCGCCAGGCCTGCCCCGAGGCGCCGTTTGTGCACATGTCGACCAACAAGGTCTACGGCGACGCGCCCAACACCATCAAGTTGGTGGAGCTGGCGACGCGCTGGGACTACGCCGACCCGGCCTACGCCCACGGCATTCCGGAGACGTTTCCGATCGACCAGTCGAAGCATTCGCTGTTCGGCGCCTCGAAGGTGGCGTCCGACGTGATGGTGCAGGAATACGGCCGCTATTTCGGGATGCCCACCTGCTGCCTGCGCGGCGGCTGCCTGACCGGGCCGAACCACACCGGGGTCGAGCTCCACGGCTTCCTCAGCTACCTGGTGAAGTGCAACCTCGAGGGCCGCGAGTACCGCGTCTTCGGCTACAAGGGCAAGCAGGTGCGCGACAACATCCATTCGCTGGACGTGGCGCGGTTCATGGCGGCGTTCGTGGCGGCGCCGCGCGCCGGCGAGGTTTACAACCTCGGCGGCGGCAAGGCCAATTCCTGCTCCATTCTCGAGGCGTTTGCGCTCACCGCAAAGTGCACCGGCCGCGCCCAGGTCCACACCTACGTCGACCAGAACCGCAGCGGCGACCACATCTGCTACTACTCCGACCTGCGCAAGATGCGCGCCCACTACCCGGCGTGGGACATCAGCGTGAGCCTGGAGGAGACGATCCGCCAGATCGTCGCGGCGTGGCGCCGCCGCGAGCCGGCGGGCTGACGATTTCCCCTTTCCCTGCTTGGGCTCTCCTGCTTTGCTCGCCCCGGCATGAAGATCCTGATCTCCGGCGTCTGCGGCTTCGCGGGCAGCACGCTCGCCCGCGGGTTGCTGCAGGCCGGCAAGGGCCACGAGGTCACGGGGTTCGACAACTTCAGCCGGCCCGGCAGCGAGACCAACCGGGCCGAGCTCAGGAAACTCGGGGCCCGCCTGGTGCACGCCGACGTGCGCGCGGCCAGCGACCTCGAGGCGCTGCCCGCCGCCGACTGGGTGCTCGACGCCGCGGCCAATCCCAGCGTGCTGGCGGGCGTCGACGGCCGGACGAGCAGCCGGCAGCTCGTCGAGCACAACCTCCTCGGCACCTTCAACCTGCTGGAGTACTGCAAGCAGCACCATGCCGGCCTGATCCTGCTCAGCACCAGCCGGGTGTACTCGATCGCCGCGCTCACCGCCCTGCCGCTGACCGTCGAGCGCGACGCCTTCCACCTCGCCGCCTCGGCCCCGCTCCCGCCCGGCGTGAGCACCGCCGGCCTGAACGAGGCGTTCTCCACCCTGCCGCCGGTCTCGCTCTACGGCGCGTCCAAGCTGGCCTCCGAGGCGCTCGCGCTCGAGTACGGCGCCGCCTTCGACTGCCCCGTGTTCGTCAACCGCTGCGGCGTGCTCGCCGGCGCCGGGCAGTTCGGCCAGCCCGACCAGGGCATCTTCTCCTTCTGGATCCACTCCTGGCTGCGCCGCCGGCCCCTCAAGTACCTCGGCTTCGGCGGCCACGGGCACCAGGTGCGCGACTGCCTGCATCCGCGCGACCTGCTGCCGCTGCTGGAGCAGCAGCTTGCCGCCCCGGCCACGGCCGCCGCCGACCGGATCGTCAATCTCTCCGGTGGCACGGCCTCCGCCCTGTCGCTGCGGCAGCTCAGCGACTGGTGCACGGCGCACGGCGGCGCGCACACCGTCACCGCCGACGGCGCGCCCCGGCCGTTCGACCTGCCCTGGGTGGTGCTCGACCACGCCAAGGCCACCCGCCTCTGGGGCTGGCGGCCGCAGACCCCCGTCGCCGCCATCCTCGACGAAATCGCCGCCCACGCCCGGGCCCATCCCGAATGGCTCGAACTCTCGGCCCCGCTTTAGCCGCCCCCGCTCGATGCCGGACGCCCCTCCCGCCTCCCCCGCCCCGCCGCTCAGCCTTTATTCGATCGTCATCCCCGCGCGGGACGAGGAGGCGTCGCTGCCCGCGATGGTGCAGGGCCTGTATGCGATCCTGGTGCGCGAGCAGGTGCCGCACGAGATCGTGGTCGTCGACGACGGCAGCCGCGACGCGACCTGGGCCACGTTGCAGCGCCTGTGCCGCGAGGTGCCCACGCTGGTGCCGGTGCAGAACCTCGGCCCGCACGGCTTCGGGCGCGCCGTCGTCCACGGCCTCAACCACAGCCGGGGCGACGCCTGCGCCATCATGATGGCGGATGCCTCGGATTCGCCCGACGACGCGGTCACCTACTGGCGGCGGCTCAACGAGGGCTGGGAGTGCGTCTTCGGCAGCCGGTTCATCGAGGGCAGCCAGGTGGTCGATTATCCGCGGGTGAAGCTGTTCATCAACCGCCTGGCGAATCTCTTCATCAAGCTGCTCTTCCACATCCCGCTCAACGACACCACCAACGCCTTCAAGGCCTACCGCCGCACGGTCATCGACGGCTGCCGGCCCTTCCTCTCGCCGCATTTCAACCTGACGGTGGAGATCCCGCTCAAGGCGATCGTCCGCGGCTACTCCTGGACGGTGACGCCGATCAGCTGGCGCAACCGCGAGCAGGGCGAGGCCAAGCTCCGCATCAAGGAGATGGGCAGCCGCTATTTCTTCATCTGCATGTACGTCTGGCTGGAAAAGTACTTCAGCCGCGGCGACTACCGCCGGAAATGAGGCCGGCCCGCCGGGCGGCGGTAATTGCTTGTTGCCCGGCGCCGCCTTCCTACGCTCAACCGCTCCCATGATCCTGCTGCTCGGAGGTTCCGGATATGTCGGCCAAGCCTACCAGGCCCTGCTGCGGCGCAAGGGCCTGCCCTTCCGCAACCTGAGCCGGGCG
>DATJUU010000219.1:0-3575 GCA_035502155.1 Opitutaceae bacterium
CGCTGCTTTTCGGGGCCTTCGCCTTCCACCGAGGCCCGGGGGCCGCGCGCCGCGCTCGTCATCCAATCGATGACAAACCGACCCGGGCCGGTGGCGCCTTGTCATCTGATGGATGACAAATGGCATCGGCCGTCGGTCGGCGGCGCGCGCGCAGGAGGGACCGTGCCGGCAGCCAGGCGAACGGCCCGGAGGAGCGCATTGGGATTGCCAGCGGCAACGCCGCCGATTTCCTGAGGCGAAACCTACCCCCTCAATCCCCTCCCCCGGATGAATATGTCTACCCTGTTTCGTCGTTGGCGTTGGGCGGCCGGCCTCCTCGTGGCCGGCGCCGTGGTTTTTGGACTGTTGGGCGCGGCCGACGCCCCGAGCGCGCCGCCCGCGGCCGGGCCCGCCCTCGGGCCGCTCGAGCGCCCGCTGTGGCTGCGCTACCCGGCGATCTCGCCGGATGGCACCCAGATCGCCTTCAGTTTTGAGGGCAACCTGTTCGTCGTGCCCGCGGCCGGCGGCAACGCCCGCGCCCTCACGGCCAACGGCCACCACAACTTCATGCCGGTCTGGTCGCCCGACGGCCAGTACCTGGCCTACGCCGCCGACACCTACGGCAACTTCGACGTCTTCCTCATCTCCTCCGCCGGCGGCCCGGCGCGCCGCCTCACCTACCTCTCGAACCCCGAGTACCCAACGGCCTTCACCCCGGACGGGAAGAACGTGGTCTTCTGGGGCCACCGGATGGACGCCCGCACCAACGTGCAGTTCCCGCAGGTGAAATACATGCCCGAGCTGTACGAGGTTTCGATCGAGGAGGGCCGCCGCCCGCTGCAGCTCCTCACCACCCCGGCGCTGGCCGCGCGCTTCAACGACGCCGGCGACAAGCTGCTCTACGAGGACCTCAAGGGCTACGAGAACCTCTGGCGCAAGCACCACCAGGCGCCCACCGCGCACGACATCTGGGTGTACGATATGAAGAGCGGCCAGCACACCAGGCTGACCGATTTCCCCGGCGAGGACCGCAACCCGGTCTGGGGCCCCGACCAGCAGACGGTGTTCTACCTGAGCGAGCGCAGCGGCTCGTTCAACGTCTGGAAGTTCCCCCTCGCCACACCGGCCGCGACGACCCAGGTGACCCACTTCGACCGCAACCCGGTGCGCTTCCTCAGCATCAGCCGCGGCGGCGACCTCTGCTTCGGCTATGACGGCGAGATCTACACCCTCGCCGCCGGAGCCGCCGAGCCGGCCCGCGTGGCCGTCCACATCGCGGTCGACACGCAGCCCGCCGCGACGGAGGCCGTGACCCTGACCAAGGGCGCCACCGAGATGGCCCTCAGCCCGAACGGCAAGGAGATCGCCTTCGTCGTGCGCGGCGAGGTCTACGTGGCCTCGACCGAGTTCGGCACCACCCGCCGCATCACCGACACGCCCGAGCAGGAGCGCTCGGTCGACTTCAGCCCCGACGGCCGGCGGCTCGTCTTCGCCGGCGAACGCGGCGGCTCGTGGAATCTCTACGAGGCCCGCCTCACCGGCACCAAGGAGGACCAGCCGTATTTCTTCAACGCCTCCTCGGTCGAGACCAGGACCCTGCTCCAGAACGGCCACGAGAACTTCCAGCCGAAGTATTCGCCCGACGGCAAGGAGGTCGCCTACCTCGAGGACCGCACGACGCTGAAGGTGCTGAATCTCGCCTCGGGCGAGACGCGCACCGTCCTGCCCGGCGAGTACAACTACTCCTACGCCGACGGCGACCAGTGGTTCCAGTGGTCGCC
The DNA here is from genome assembly GCA_035502155.1 of Opitutaceae bacterium. Lineage (GTDB taxonomy): Bacteria > Verrucomicrobiota > Verrucomicrobiia > Opitutales > Opitutaceae > Fen-1467. The sequence goes on from DATJUU010000219.1 coordinate 1,761, forward strand.
CGACGCCCGCTGGTTCCTCGTCACCTTCATCGACCGCAACCGCTGGTCCAACGAGGTCGGCCTGGTCGATGCCGCGGGCAAGGGCCCGCTGGAGAACCTGACCAAGAGCGGCTACGAGGACAACCGGCCGATGTGGGCGATCAACGGCACGGCCGTGATGTGGATCAGCGACCGCATGGGCCTGCACGGCAACGGCAGCGGCGGCGACCCGCAGACCGACGTCTACGCCATGTTCCTCACCCAGGCGGCCTTCGACCGCTTCAACCTCACCCGCCCCGAATTCGCCATCCTCAAGGAGCAGGAGGACCACGCGAAGAAGGACGGCGGCGACAAGGGCGCGCCGGCCGCGGAGACCAAGGACGCCAAGGACACGAAGGAGGCCAAAGAGGGCAAAGATGGCGGCGCCAAGGCGGCGACCGACGAGATCAAGCTGCCCCCGCCCCTCCAGATCGACCTCACCAACCTGGACGACCGCCGCGCCCGGCTGACCCTCAACTCCACCCTGCTCAAGGGCGCCGCGCTCACCCCCGACGGCGAAACCCTGCTCTACCTCAGCAAGACGGCCGACGGCTACGACCTCTGGCTCGGCCAGCCGCGCGACAAGGAGACCCGCCGGATCGCGAGCTTCCCCGGCGAGGACGGCGACGAGGAGGACGCCCCGCCGGTCCGCCTGCTGCTGGACCACGACGGCAAGACCGCCTTCGTGCTCGCGGGCGGCGTGTTGCAGCGGCTCGAGGTGCCGGCGGACGGCCAGGCCCACCCGAAGCCGGTGGCCTTCAAGGCGGAGATGAACCTCAACCGCACCGCCGAGCGCGCCTACATCTTCGACCACCTCTGGCGCCAGACGCTCGAGAAATTCTACCTCAAGGACATGAACAACGTCGACTGGGCGTACTACCGGCAGGTCTACGCCAGGTACCTCCCCTACATCGCCGACAACTGGGACTTCGCCGAGCTGCTCAGCGAGATGGTCGGCGAACTCGACGCCTCGCACACCGGCTCGGGCTACACGCCGCACAATCCCGGCGCCGACGCCACCGCCGCGCTCGGGGTCTTCTACAGCCCGGACTACGCCGGCGCGGGCGTGAAGGTCGACGAGATCATCGAGGGCGGGCCGCTGACCATCGCCAAGTCGAAGATCACGCCCGGCATGATCATCGAGAAGATCGACGGCCAGGCGATCGCCCCGGGCGCGGAGTTCGATTCGCTGCTCAACCACCGCGCGGGCAAGCCCACGCTGCTCTCGGCCTACGACCCGGCCAAGAACCTGCGGTTCGAGGAGACGGTCAAGCCCGTCAGCCTGACGGCGGAAAACGAGCTCCTCTACAAGCGCTGGGTGAAGCACAACCGCGAGGAGGTCGACCGCCTCTCGGGCGGGCGCCTCGGCTACGTGCACGTGCGCTCGATGAACGACGCGAGCTACCGCGACGCCTTCTCCGAGATCCTCGGCCGGCAGAGCGGCAAGCAGGCGCTGATCGTCGACACGCGCTTCAACGGCGGCGGCAACCTGCACGACGAACTCGCCACCCTGCTCAGCGGCCGGGCCTACCTCGAGTTCCTCCCGCGCGGGCAGTCGCTCGGCTGGGAACCGACGCAGAAATGGACCAAGCCGTCGGTGGTGCTGATCAGCGAGAGCAACTATTCCGACGCCCACCTCTTCCCGTGGGTCTACCGCCACCTCGGCATCGGCAAGCTCATCGGCATGCCCGTCGCCGGCACCGGCACCGCGGTGTGGTGGGAGACGCAGCAGGACGACACGCTGTACTACGGCATCCCGATGGTCGGCTTCCGCGACCAGCAGGGGCAGTTCATGGA
>DATJUU010000220.1:0-7521 GCA_035502155.1 Opitutaceae bacterium
CGCGTTCACGGCTCGCGCTTGAAGCCGACCGCGCACGGTCCGGTGCCCAGCCCCAGCTTCAGGATGATGATCTCCGCCGGGCAGAAGCGGGTGACCGCCGACTGGATCAGGTTCAGGCCCACGAACACGGCCAGCAGCAGCCACCACGCGCTGACGAAGTGGCCCAGGGTGACGCTCACCAGCACCAGCGTGCCGGCGAGGATGCGGATGTAGGATTCAGTCTTCATGGAATTGGGCTTGACTCTTTGTTAGTTATATGCGTATATACGTATTTAGTTGAATCCATGTCAAGCCTCGTTTCACTTCCCTGCCTGCGCATGAAAGCGACCCCGCTCTCCGACGAGGCCCTGGAACTGGTGGCGCGCCGGTTCGCCGTCCTGGCCGAGCCGATGCGCCTCCGGCTGCTGCAGGCGCTGTTCGACGGCGAAAAGCCGGTCCACACCCTGGTCGGACTCACCGGCAGCACCCAGGCCAATGTCTCCCGCCATCTCCAGACCCTGACCGACGCCCACCTCCTCAAGCGCCGCAAGGAGGGCCTGGAGGTGTTCTACGCCATCGGCGACCCCACGATCTTCAAGCTCTGCGACCTCGTCTGCGGCAGCCTGGAGAAGGAACACGCCGCCAAGGCCGGCGTCTTTCGCGGCGAGTAGCCGGCCTAACGCTGCGCCGCCCACCGGGTTTCATTTCTGCTACCCGCCCCCGCCGGCCACTTTGGGCGGGAGCCCCGCACCTTGTTCCGGCATATGTTGCAGTCCGCCCTTGGTCCGCCCATTCCATCTCATTTCCCGTTATGGTAAGCGACCTGATCATCGGCATGGCCGGCTCCGGCGGAGACGGCATCGTCTCGGCGGGCGAGTCCCTCATTAGCGCCGCGGCGGCGGAGGGCTACTTCGCCATCCTCACCAAGAGCTTCGGCTCCCAGATCCGCGGCGGCGAATCCTCCTGCCGCCTGCGGGTGTCCACCGGGCCCGTCCTCAACCCCGGCGGCACGCTCGACGTGGCGGTCGTGCTGAACTGGGAGGACTTCCTGAAGTTCGGCGCCGAACTGCCCGTCGGCCCCGCCACCGTGGTGATCTACGAGACCAGGACCGGCGTCGAGCCGCCCCAGCTCCCCCTCGGCGGCGTGACGCCGGCCGCCGCGCTCGCCGTGCCGATGGAGGACATGGCGATGAAATCGGCCGGCAACCAGCTGGCGAAGAACAACATCGTCCTCGGCCTCCTCGCCGGCTGGTTTGACCTCGCTCGCGAAAGCCTCCCGGCCGGCATCCGCAAGAAGTTCGCCAAAAAGGGCGACGCCGTCGTCCAGGCCAACGAGCGCGCCTTCGCCGCCGGCCTCGAGTATGCGGCGCAGCATCCGCTCGCCGTCGACCGCCGCCTCAGCCCCGCCGCGGCCGGCGGCGCGCGCAAGCTCCTCACCGACGGCAACGACATGTGCGGCGCGGCCGCGGTCTTTGCGGGCTGCAAGTTTTTCGGCGGCTACCCGATCACCCCGGCCTCGGAGATCATGCAGTACCTCGGCCGCGAGATCTGGAAGCGCGGCGGCTCCCTGCTCCAGGCGGAGGACGAGATCGCCGGCGTGGCGGCCGCGGTCGGTGCCTCCTTCGCCGGCGTCAAGGCCATGACCGCCACCTCCGGCCCCGGCCTCTCGCTCAAGACCGAGGTCCTCGGCCTCGCCAGCGTGGTCGAGCTCCCGCTGGTCTGCGTCGACGTCCAGCGCGGCGGGCCGTCCACCGGCATGCCGACCAAGGCCGAGCAGGCGGACCTGTTCGCGGCCGTGTTCTCGGCCCACGGCGACACCGTGCGGCCGGTGCTCGCGCCGATCAGCGTCGAGGACATCTTCGGCATCACGGTCGAGGCCTTCAACATCGCCGAGCAATACCAGACGCCGGTGATCGTGCTCTCCGACCAGGAGATCGCCCAGCGCAAGGAGATCGTGCCGCCGGTCGACACCTCGCGCTTCACCCTCGTCGAGCGCCTCCGGCCGACGCCGCGGGAGCTGGAGCACTACGAGCGCTTCCGCTTCACCGAGTCCGGCATCAGCCCGCTCAGCCACCCCGGGATGAAGGGCGGCAACTACCTCGCCGCCGGCATCGAGCACAACGAGCTCGGCGCCCCGACGGCCAGCGGCGAGATGCATGCCCGCATGAACGACAAGCGGCTGCGCAAGATGGACCCGCTCCGGCGGCGCCGCGACCTCTTCGTCATCGAGGGCGACGCGGACGCCGCCGTCGGCCTCGTCAGCTGGGGCAGCGTCGCCGGCGTGGCGCTCGAGGCGCTGCAGCTCGCCCGCGCCGAGGGGCTGAAGGTCAAGCTCCTCATTCCCAAGCTGCTCTATCCGGTGGCGGAGGAGATCTACGCGGACTTCTTCCGCTCCGTGCGCCGCGGCCTCGTCATCGAACAATCGCACCAGGGCCAGCTGTACCGGCTCATCCGCATGTGGGTGCCGGTGCCGCCGGCGTTCACCGTCCTGGCCAAGAGCGGCTCCAACCCGATCACGCCCGCCGAGGCGCTGGCGGCCATCCGCGACCTCGCCAAATCCTGAACCCACCATTTTCGCGCCATGAGCACTGAATGCCCGCTCAGCCCCGAGGTCTTCACGGCCAAGGATTACCGCAGCAGCCTGAAACCGATCTGGTGCCCCGGCTGCGGCGACTACGGGGTCGTCACCGCCATCTACCGCGCCCTGGCCGCGATCGGCCGGCCGCCGCACGAGATCGCCTTCATCTCCGGCATCGGCTGCTCCAGCCGCATCCCCGGCTACACCACCGCCTACGGCTTCAACACCGTGCACGGCCGCGCCCTGCCCATCGCCCAGGGCATCAAGATGGCCAACCCGGAGCTGCTTGTGCTCGTGGCCGGCGGCGACGGCGACGGCTTTTCGATCGGCGGCGGCCACGTCGCCCACGCCGTCCGCCGCAATCCCGATCTGACGTACATCGTCATGGACAACCAGATCTACGGCCTGACCAAGGGCCAGCTGTCCCCCACCTCGCCCCGCGGCCGCAAGACCTCCTCCTCGGTCTACGGCAGCATGGAGGACCCGGTGAACCCGCTGCTCTACGTGCTCGCCTACGGCGCGAGCTTCGTCGCCCAAGGCGTGCCGGCCGACATGGAGGGCCTGGCGAAAATGATCGAGGAGGCGATCCGCTTCCCCGGCTTCGCCTTCGTCAACATCCAGTCGCCCTGCATCACCTACGGCGACGCCGAGACGCAGCTCAAGACCCAGAAGAAGCGGATGCGCCGGCTGGAGGACGAGGGCCACGATCCCGCCAACCGGATCCGGGCGATGGAGCTCGCGCAGGCTTATGGCGAGACGCTCTACACCGGTGTGTTCTATCGCAATCCGCAGCCGCCGCCCACCTACGGGACGCTGATCCGCGAGCGCCAGCAGGCGCTGGCCGGCGAGGAGCTGGCGATGGCGCAGTTCGTCGAAAGCAACGGCGACGCCGAGCTGCCCGCGGGGTGAGCTCCGGGTGTCGCGCCGCCGGCCTCACCAGCCGGCAAGGCGCCGGATCGGGTCGAGCAGCTCGAGCGCGATCTGCTCGTGCTGGAAGGCCACCGGGTGCGCGTTGGTCGGTGTGCCGGGATAATAGCCGACGGGCGTCTCCGCGATCCGCCCGTCGCCGGCCGCGCGCCGCCGCGCCACCACCGCCGCGAGCACCCGATGCAGTTGCTCGCGCTTTGCCAGATCCGGCGACCCCGGCGTGGTCCCGAACAGCGAGACCTCGGCGAGCAGGATGCCGGCGTGCGGATACGCCACGCGCACCTGACCGATGAAGTCGTCGCACGCCTTCGTGTACACGGCCTCGTCCGGCAGGTCCTTGCTGAAATCATTCTGGCCGAGGGCGACGACGACCACGTCCGGCACGTAGTCGGCGTGGCGCCAGCGTGACGCCGGATCGTCGGGCATCGTGCGCCCGAAGAACTGCGGTGCATTGTTCGTGTCCGTGTTACCCTGCCAGTCGCGCATGACGCCGCGGCCGCCGTAACTCACAAAGTGCACCTGGGCCTGCAGCCACCGGGCGAGCAGCATGGGGAAGGCGCGCGCGGCATCCGTGGTCCGCGCGCTGTTGTCATCCTCGGGCGGGAAGCGCTCGAGGTATTCGCCGCAGGTGATCGAGTCCCCGATGAACATCAGCTTCCGCTCCGGCCACGGCGGCGGGGACACCAGCTCGCATCCCGGCGGGAGGACCAGGCCCTGGAACGCCGCGATGCCCTGCCAGGCCTCGGTGCGCCGCACCAGCCGGACGAGCCAGCCCGACGGCGGCGCCACGCCGGTGGGCAGTGCGATCTCGTTCTCCCCCTGGCGGAGCCGGATCACCACCGGATCCCAGCCGTTGCAGGCGAGGTTGAAATAGCAGTCGGGCGAACTGGCGCTCAGCCGCAGCGTCGGCGCCGGTCCGCGGTAGACGAATCGAATCACAATCCCCGGGAATCCCATCCGCGCCTCGCCGCTGGCGAAATCCACCCGGCCCATGTACTCGAGGCGCGGGTCGCGCACGGACACGAAGGTCGGCGAAGGCGGCGCGCTCATGAGGCGGCCGGCCGCGAGCGAGGCGGCCAACAGGAGGCAGGTGGGAGGGCGCATGGGGTCAACGCGGGCCGGCTCGACTGCAGCTTTCGTCGCCGGCGCCGAGGCAAGGTCGCGGAATGGGGCCAAAAGTCAAAACCCTCCGGGCCGGGCCGCGCAAAAGCTGGCCACGCTCGCGCCGGTCGCCAAGCTGGAAGGGCGCGACGCCCGCGTCGCCTCCGCATGAGTTTCCCGGAACCGGTCGCCGTCCCCCGCCCCGTGGGCCGCGCGCGGCTGCTCGCCGCGGCCGGCGCGATCGCCCTCGCCGGGCTTGCCGCGTACCACAACACCTTCCGCGTCCCGTTCCAGTTCGATGACCCGCCGGCGATCCTCCAAAACCCGGGCCTCCGCCACCTCTGGCCGCCCTGGTCCGTGTTCGATCCGGCGGCGCCGGCCTCGGCGGTCACCGGCCGGCCGTTGGCCAACCTCACCCTCGCGGTCAACTACGCCCTCAGCGGGTACGATTCCTGGAGCTATCACGCATTCAACCTCCTGATCCACGTTCTGGCCGGGCTGGCGCTCTTCGGCCTCCTGCACCGGACGCTGCTCCGGCCGGCGCTGCGGGCGCGCTTCGGCGAAAACGCATTCGGGCTCGCGTGGAGCGTCGCGCTGCTCTGGACCGTGCATCCGCTGCAGACGGAGGCGGTCACGTACACGGTCCAGCGCGTCGAGTCGCTGATGGGGCTGTGCTTTTTCCTCACCTTCTACTGCTTCATCCGCGCGGTGGAGACGACCACAGGACCACGGACCACGGGACAACAGGCCACAGGTCCGGTGGTCGGTGGTCCGTGGTCCCGTGGTCCCGCCTTCTGGCATGCGCTTTCCATCGCCGCCTGCCTGCTGGGCATGGCGACCAAGGAGGTCATGTCCGTGGCGCCGGTGCTGGTGTTCCTTTACGACCGCACGTTCGTCGCCGGCTCGTTCCGCGAGGCCTGGCACCGGCGGCGGGGCCTTTATCTGCCGCTGGCGGCCACCTGGCTGCCGCTCCTCGCGCTCGTGGCCGGCACCGGCTGGAACCGCGTCGGCACCGCCGGCTTCAACGTCGGGGTCGCGCCGTGGGCGTACTGGCTGACGCAGCTCGAGGCGCTGCCCCGCTATCTCGCCCTGGCGCTGTGGCCGCACCCGCTGGTCTTCGAATACGGCACGTTCTGGGTGCACCGCGCCGGCGAGATTGTGCCCGGCGCGCTGGTCGTCATCCCGCTGCTGGCGGCGACGGTCGTCGCGCTCCGGAAATACCCGGCGGCCGGCTTCCTCGGCGCCTGGTTCTTCGCGATCCTCGCGCCGACCAGCCTCGTGCCCGGCACGATGCAGATGATCGTCGAGCACCGGATGTACCTGCCGCTGGCGGCGGTGCTTACCGCGCTCGTGCTCGGACTCCATTCGCTCGCCCGCCATGCCGTTCTTACTCTCACTTTCACCCTCGCCCTCACGCTGGCTTTCGGCCTCCTCACCTTCCACCGCAACGTCGACTACCGCAGCGAGCTGGCGCTCTGGCGCGACACCGTGGCGAAGCGGCCGGACAATGCCCGCGCGCTCAAGGGCCTGGGCGTGGCGCTCGACCATGCCGGGCGGGCGGTGGAGGCCATCCCGGTGGACGAGACCGCGCTGCGCCACGACCCCGGCGACATCGAGCTGGTCGACAATCTCGGCGTGGCCCTCGAGCACGCGGGGCGCAACGCCGAGGCGATCCGGCGCTACGAGGAGGCGCTGCGGATCCGGCCGAACTATCCCGAGGCCCACAGCAATCTCGGCAACGCCCTCGTGCGCGACAACCGCATCCCGGAGGCCATCGCGGAGTACGAGACCGCCGTGCGCCTGCGGCCGGATTTCGCGGAATTCCACTACAACCTGGCCGGCGCCCTCGACCGCGCCGGCCGGACCGCCGCGGCGATCCAGGAGTACGAGACCACCCTGCGGCTCAAGCCGGACTACTTCGAGGGCCACGTCAATTACGGCAACCTGCTCCTGCGCGAGGGCGATCCCGCCGCGGCGATCGCGCATTACCAGGCGGCGCTGCGGATCCGGCCCGCGGCCGGCATGCCGCACTACGACCTCGGCCTCGCCCTCGAGCAGCTGGGCCGGACGGACGCGGCCATCGGCGAATATACCGAGGCGCTGCGCCTCCAACCGGACCTGCCGGAGGCGCACAACAACCTCGGCACCGCGCTGGCGCGCGCCGACCGCCTGCCCGAGGCCGTGGCGCACCTCCGCGAGACCGTGCGTCTCCGTCCGGCTTTCGCCAAGGCGCATTTCAATCTCGGCAACGCGCTGATCGCCTCCGGCCGCTGGGACGCGGCGATCGCCGAATACGAGGAGGCGCTGCGCCTGCAGCCCGATTATCCGGCGGCGCGGGAAAATCTGGAGCGGGCCAAGGCGGAACGGCCGGAGGGCGGAGGAGGACGGTAGCCCTCTAGTGGACCCGGCCGGCGGAATTCTCGAGCACGACGTTGGAGAGGACCGCCGTGTCGGACTTGTCCGGCAGGTGCGAGCAGAAGCCGATGCCGACGTAGAAGGGCGCTTCGAGGTGCAGCTCGATGGGCGGCCCAAACGGGTGCATGGGCTCGCCCTCCAGGCTCACGTAGAGCGCGAAGGAGTCGCCGTGTTTCTCGATGCCGATGCGCCGGGCCATGACGCCGACCAAGGAATCGGGTGTGGCGCCGCCGGGCCTGCCCCGTCCCCCGATGCGGTACTCCGTGTCCTTGACCCGCGCGCCCTTCGCGGGGCGCTGCGCCAGATGAATCATGCCGAGGCCGTGCAAAGCGACGATGGCTTCCTTCGCATCGTCCTCAAGGTCCTGGCGGATCACGAGCACGGCCTTGCGGTCGCCGTAGCCCTTCGGATCCGGAAAGGCGATGTCGGCCGCCAGGGACACGTCACCGGACATCCGCCTCCAGAGGTATCGGAACTCGTCGCGCGTGTACCAGACGTTATAGCCGGCCGAATTGATCGTG